>NZ_CP045200.1:2200000-2505406 GCF_018636735.1 Erythrobacter sp. 3-20A1M | reverse complement strand
GGCACCACGCGGCTGGACGATGCGACGCTGGACGAGATCGAAGACGCGCTGATCGTCTCCGACCTCGGCCCTGCCGCCGCAGGCCGCATCCGGGAGAAGCTGCGCGAGAAGCGCTTCGGGCTGGAGATCACCCAGCGCGAGCTCAAGGAAGCGGTGGCGGAGGAGATCGCCGCGATCCTGCGCCCGGTTGCGAAGCCGCTGGAGATCACCGCATTCCCCCGTCCGCAGGTGATTCTGGTCATCGGCGTCAACGGATCGGGCAAGACAACCACGATCGCCAAGCTGGCGCATTGGTTCCAAGAGGACGATTACGGCGTCATGCTGGCCGCGGGCGACACGTTCCGCGCTGCGGCCATCGGTCAGCTCGCCACCTGGGCCGAACGGATCGGCGCACCGATCATTCGCGGGGCCGAAGGCGGCGATCCGGCCAGCATCGTATTCGACGGGGTCAAGGCAGCGACCGATCAGGGGATCGACGCGCTGGTGGTCGATACCGCCGGACGCCTCCAGAACAAGCGCGAGCTGATGGACGAACTGGCCAAGATCCGCCGCGTGCTCGGCCGCCTGAATCCCGAGGCACCCCACGACGTAGTGCTGGTCCTCGATGCCACCAACGGCCAAAACGCGCTGAGCCAGATCGATGTGTTCAAGGAAGTCGCCGGTGTGACCGGACTTGTCATGACCAAGCTCGACGGCACCGCGCGCGGCGGCGTGTTGGTCGCCGCGGCGGAGCAATACGGCCTTCCCATTCACGCGATCGGCGTCGGCGAGAAGATCGACGACTTGCGACCGTTCGACCCCGATCTGGTCGCGCGCGTGATCGCCGGGGTTGCGTGATGAAAGACACCAGTAACAAAAAGAAACCGGGCTCCGGTTGGCTCAGCGTCGTCACCGATTACGGGCCGCTATTGGTTTTCTTCCTAACCTATCGCTGGTTCGCGCCGGCGGACCATTCTTCCGTGCTCGAGATCGCGGCCGTCGTGAAGGGGACGCTCGCCTTCATGGCGGCGTCGGTGGTTGCGCTGGGCATTTCCAAATGGCGGCTCGGGCGCATCTCGCCCATGCTATGGTTCTCCACCGCGCTCATCGTCGGCTTTGGCGCGCTGACGGTTTTCTTCGGCGATCCGGTCTTCGTGCAGCTCAAACCCACGATCATCTACGCGATCTTCGGGGTCGCCCTGCTGATCGGATGGTGGCGCGGACGCGCACTCCTGAAGATTTTGCTGGAGGCTGCCTTCGAGGGACTGTCGAACGAAGGTTGGCTGAAATTGAGCCGCAACTGGGGCGTGTTCTTCCTGTTCCTCGCGGCGCTGAACGAGGCGCTGCGCTGGAACCTCGATTTCGGCAGCTGGCTGGCGGCGAAGCTTTGGGTCTTCCTGCCGCTCAGCTTCCTCTTCACCTTTGCGCAGATCCCTATGCTGTTGCGCCACGGGCTGAGCAGCGAAGCGACCGACGAGGCGGTTAGCGAAGAGCCGCCGACCGGCGGTTGACGCTTAGTTAGATACGCACCTGGCTGCCCAGTTCGACGACCCGGTTGGTCGGCAGGCGGAAGAATTCCATCGCGGTCGCCGCATTGCGCAACATCCAGGCGAAAATCTTCTCGCGCCAGATCGGCATGCCCGGCTGGTCGCCCGGAAGCAGCGTCTGGCGGCTGAGGAAGAAGCTCGTCTTCATCATGTCGAACGATCCACCGCAGCGATCGATCTGCGACAAGGCCAGCGGCACGTCGGTTTCTTCCATGAAGCCGTAATTCAGGACGAGGCGATAGAAGCCTTCGCCCAGCTCGCTGTAATCGTAGCGACGGTCCGGCTCGACATAGGGTATGTCGGCAATCTCCACCGTCAGGATCACGACCCGCTCGTGAAGCACCTTGTTGTGCTTGATATTGTGCAGCAGCGCAGAGGGCACGCCGTTGGGGTTCGCAGCCATGAAGATTGCGGTGCCCGGCACGCGGGTGGCGCTGTTATGCGCGGACTTCGCGAAAATCTCGATCGGCAGCGCGATCTCGCTCATCCGGTTGCGCATCAGCGTGCGCCCGCGCGCCCAGGTGGTGAGCAGGGTGAAGGTGATGAAACCGATCAGTAGCGGGAACCAGCCACCATCGGGCACCTTCGTGAGGTTGGCCGCGAAATAGGCACCGTCCACGATCAGGAAGACGAGCACCACGGGTGCCGCGATCCACCACTTCCATTTCCACACCCCGGTCAGCAGCACGGCCATCAGGAAGGTGTCGATCGTCACTGCCCCGGTCACGGCGATGCCGTAGGCGGAGGCGAGGTTCGACGAATTGCGGAAATACAGGACCAGGATGATGACCGCGATCATCAGCGCCCAGTTGATGCTCGGGATGTAGATCTGCCCCGCCTCGGTCTCGCTCGTGTGGCGGATCGACAAGCGCGGGATGAAGCCCAGCTGCATCGCCTGCTGGGTGATGGAGAACGCCCCGGAAATGACCGCCTGGCTGGCGATGAAGGTCGCCGCGGTCGCGAGGAAGACGAGCGGCAAGCGCAGCATCTCCGGTGCCAGGGTAAAGAATGGTGCCTTGATCGCCTCGGCCGCTTCGGGCGCGCTCAGGGACACGATCATCGCACCCTGACCGAAATAGTTCAGCAGCAAGCACGGCATGACAAAGCCGAACCATGACAGGCGCATCGGCCCGCGACCGAAATGGCCCATGTCGGAATAGAGCGCTTCCGAACCCGTCACCGCCAGCACGACGGAACCGAGTGCCAGGAACGCCAGCGTACCGTCGCTGATGAAGAATTGCACAGCGTACATCGGATTGAGGGCGAGGAGGATTTCGGGATGCTGGACCAGCGAGATCACGCCAAGGACCGCGATGACGGTAAAATAGACGATCATCACCGGCGCAAAGAGCGCGCCGACCGCTGCCGTGCCGCGCTTTTGCAGCATGAACAGGCCGATCAGCAGGACCAGCGAGATCGGAATGACGAGATTGCTCAAAGCCGGGTTGACGACGGTCAGCCCCTCCACCGCCGACAGGACAGAAATGGCGGGCGTGATCATGCTGTCGCCGTAGAACAGCGAGGTCGCGAACACGCCGAGCAGCACCACCAGCCAGCCATAGCGATTGCGCCCCATGGTCCGGCTGATCAACGCGACGAGAGCGAGGCTGCCGCCCTGCCCCTTGTTGTCGGCGCGCATGAGGATGGAAACGTACTGGACGGCCACGACCAGCGTCATCGACCAGAAGATCAGGCTGACGACACCGAAAACGTGCAGCCGGTCGATCGCCAGCGGGTGCGGACCGACAAAGGTTTCGCGGAAAGCGTAGAGCGGACTGGTGCCGATATCGCCGAAGACGACGCCGATCGCGCCTGCGGCCAGTTTCCACTTGGAATTGCTGCCATGATGGCCACCGCCGCCACCTTCGGACGTGCGATGGTTGTCGAGGGAGACTTCGCTCATGGAATGGGGGCCCCGGTGGTTTGGCGCTTGGTCATCATCGCGACTCCGCTCAAGCGCATATTGCGAGGCGCGCGATTACCAGCACGCCGGAACCTGCGCAACGCTTCGCTAGGGGCGTGTCCCGCGCGTGCCACCCGCGGACATGGCGGCGATGATTTCATCCAGTTGCGCCAGACGCATCGCGAGCAGATCGCGCCCCGGCGCTCCGGGCTTCGCCTGCGCCGCACCTTGCGCCCAGATTTCACGTGCGTCCTCGAACCGCCCCTCGCGTAAGGCCGCTATGCCGAGGAAATAGGCGGGGCCGGGATTGCCGGGAAGCAGCGCCTGCGCTCGCTCGAAAGCGTAAAGCGAAGGGGGCGCCAACCGACCGCCCGCATGCTCGACCAAGACGGTCGCGAGCGCGAGCCAAGCCTCGCCGTCGTTCGGATTTTCCTGCACCGCATTGTGCAGCATGCCCGCGGCGTCGTCCAACCGGCCGCGGCGGGCGAAAGCATCGGCCGTCAGGACATAGCGGCTACGAGGATCGGTGGCGGCGAAGAATTCACGTCTCGCCTCCATCATTTGCGTGTCGGCGGAGGCTGTATCCTTCATCGACTGGCCTGGGGCGGAGGGTAATGCCGGACTGGCCTGCCACGCGAAGCCCGCGAGACCGAACACCAGCGCCGCCGCGAACAGCGTCCACAGCCCGCGCTCGCGCCTCAGCAGCATCGCGCCGCCCAGGAACCCAAGCCCCGCAAGAAGGATTGCGGCGACCCAGCTCATCCGACCTGCTTTCCTCCGCGGCCGAGCCGCCGCCAGATGAGCAATGCCACGGCCAGCAGGAGGATCACAGGCAGCAAGAAGAGGGGCCAGGTGGCGCCATCCATGCGAGGGGCGTAACTGATATAGTCACCGTAACGCGCGATCATCGAGCGGCGGATCGCCTCCGGTTCCTCCCCCGCGGCGATCCGGCTGCGAACCTGATGGCGCATGTCGCCCGCCATCGCTGCGTCGCTGTCGGCGATCGACTGCGACTGGCAGGTAACGCATCGCAGCGTTTCCATCAGCTCCTTCGCTTCGGCTTCCTGCCTGGGATCGGGGAGCTGCGCATTCGCATAGGGTGCAGGCGGAACTGCCGATTGCGCCAGCAGGGGACCAGGAACCGATATCAGCAGCGCGAGACAGACGAATAGCGCCCTCACCGCGCCTGCTCCAACTGTCGCAACAAGACAGGCACGTCGTCCGGCCGAATATCGCCTATATGCTGGTAACGGATAATACCTCGGCCATCGATGACGAAGGTTTCGGGCACGCCGCTAGATCCGATGCCAAGCTGCACCTGGGATATGTCGTCGCGCGCGATGCGGATGTACGGGTCGCCATTTCGGGCGAGGAAGCGGGCGATATCCTCCGGCGTGTCCCGTATCGCAATGCCAACGATTGGGGCTCCGGCGCGTTGCAACGCCTCGAGTTGGGGCGCCTCCGCCACGCACGGCACGCACCAGCTCGCCCATACGTTGAGAAGCCGCGGCGTGCCATCGGCGAAATAGGCGCTGGCGAGGCGCGGCGCGTCCTCGCTCTCGCCCGGCAGGTCGAACGCGGGAAGCGGACGTCCGATCATCGCGCTCTTCACCGTCTCGTCCTTCGGCTGGGTCAGCATATAGCCCGCAACCCCGGCGAAGAGCAGGAACAGCAGTAGCGGGACGAGGAAAGCCAGCCGGTTCATGCCGCCAGTTCCGCTACATCCGCACGCCGCTGCGCTAGCCGTGTGCGAAATGCGCTCTGGCGCCGCCGCACCACCAGGTGCCCGCCGATCGAAAGCAAGCCGCCCAGTGCCACCAGCAGCCCGCCGAGCCAGATCAGGGTGACGAAGGGCTTCCACCACAGGCGCACCTGCCATCGTCCCTCACCCGCGGCATTTCCCAGCACGGCGTAGAGCTGTCCGTCCCATGCCGTCAGCAAGGCGCTCTCGGTCGTGGACTGCACCGGATCGGTGAAACTGCGCGCCTGGGGCCGCAGGGGGTGGACCGCTCCATCGGCGCGCTGTGCGGTCATACGCCCTTCCAGCGCCGTCCAGTTCGGGCCGGCGACGGGGTCGACGCCGTCGAGCCGGACGGTCCAGCCGGCGATCGTCGTATCCGTGCCCGGGGTCAGCGCCACGAGGCGCTCGCTCGAGAACCCGCTCTCGCTCGCCATCCCTAGCACTGCCACGGCTATTCCAAAGTGCGCGACGACCATTCCCCAGGTCGTCAAAGGCGTGCGGGTCAGCCGCCTGCGCCACAGCGGCAAGACGCTTGCCACCGCCAGTCCCAGCCCCAATGCAAGCCCAAGTAGCGGAAGCAGCGCTACGCCCATCGCGATCGACACGATCAGAGTTACGAGCGTGACGGCCCCGGCAAGCGCAAGCGGCTTCGCGATACGCGTCAAACGGTCCCGCCGCCAGCGCAGCAGAGGACCGACCATCATCACTACCAGCATGGGCACGGCGAAGATCGCGCTGACCGGGTTGAAATAGGGCGGCCCGACCGACACTCGCGTGCCGAACGCCTCGGTCAGCAACGGATAGAGCGTGCCCACCAGCACCACCGCCAATATGGCGCTGAGCATGACGTTGTTGATCACCAGCGCGCTTTCGCGGCTGGCCAGCGCGAACCGCTCCCCTTCCGCGATGCTGCCCGCGCGCAGGGCGAACAGGGTCAATGCCCCGCCGATGTAGATCGTCAGCAGTGCGAGGATGAAGGCCCCCCGCTCCGGATCAACCGCGAATGCGTGCACACTGGTCAACACGCCCGAACGCACCAGGAATGTGCCGACCATGCTCATCGAGAATGCGATGACACCCAGCAGCACCGTCCACGTCCGCAGCGCGTCGCGCGCGGCGAGGACTCCTACCGAATGCAGCAATGCCGTACCGGCCAACCACGGCATCAGGCTGGCGTTCTCGACCGGGTCCCAGAACCACCAGCCGCCCCAGCCGAGCTCGTAATATGCCCAGTAACTCCCCGCGGTGATCCCCACGGTCAGGAACACCCAAGCTCCCAGGATCCACGGGCGGACCGCGCGGGCGAAGTCAGGCGTCACCTGGCGGGTGAGCAGCGCGCCGACGACGAAGCTGAAAGCGACCGAAAGTCCGACATAGCCGAAATAGAGCGTGGGCGGATGGAACGCGAGACCGATGTCCTGCAGCAAGGGGTTGAGCCCGGCCCCGGTGACGGCCGGAGGCGACAGCCGCTCGAACGGATTGGAGCTGAACAGGAGAAAGGCATAGAAGCCCAGCCCGACGAAGGCCTGCGCCGCCAGCGTGGCGCGCATGGTCCGTTCGGGCAGACGATACTCGAACGCCGCGATCGCCGCGCCGGCCACAGCCATAACGGTGACCCATAGCAGCATTGAGCCCTCGTGATTGCCCCATGCGCCCGCCAGCTTGAAGATCATCGGCTTGTCGGCATGGCTGTTCGCCGCCACCAGCGCGACCGAGAGGTCCGTAATCGCGAAAACGTAGATAAGGCTGAGAAACGCCACGGCGACCAGCCCGCCCTGCACGATCGCCGCGGGGCGCACGAGCCGGGCGATATCGTCTCCCTCCGCCCGCATACCCAGCGCACCGGTCACGAGCTGCAACACGCACAGCGCCGTCGCGAGCCATAGCGCGGCGAGACCGAGATTGGCGATCATCTAAAGGCCGACCGTGGTGTCGCGCGCCATCTTCGACGCGGTGCCATCATCCAGGCCCTGCATCTCGCGGGGCGTGTAGTTTTCGTCATGCTTGGCGAGCAGGTTGGTCGCGGTAAAAACTCCATCGCGCCCGAGCGAGCCCTCTGCGACGACACCCGAGCCTTCGGTAAACAGGTCCGGCACAATGCCGCTGTAGCGCACCGGCACGATCGCCCCGCGGCCGCCGACGGTGAAGGTGATCGAGACCCCGTCGGCCATCTGCTTCACCGAACCGCGCTGTACCATACCGCCAAGCCGCACCGCCTGGCCCGGTGCGGGCGGGTTCTGCTCCATCTGGTCGGGTAGGTAGAAATAATTCGCCTGGCTGCGCAGCGCCCATGCGGCCAGCAGGGCCGCGCCGATCAGCGCTACCATTGCGATTACCACCAGGACCAGCCGCTGGTGCTTTGGCTTGAGCGCGCTCATCTGCGTCGTGCCTTCTCGCGGCGCGCCTCGGCACGCTTCATCGCCCACCAGCTCCATGCGACCGTCGCCAGCGTTCCGACGACGCCGATCGCGTAGGCGGCGACCACGAAATCCCATTGGTCGAGCGCTTCCTTCATCAGGCCGCCTCCATCGCCCGGCGCCGCAGGCGCGCATCCGCCTGCAAATCGGCCAGCAGCGCGCGCATTCGCGCAAGCACGACGCCGCCGAACAGCAAGGAGAAGCCGAGCGTTGCGACGAGTAGCGGCCAGAGGAAAACGGGATCGATCGCGCTTTTGCCCAGCGTGATGCTGGGGGGCTGGTGCAGCGAGTTCCACCAGACCACGGAGCGGTTGATGATCGGGATGTTGATCGCGCCGACCAGCCCGAAGATTGCCGGAATGCGGGCGGAGGCGCCCTCGCGCTCCACCGCCTGCGCCAGCGCGATGTAACCGGCATAGAGGAACAGCAGCACGAGCATACTGGTCAGCCGTCCGTCCCACACCCACCATGTACCCCAGGCGGGTCGGCCCCAGATCGATCCGGTAACGAGGCAGATCGCGGTAAAGACCATACCCGGCACCGCCGCCCCCCGCGCCGCGATCGCGGCCAGCGGATGGCGCCAGACCAGGAAGACCAGGCTGGAGATCGCGATCGTGGTCCAGCCGCCCATGCCGAGCCATGCGGCGGGCACATGCAGGAAAAGGATGCGCACGGTTTCGCCCATCAGCCGGTCGGGCGGCACGCGTGTCAGGCCCCACCACAGTGCCGCTGCCGTAACGAGCAGGCCTGACAGCAACAGCACGGGCGTCAGCCAGCGCGCGAGGCTCAAAAAACGGCGGGGATTGGCGAAACCGTGCATGCTAGATCGATCCGCTCCTGCATTGGCAGGGCGACGCGACGCGGGCAAGCGGCCTTTCGGATTGTCGGGCAGGAAACACCCGCGATCAGCGGCGCCCGATGCGCTCCTGCGCCATGCCATCGGCCACCACATCCGGCGAAAGGTCGCTGCGCTCGCTTTCCCGCCAGATCTCGACCAGTCGCTCGGGGATTTGCGCGATGCGCTTGCGCACCTCGTTGATGTCGCAGGGCTGGCCCTCGGTTCGGCACAGATATTCGAGCGTCACTGAGATGATGCCGCCCGCGTTGATGACGTAATCGGGGGCATAGAGGATGCCGCGATCCGCCAGTACCTTTCCATGATGCGCCCGCGCGAGCTGGTTGTTCGCCCCGCCGGCCACGATCGCGCAATCGAGCCGGGCGATCCCTTCATCGTCGAGGATGGCGCCCAGCGCATTGGGGCTGAACACGTCGCAGGCGACGCCCATGATGATGTCGGGAGAAACCTTGTCCGCACCCAGCTCCGAGGCGAGCCGCGCGGCGCGATCTTCGTCGATATCGGAAAGGGTCAGCTTCGCGCCGTCCTTCGCCAGCAGCCGGGCGACGCCGCCGCCGACACTGCCGGTGCCCTGGATAGCGACATGGACGCCCTCCACGCTGTCCTTGCCCAGCTTGTGCGCGACGGCCGCCTTGATTCCGAGATAAATGCCCATCGCGGTGAAGGGCCCGGGATCGCCGCCCGCCTGGCCATCTTCGACCGGCAGGCCGGACACGTATGAAGTTCGCTCGGCCACCGCGCTCATATCCGCTTCGCCGATACCGACATCCTCCGCGGTGACGTATTTCCCGCCCAGCGCCTCGACAGCGTCGCCGAAGGCGGCGAGCAGGTCGGGCGTCTTGGTCCCGTCCTCGTCGGCGAGGATGACGGCCTTACCCCCGCCCATCGGCAGTCCGGCCATGGCGTTCTTGTAGCTCATGCCGCGGCTGAGGCGGAGCGCATCGCGCATCGCATCCTTCGGCTCGGCATAGTGCCAGAACCGGGTGCCGCCCGCGCCGGGGCCGAGATGCGTCGAATGGACGGCAATGATGGCGGTGAGCCCGCTATGCGGATCGCGAACCAGTTCCACCAGTTCGTGATCGTCGTAATCGGGTTCGGTCCAGAAAGCCGTCATGTCTCGCGCGCCCGCCTGTATTGGGGGAATAAGAATGGATGCGCGTGGGAGAAATGGGGCGATCGAGGGGTCTCGAACCCCCGACCTCCGGTACCACAAACCGGCGCTCTAACCAACTGAGCTACGATCGCCACATGCCCCGTGTCCCGGTGAGGAAACCCGCGCACCGGCGGGGCTGTTACGCCCATCGGCGGCATCGTCAAGGCCGCCCATGTTCGGGCTGCGCCTGTTACACAGGCAGGCGAATTTGCAAAGGAAAATCTACCTGAGCGGGCGTCTCGCGAAACAAAATTACCCGGGCTTGGCGGCGAATGCTGCGAAGGGTATTCGCATCGTCGATGACCGCTCTCGGCGAATCCAGTATCGAGTTCCTGCTGCGCGCCGAGCGCGCGCAGAAACTGCCTTCGGACCGGCTGGAACTCGTCCAGCGAAGAGGCTTCCTCGATCCGGAATTGTGCAAGCGGTTGATCAAGATGATCGACGCGAGCCGTCGCCCCTCGACCCTGGCCGATCCCAACGGCGACGCCTATTTCCGCACCAGCGAAACCTGCGATCTGCCCGAAGAAGCACAAGAGACGCGACAGCTAAACGCCATGCTGCACGAATGGACCGGTATCGATCCAGCCCATGGCGAACCCCTGCAGGGTCAGCGGTATGCGGCGGGTCAGGAGTTCAAACCGCACACCGACTACTTCGAGCCGGGCGGACAGGATTACGACAAATACTGCTCCGTCGCGGGCCAGCGCACCTGGACGGTGATGATCTATCTGAACCAGGTCGAGGCGGGCGGCGGCACACGGTTCAAGGCGGCACGCAAGATCTTCCAGCCCGAAACCGGCAAAGCCCTGGCGTGGAACAACATGCAGGCCGACGGCGTCCCCAATCCCGACACGCTCCACCACGGAATGAAAGTGCGCAAGGGCACCAAATACGTGATCACGCGATGGTACCGCGAGCGACCATGGGGTTGGGAATAGGAACCGAACGAGAAAGGGCGGCCCGCAGGACCGCCCTTTCGAAACCAATTGGTCGGAAGCGCTTACTTCTTCTTGAGCGAGAGACCACCGAAACGCTTGTTGAAAGCGGCGACGCGGCCACCTTCCTGCAGCTGCTGCTTGCCACCGGTCCAGGCCGGGTGGCTGGTCGGGTCGATCTCAAGCGCGAGCGTATCGCCCTCGCTGCCCCAGGTGGAGCGGGTCTGGAACTCGGTACCATCGGTCATCTTGACGGTGATGGTGTGGTAGTCGGGATGCGCTTCGGATTTCATGATATCGGTCCTTCGTAGCAATAGCCCGGTTCCGACCGGGCCCGCTGTAATCGGGAAAGGCGCGCGCTTAGCGTCGCGCGAGGCATTTGGCAAGAAGCAGGGCTGGCCACCCTAGATGCAGCTATCGCACCTCAGGAAGGCGGGTCGGCGATCATCGCGGTGAATTCGACCTCGGAGGTCGTATTTCCCTCGACGCTCGCCTTGCCCTTGAACTTGTAGACCCGGCTTCGCTTCTGCAGGAACTGCACTTCCAGATCGAGGAGGCAGCCCGGCTCCACGGGCTTGCGGAACTTGGCGTTCTCGATCCCCATGAAGATAACCAGCTTGCCCGTTCCGGCCAGCTCCAGCGTCTCGATACCGAGGATCGCCGCGGCCTGCGCCAGCGCCTCGATCTGCAGCACGCCGGGCATGATCGGCGCGCCCGGGAAATGGCCTTGAAAGAAATCCTCGTTGAAGGTCACCGCCTTCACCGCGTGAATCTCCTCGCCGAGCGTGATCGATTTGACCCGATCGACGAGGAGCAACGGATAGCGATGCGGCAGCGCCTTGAGCACCTGCCGGATGTCGTAGGATTCCATCTCGGCCATCACCTGCGGCTCAGCGCCCTTCGATCTGCTGCTGCGGCGCCTGCTGGCCGCCGGTCTGGTTCTGCATCGCAGCCTGCTGCGCCTGCTGTTCGCGAACTTCGCGCGGCACCCAGCCTTCCGGCGGCACCAGCTGCGCGGTCGGCAGCAGAGTATTGAGTTCGTTCACCACGTCCTGCGACAGCATGTAGGACGGCTCGGCGAAGACCACCTGACCCTGGGACGAATCCAGTACCAGCGTGATGTTCTTCTTCTTCGCCGCAGCCTGGATGGCCGCCTCCAGCTTGTCCTGGATCTGTTCCTGAACATAGGCACGGCTAGCCGCGACAGGTGCCAGGATACGCTGAATTTCGGCCTGGCCAGCCTGGTCGATCTGCTGGATCTGCGCGGCCTGCGCCTGCAGGGCGTCGTTGGAAACGCTGCCACCCTGGCGGTCGGCATTGAACTTGTCGATGAGCGGCTTCAATTGCGCTTCGATCTGCTGGTTGCGCGTGGTCGCCTGCTGGATCTGCGCCGCGTAAGTTGTCGGGCGCTGCTGCTGCGCGGTCTGGAATGCCTGCGAGTTGGCCACGATCGCAGGCAGGTTCACCACCCCGACACCCTTCGCCACCTGCGCGGCGGCGGGAAGCGGGAGAGCGGCGACCGAAGCGGTCGCGAGACCCAGCGCGAGAAGAGGTTTGAAAACGGTTTTCATCAGAATTGCGTCCCTACGTTGAAGGTGAATGTCTTGGTGTCGTCGCCGGGCTGCTTTGTAACAGCCCTGGCGAAATCGATCCTGAACGGACCGAAGGGCGAGTTCCAGTTCACGCCGATACCCACGGTCACACGCGGCTTCGCCGTGTCGCCCAGGAAGAGCTCGCGGAACGCCGGAATAGTGCGGAGTGGAATGTTGGCCGTACCGTCCGGGGCGGTCGCGTTGGTGGTCTGCGAGGTCACCCCGTTATACGTCTGCTGGTAGATTTTGAGGTCTTCGGTCAGCGTGGTCGTTTGCGGGCGCTCGACATTGAACAGCGCGCCCACATCGACGAACACCGACGGTCGCAGCCCCAGTTCCTTCGCGCCCGAACCGAGCGGAATCTCGAGCTCGGCATGGCCGAGATAATATGCCTTGCCCCCCAGCGCGTCGTCGCCGATCAGCCGGTCGCGCTGCGTGATGTACTCGCCCGTCGTGGTGTCATAGGCCTGACGCAGGACGCGCGGCCCCACGCCGCGAATGTCGAACCCGCGGAATTCCGGTTCGCCGAGCTGGAAACGGTCGGTCAGCCGCACGTCGTCGACCCCGGTGGTGCTACCGAAGCCCTTGATATACCCGCCCTCCGCGCGCAGCGAGAAGATGAAGTTATTGAGAACCGGCCAGAACTTGGACGCGCTGCCGCGTACGCGCGCGAACTTCACCGAACCGCCCAGCCCCGCATATTCGGCAGTGAGTGTTACCTGATTGCCGCGCGAGGGATGGTAGGAGTTGTTGAGCGTGCTGTAATTAAGCGTCATCCCGAGGATGGAGCTCGTCCGCTTGCCCAGCGCATCGCACAGATAGCGACCCGCCAGCAGCGGTTCGCACGTCGGAATTCCGTCCCCGTCCAAGTCCAAGAAATAGGTCGACTCGTCCACACTAACGTCGTCGAAGTTCAAAGTGTAGCTGCCGATGGCGTAGATGTATTCGGTCACCGGGAAGCCGAGCCGCAACGAAGCACCGGTGGTCGATTGCTCGTACGTGGTCTGCCGGTTGCTGCCGATGAAATTGAAGCTGTTGAGGTCCCGGCGATAGACATCCACGCCGAGCGACAGATTGCGATCGAACACGTAGGGATCGGAGAAGCTGAGGTTGAAGCTTCGCGAGTAGCGCGACCACTGCACCGAGGCGCCGACGGTCTGACCGCGACCGCGGAAGTTGCGCTGCTTGATCGATGCGGCGAGCAGGAACCGCTCGAGCGAGGAGAAGCCCGCCGAAAGCTGCAGCTCGCCGGTCGGCTGTTCTTCCACGTTCGCTTCGAGAACGATCCGGTCGGGCTCGGACCCTTCCTTTTGCTCGATCTCGAAATTGTCCTGGAAGTAGCGCAGCGACGCAATGCGATTGCTGGACCGCTTCACCTGCAATGTGTTGAACGCATCGCCTTCGACCAAGCGCATTTCGCGGCGCACGACCTTGTCCTGCGTCAGGGTGTTGCCGTTGACGTCGACCCGTTCGACATAGACGCGCGGTGCCTCGCTGATGACCAGCGTGATGTCCATCGTTTTGGTTTCGGGGTTGCGCCGAACCTGCGAACGGACATCGGCGAAGGCGTAACCGAACGTTCCGGCGAGTTCGGTCAGGCCCTCTTCCGCGTCGTCGATCGTCTTGGCGTTGTACCAGTCGCCCTTGTTGATCGTCAGGCTCTTGGTCAGGCCCTCGCTGTCGAAATCGCGGATCTGGCTTTCGACCTTGACGTCGCCGAACTTGTAGCGCTCGCCTTCCTCCACCACGTAGGTGATGATGAAGTCTTCCTTGTCGGGCGTCAGCTCGGCGACCGCGGAAACGACGCGGAAGTCGGCATACCCTTCCGTCAGGTAGAATTCGCGCAGCTTCTGCTGGTCGAACGCCAGCTTGTCCGGATCGTAGCTGGTGTTCCCTTTCAGGAAGCTCAGGAAACCGGTCTGTTTGGTGACCATCTGATCGCGCAGGTCGCCATCGGAAAACTTCTCGTTCCCGATGATGTTGATCTGGCGGACCTTGGATTTCGGCCCTTCGTTGATCTCGAAGACGAGGTCGACGCGGTTCTGGCTCAGTTGGACGGTCTGCGGTTCGACGGTGGCGGCGAAGCGCCCCTGCCGCTTGTACAGCTCGATGATGCGGGCAACGTCCGCGCGCACCTTCGACCGGGTGAAGATCTGACGCGGCGCGAGCTTAATCTCGGGCAGGATCTTGTCGTTCTTGAGCCGCTTGTTGCCTTCCAGAATGATCCGGTTGATGACCGGATTTTCCGTCAGGTCGATGATGACATCGCCATTCTCGTTACGGATGGAGAAGCTGGAGAACAGCTCGGTCGCGCCCAGATCCTTCAACGCCTGGTCCGCGGCGGCGGCGGTATAGACCTGCCCCGGGCGCAGATTGATGTAGCTGAGGATGGTCTGCGGCTCGAGCCGCTGGGCACCGCGCACCGAAATCGTGCGGATCACGTCTTGGCGCGGAGCCTGCGCCTCGGAAGTCGCCGGCGCATCGGCACCGTCCTGCGTTTCCTGCGCCAAGGCGGGAAGCGGCAGGCCAGCCAGTATGGAGCCCCCCAGCAGGCTGAGGATAAAACGCCCATGGCTTTGCGAAATGGTTTCGCGCCCGAAAGTGCTGCCATTCATATTCGGAAAAAGTCCCGTCCAGTTCGTCCACCCGCCCCCGGATTTTCGTATCGTCACGCATCGCGGCGGCAGGGGTCGGTCAAGCCGCGCCCTATTGCCCGATGCGTGCCCCCCGATCAAGCGACCGCGTGGGATAATCCCACCCGATCGCCGCCGTTACCCGAACAGCGGCAACGACACCAAGTCGTTGAAGGTCACGAACAGCATCAGCATCAGCACGAGTGCGAAGCCGGTGCGGTACGCCATCTCCATCCCTTGCGGGCCGACCGGCCTGCGGCGAACCGCCTCCGCCGCATAGAACGCCAGATGCCCGCCGTCGAGCGCGGGAATTGGCAACAGGTTAATGAATGCCAAGTTAATCGAGATCAGCGCGGCAAGGTTCGCGAACGCGATCGGTCCCAGGCTCAGCTGCTCGCCCGAATACTTGGCGATCTTGATCGGTCCGCCCAGTTCCTGGACCGAGCGGTGCCCGGTGACGATCTGACCGATGCCGGTGACCATCAGCCGGACCACGTCGACCGATTGCCGCACGGCCAGCGGGATCGCCTCCAGCGGGCCGACTTCCGCAATGCGGATCTGGCTGGAATAGACGCCGATCCGGCCGACGTGAGACTGATTGCCGAACTTGTCGGTTTCCACGGTATCGCTGGGGGTGACGGGGACCTCTCGCCGCGCGCCGTCACGCTCGATCGTGAAGCGCAGCGTCTGGCCCGGGTACATGAGTACCTTTTGCTGTAGCGAGGAGAATTCCGGAACCGCGTCCCCATTGATGGCAACGATCCGGTCCCCAACCCGCAACCCGGCCTCGCGCGCGGCGGACTGTTCGGCAAATTTCGCGATCACGTTCGTCTCGGCGGGATCGGCTGCGACCGGTCGGCCGAAGATCGCGAAGAAGGCGGCGAAGATCGCGACGGTGACGATGATGTTGGTGGCCGGACCGGCGAATACGATCAGCGCCCGTTTCCATAGCGCCGCGTACTGGAAGCGCCATCGCGCTCTTCCGCCGTCAGCCCGTCATGGCCGGTCGCATCCGGCACGCTGGCGGGGTTCATATCGCCCTTGAACTGCACATAGCCGCCCAGTGGCAGCATGCTGACCTTCCACCGCGTGCCGCGTCGGTCGGT
The DNA here is from genome assembly GCF_018636735.1 of Erythrobacter sp. 3-20A1M. NCBI lineage: Bacteria > Pseudomonadati > Pseudomonadota > Alphaproteobacteria > Sphingomonadales > Erythrobacteraceae > Erythrobacter > Erythrobacter sp. 3-20A1M. The sequence goes on along the minus strand of NZ_CP045200.1, from coordinate 2,489,544 downwards.
CCAGCCGAACAATTCCTTGCCGAAGCCGATGGAGAAGGCCTTCGCCTTCACTCCGAACCACCGCCCGACGAGGTAGTGCCCCAGCTCATGCACCGTCACCAGCGGCCCCAGCAGCAGTAGGAACCCGACGATATACATCCAGAAAGGCGGCGAGCCGGTCATTCAGGTGGTCTCCAGCAACGCGGCGGCGCTCCGACGCGTGGCGGCGTCGAGCGCGAGCACGTCCTCCAGATTTTCGGGCGCAGGCGGCAGGTTGCTCTCATTCAGCACGGTTTCCACCACTAGCGCGATACGCGTGAACGGAAGGTGACCCTTCAGAAACGCGGCGACGGCGATTTCGTTCGCCGCGTTGAGGACCGCCGGGGCTGCCCCTCCCGCCTCCGCCGCTTCCCGCGCCAGCCGTGTGGCGGGAAAGCGTACCTCGTCGGGCGCGAAAAAGCTGAGTTCGCCGATCGCGGGCAGGTCCAGCGGCGCGCACGGCGTTTCCATCCGCCGCGGCCAGGCGAGGCACGAAGCAATCGGCACCCGCATGTCCGGCGGCCCGAGCTGCGCCAGGGTCGATCCGTCGCGGTATTCCACCATCGAGTGGATCACGCTTTGCGGATGGACCACGATGCGGATGCGATCGAGCCCGACCGGGAACAGGTGGTGGGCCTCGATCAGCTCCAGCCCCTTGTTCATCATCGTCGCCGAATCGACGCTGATCTTTGCGCCCATGCTCCAGTTGGGGTGCGCCACCGCCTGTTCCGGGGTGACGCGCGCCAGCTCTTCCGTGGAGCAGGTGCGCAAGGGCCCGCCGCTGGCGGTGAGCGTGATCCAGCGTACCTCGGCCACGTCGTTGCCATGGAGGCACTGGAAGATCGCGTTGTGCTCCGAATCGACCGGCAGCAGCGTGGCACCGTGCTTTTCCACCGCGGTGGTCATCACCTCGCCAGCGGAAACCAGCGCTTCCTTGTTCGCGAGCGCGATGGTGCCGCCCTGCTCGATAGCGGCCATGACCGGGGCGAGCCCGGCGCAGCCGACGATGGCGGCCATGGTGATGTCGACGGGGCGCGCGGCGGCCTCGCACAAAGCGCGCTGGCCGCCTGCCGCCTCGATCCCGCTGCCTTCCAGCGCCGCGCGCAGCTCCGACAGGCACTCCTCGTCGCCCACGACCGCGAGACGCGCATCGAATTCGCGGGCCAGCGCGGCCAGCTCCTTCGCGCTGCAATTGGCGGTCAGGGCCTCGACCCGCCATTCACCCGGCTCGCGCCGCAGCAGGTCGAGCGTGGAGGTGCCGACCGAACCGGTCGCGCCCAGAATGGTGATCGAGCGGGTCAGAGGTCGGTCGCCTGCATCAGCGTGCCCATGAACACGAAGCCGAGCACGCAGGATACCGCGATCAGCCCATCGACCCGGTCGAGGATGCCCCCGTGTCCAGGAATGAGCGAGCCCGAATCCTTCACATGCGCCTTTCGCTTCATCCAGCTTTCCAGAAAATCGCCGCATTGCGCGACCACCGCGACCACCCCGCCCAGCACGATCGCCGCCGGAACCGAGAGGGCGAGGCGTCCGCCCGATGCGAAGAGGGCCAGCACCAGCGCCGCGCCCGCCATGCCGCCCGCCAGACCAGCCCACGTCTTGGACGGGCTGATCCTGGGCGCGATCTTCGGCCCACCGATGATACGCCCGGCGAAATAGGCCCCCGTATCGGTCGCGATCACGCTGGCGATCAGCGCGATCAGCGGGCCGCCGATCCGGCCTTCACCGGCGCTGCCCAGCACCTGATCGTTGCCCAGCGCCGCGATGACAAAGGTGGCATAGCCGATATAGCAGAGGCCCAGGACCACCCCAGCCGCGCGGCGACCCGCGCTTTGCGTCATGCGCCAGACGATCGCGGTCCATTCGTACAGCGCCCACAGCCCGATTATCAACGCGAGCCCGCTCCACAGCCAGCCGCCGATCCAAAGCGCCCCGCCCGCGACCGCGACCATCACCAGCGCGCTGGCCGCGCGGCGCGGCAGATCGCCGGTGCGGACCGAGATCGGCACCGGGAGGTAGCGCTGCGCGCGCGCCTTCAGCCGGTCGCGCTTGCGCACATCGTCGTCAACGTCCGCCATAGCGCCTCTCCCTCGCTGCGAACCGGTCCAGCGCGTCCCGCAGGTGCGCCGGGGTGAAATCGGGCCACAGCGTATCGACGAAAATCATTTCCGCATAGGCCGATTGCCACAGGAGGAAGTTCGACAGGCGCACTTCCCCGCTGGTGCGGATCAGCAGGTCCAGCGGCGGGAGATCGGCAGTATCGAGATGCGCGGCGATCGTATCGGGCGTAATCTCGCCCTCGCGCGCGGCCTGGGTGGCGGCGCGTGCGATTTCCTGCTGCGATCCGTAATTCAGCGCCACCGCCAGCGTCTGCGTACCGTTTGCCGTCCGCTCCAGCGCGTCTTCCAGCATGGCGACAATGTCGGAATCGAGCGCGCGCCAATCACCGACGATCCGCAGCCGCACGCCGTTCTCGATGAATTCGGGCAGATCCGATTTGATGAACTTGCGCATCAGGTTCATCAAATCCCCGACCTCGTCCTCCGGCCGTTTCCAGTTCTCCGAACTGAAGGCATAGAGCGTCAGGCACTCGACCCCCATGCTGGGCACGGCGCGCACGAGCTCGCGTACCGCCTCCACCCCGCGCTTGTGCCCCAGCGCGCGCGGCAGATGGCGCCGCTTCGCCCAGCGCCCGTTGCCGTCCATGATGATGGCCACATGGCGGGCCGATGCGGATTCAGATGCCATGATGCGGCTTTCGCGAGGGACCGCCGGGGCCTCTCACTGGTTCAGGATTTCCTGAACCTTCTTTTCGACCGCCGTATCGGTCTCGGCGACGTATTTGTCGGTCAGCTTCTGGACCTCGTCCTCGGACCGCTTGCGGTCGTCTTCGGAGATTTCCTTCTTCTTCTCGTCTTCCTTCAGCGCTTCCATCCCGTCGCGGCGCACGTTGCGGATGGCGATCTTGCCCTTCTCGCCATATTCGCCCGCCAGCTTCGCCAGGTCCTTGCGCCGTTCCTCCGTCAGGTCGGGCATCGGCAGGCGGATGGTCTGGCCGTCGGTCATCGGGTTGAGACCCAGATTGGCCTTGGCGATACCCTTCTCCACGGCGCTGACGTTCGACTTGTCCCACACCTGCACGCTCAGCATGCGCGGTTCGGGGGCGGAGACGGTCGCGACCTGGCTCAACGGCATCATCGCGCCGTAAACCTCGGCCACCACGGGATCGAGCAGGCTGGTGTTCGCGCGACCGGTGCGCAGGCCCGACAGGTCTCCCTTGAGGCTGTCCACCGCGCCTTGCATGCGGCGCTCGATATCGCTTTTGTCGTATTTTGCCATGATCAGGCTTCCTCTTTCACTATCGTCTGCACACCCTCGCCCGCCAGCACCCGGGCGAGATTGCCCTTCTCGCGGATCGAGAAGACCACGATCGGGATCGCGTTATCGCGGCACAATGCCACGGCGGAGGCATCCATGACCTTCAGGTTGTCTGCCAGCACACGGTCGTAAGTGACCGTATCGAAACGCTTCGCGGCACGGTTCTTCTTCGGATCGCTGTCGTACACGCCGTCGACGCTGGTGCCCTTGAAGAGCGCGTCGCAGCGCATTTCCGCCGCGCGCAGCGCCGCGCCGCTGTCGGTGGTGAAATAAGGTGCCCCGACCCCGGCGGCGAAGATCACCACGCGGCCCTTCTCCAGGTGCCGCTCGGCGCGGCGACGGATGACCGGCTCGCACACCTGATCCATCTGCACCGCGCTCTGGACTCGGGTCTGCACACCCAGTTGCTCGAGCGCGTTCTGCATCGCGAGCGCGTTCATCACGGTCGCCAGCATGCCCATGTAATCGGCCTGCGCGCGGTCCATGCCCTGCGCCGCCCCGGCCATGCCGCGAAAGATATTGCCCCCGCCGATGACGAGGCAGATCTGCAGCCCGGTATCCTTGGCCGCCTTCACCTCCTGCGCCAGCTCCGCGACGAAGGCCGGATCGATGCCGAAGCTCTGGTCGCCCATCAGCACCTCGCCCGACAGCTTGAGCAGGATGCGTTTATAGGCGGGCGCGGTCATAGTCAGGTGTGGTCCGGTTGGAGGGCGGGTCGCGGCGGTCCTTAGCGACAAGGGCTTGAACGCGCAAAGGGAAAGCCGGATGATGTCGGGCGATGTCCCGGCAGAGGCGCTCTCTCATGGTTTACACCGTTCTGACCGCGTTGAAACTGAGAAGTCCGGGGCACGCGCCACGCTTTTGGTGGCACACGCTGCGCTCGCTCTCCCAGGCGCGGAAGGTGCCCGGCAATCTGTCGGTAGCCGTCAACCGGCTGGGGGATCATTATTGCACGATCACGACCTGGGAAAACGCGGGCGCGATGCGCGCCTTCGCCTATCGCGGCGCGCACAAGAGGGCGATCCGCGCCTTCCCCCGTATCGCGACCGGATACATCCATAGCTATGAAGGCGAACCGGTTAGCTGGGACGCGCTCATGGAAATTGTCACGGCGAAGGGCCGCGCATACGATTAGGGGCGACGCGCCCATCGGCGCGCCGCCCCCAGATTTCGGTCGAGAACCGCTCAGCCCTTGACGGCAGCGGCCACCTCGGCTGCGAAATCGCTTTCTTCCTTCTCGATGCCTTCGCCGAGCTGGAAGCGGACATAGTCCTTCAGCACGATGGGCTTGCCGGCATCCTTGCCAGCTTTCGCCACGACGTCGCCGATCGGGGTCTTGTTGTCCATCACGAACAGCTGGCTGAGAAGGGCATTCTCCTTGGCGAACTTGCCGATGGCGCCTTCGACCATCTTTTCCTGGACGTTCTCCGGCTTGCCGCTCTCGGCCGCCTTTTCCTTGGCGATCGCACGCTCGCGCTCGATCAGTTCGGGATCTAGGCCCTCGGCGTTGAGCGCCTGCGGGAACGCGGCGGCAATGTGCATGGCGAGTTGCTTGCCCAGCGCTTCCAGCGTGTCCGCGTCGGCTTCGCTTTCAAGCGCGACGAGCACGCCGATCTTGCCGAGGTTCGGCGAGACGGCGTTGTGCATGTAAGGAACGACCACGCCATTATCGACGCTCACGGTCTTCATGCGGCGGACCTGCTGGTTCTCGCCGATGGTCGCAACGTTATCCGTCAGCTTGTCGCCCACGGTGCCGCCATCGGGGTAGGATGCGCCCTTGAGCGCTTCGACATCGTCGCCGTCCACGCCCAGCGCAACTTCGGTGGTCTTGCGCACGAAGTCCTGGAACTTGTCGTTCTTGGCGACGAAGTCGGTTTCCGAATTGACCTCGACCGCGACGCCCTTGGTCCCTTCGACGGCCACGCCGACCAGGCCCTCGGCCGCGGTGCGGCTGGACTTCTTCTGCGCGGTGGCAAGGCCCTTGGCACGCAGTGCGTCGACCGCGGCCTCGATGTCGCCGTTCGCGTCTTCGAGCGCCTTCTTGGCATCCATCATGCCCGCTCCGGTCTTCTCGCGGAGCTTCTTCACGTCAGCGGCGGTAAAAGCAGCCATGTCTCGTTTCCTCGAATTTGATAGTGCAATGCGCCCGGGTCGAGCGTGCGACCCGGGCGGCTAATGTCTGTTTGTGAAGCGCCGGTGACGGCGGTTCATTCGCCGGTTCAGGCGGCGGCTTCGGCCTCTGCCGGCGGATTTTCCATCTCGCCGACGTTCTTGCCACCACCCGAGTTCTTCTTCGCGGCCTCGCCGAACGCCTCGCAATAGAGGCGCACCGCGCGGCTGGCGTCGTCGTTACCCGGGACGGGGAAAGCGATGCCGGTCGGATCGACGTTCGAATCGAGCACACCGACCACCGGAATGCCAAGCACGTTGGCTTCCTTGATGGCGAGATCTTCCTTGTTGGCGTCGATCACGATCATGACGTCGGGAATACCGCCCATGTCGCGGATGCCGCCCAGCGACATGTCCAGCTTGTCGCGCTCGCGCGTGAGCTGGAGGATTTCCTTCTTGGTCAGCCCGTGGGTGTCGCCTGAAAGCTGCTCTTCCAGAGTCTTGAGACGCTTGATCGACTGGCTGATCGTCTTCCAGTTGGTGAGCATGCCGCCCAACCAGCGGTGGTTGACGAAGTGCTGCCCGGCAGCACGTGCCGCCTCGGCGATCGGCTCCTGCGCCTGGCGCTTGGTACCGACGAACAGCACCTTGCCGCCCGCCCGCGCGGTCGCATCCACGAAATCGAGCGCACGCGCCATCAGGGGCACGGTCTGCGACAGGTCGATGATGTGAACGCCGTTGCGGTTGCCGAAGATGTAAGGCTTCATCCGCGGGTTCCAGCGGTGGGTCTGGTGGCCGAAATGCGCGCCGGCCTCGATCAATTGCTGCATGGTGACGGTAGGAGCCGCCATAATCATATTCCTTTCCGGTTTGACCTCTGGAAGGCAGGAACCGCGTTGCGGATCGCCCGCGCGCGGCACCGGTATGTCAGCGCCTTCCATGTGGATTTTGCCGTGCGATACCCGACCGGTGTGGCCGAATCCCGCGCGACGCGAGGGCAATTAGCGACGATCGCCGGAGAAATCCAGCCCCCATTCGCCGCACCCGTATATCGGCCCGGCGCTAAAAGCACTTGACCTGTGAGAACAAATGGAGAACATTGCCTATCGATCCGGAACAGGAGTGCTCCATCGAGGTTGTCCACCTGTTCTCCACAACTTGTCAACAGACGGACATTTGCGGGTCAAGAACGGAAGGTGGTCTCATGGTTGGTTTTGCCCTTTTCACCCTGTTTGCCGTTGTCGCGGTAATATCGCTCGCAACTATTGCCGACGCGGCGGTGCGTGCCCGCGGGGCCTTTCTGGCCCTGCGCGCCGAACTCGAGCAGGAAAAGAAAAAGATTCGCTATCCGCAGCCTTTGCCACGGTCGCGGCGTATTATTGCAGCGGATCGTCGGCTTCGAGCGGGCGAGCCGCTTGCCGTGCTTCCGCGCGCTGCCGCCTGATACGTGCATACCGGACGATTCCCAGCGGCATCAACACCAGGTAGCCGCCGGCAATGGCCGCCAACGACCACCAGGGCTCGATCAATAGCGCGGCGAAGATGAGACCGGCGAAGAAAATGAGCTCCAGCCTGACGTTTCGACGGGGTCTGATCGAGGTCCAGCTGAGCGTGGCGATGTTCGAAATCATTAGGAACGCAATCAGCGCCATCCACGGCCCGACGAGCCACGCGTTGCGGAATTCTTCCCACCCCGTCGCAAGCCAGAGATAGACCGGCAGAAACGCCAGCCCCGCGCCCACCGGGGCGGGAACGCCGGTAAGAAAGCCCGCACTCTTGTGCGGCTGTTCGTCCATGTCGATCTGCGCGTTGAAACGCGCCAGGCGCAGCGCGCAGGCGATCGCGAATGCCAGCGCCGCGATCCATCCCAGCCGGGGCAGCGCCTGCAACGACCACAGATAGAGCACGATGGCCGGCGCCATGCCGAACGATAGCGAGTCGGCGAGACTATCGAGTTCGGCCCCGAACCGGCTCTGCGCCTTCAGCAGGCGTGCGATGCGCCCGTCGATCCCGTCGAGCAGCCCCGCGAGGATGATCGCGAGCACGCTTTCGCGCCAGTCGCCCGAGATCGCGAAGCGGATTCCGGTCAGGCCGGAGCACATCGCCGCCGCGGTGATGGCGTTGGGCAGAACGGCGCGAAGCGAGAGGCCCTGCCCTGATCCGCGCACCACCTCGGGCGACGTTTCGTCTTCAGCGGCCTTGGGTCCAAGCCGCGACCCCCGCACCTTCACTGCAACAGCCCCTCTATTTCGGGAGCGTGACCGATTTCGGCGAGAACCGTCTCCCCGGCGATGACCTTCTGACCCAGGATCACCTTCGGCGCGGTACCGGCCGGAAGGTACACGTCCACGCGGCTGCCGAAGCGGATCAGGCCGACCCGTTGCCCCGCCGCGACCATATCGCCCGTCTGCACGAAGGGCACGATCCGGCGCGCCACTAGCCCGGCAATCTGGGTGAAGCCGATCTGCACCCCATCCGGGCGCGTGACCAAGATATGCTGGCGCTCGTTCTCCTCGCTCGCCTTGTCCAGATCGGCGTTGAGGAACTTGCCGGGAATGTAGGCGAGGCGGCTGATCGTGCCGCCCACCGGCGCGCGATTGATGTGGACATCGAACACGCTCATGAAAATCGACACGCGGATGACCTCGCCGGGGGGCAAGCCCTCCTGCCCGTTCTGGTCAGCCCCTTGCAACTGCGCCGGGGGAACCACAGTGCTAATCAGCGAAACCAAGCCATCGGCCGGCGCGACGATGCATTTATCGCCCTGCGGCACCACCCGCTCCGGATCGCGGAAGAAGGCCAGCACGCCGAGGGACAGGAAGCCGAGCGGCCAAGCGATGGTTTCCCACGCGAACAGCGCGGCGACCAGCGCGAGACCCGCGACGATCAATCCGAACTTACGCCCTTCGGGATGTATCGCGGGCCAGTTCCAGCCCGCTTCGCCCCGTCCCCGATTGTCCAACAATTCTCCTGCCATGGGTTCAACCTAGGGGCTGGTCCCCGCCCTCACAAGCAAAACCGGCGAGTGGCACCGCAGTCAGGCGCCGACCTTGCGCAGAAACACCGCGCCTACCGAATAGCCCGCGCCGAAGCTGCAGACGAGGCCGGTATCCCCGTGGGCGAGATCGGCGCGATGCCGGTGGAAGGCGATGATCGAGCCCGCACTGGAGGTATTACCGTAGCTGTCGAGCACGGTTGGGCTCTCGTCCTCGCTCGCCTCGTGCCCCAGCACGCGCTGCGCGATCAGCCGGTTCATGCCGGCATTGGCCTGATGCAACCACAACCGCCGCAAACCGGCGGCGTTGATATCCAGTCGCTCCGCTTCCGACAGGATCATCTCGGCGACCATCGGCACGACTTCCTTGAAGACCTTGCGCCCTTCCTGGACGAACAGCTTGTCCGCCGCGCCCACCGTTTCGGGATGGGCGCGATTGAGGAAGCCGAAATTGTTGCGGATATTGTTTGAAAACACGGTCTTCAGCCTGGTGCCGAGAATGTCCCAATGCTCCGCCGGGGCCATTTCCGCGCGTTCGACCAGCACGGCGGTCGCGACATCGCCGAAGATGAAATGGCTGTCCCGGTCGCGCCAGTTGAGATGTCCGCTGGTAATTTCGGGACTGACCACCAGCACGCTGCGTGCATGGCCCGCGCGGACATAATCCGCCGCGGTCTGGATACCGAAGGTGGCCGAAGAGCAGGCGACGTTCATGTCGAAGGCGAACCCGTCGATACCCAGCGCCTGCTGGATCTCGATCGCCATCGCGGGATAGGGCCGCTGCATGTTGGAGGCGGCGCACAGCACCGCATCGACATCCTCGGGATCGCGACCGGCCATCGCCAGCGCTTCGCGGCAGGCCGCCACGCCGATCTCCGCCATCAGCGACAATTCGTCATTGCCGCGCTCGCGGTAACGCGGGGCCATGGTCGCGGGATCGAGGATCGCTTCCTTGTCCAGCACATGCCGCGCCTTGATACCGCTCGCCTTCTCGATGAAGCCGACCGAGCTCGGTTGCAGCGCCTCCGTTTCGCCAGCTTCGATCGCGCCCGCGTTCGCAGCGTTTTCACGCTCTACGAACGCGTTGAAGCTTTCGACGAGCTCCTCGTTGGTGATGACATCGGTCGGAGTGTACAGGCCGGTGGCGGAAATGACCGGGCGAATGTGCGTGTCCGCATTCGCGGACGAAGATTGGCTGACCATGATCGCCGTTGCCTAGGCGCAACAGGTGGGATCGACAAGCGCAGACGAAACCCGCCATGCCGTACCGTCAACCACTTTACCCGAACGTCAAGCCTGCCACAGGAACGCCGGAAAACCGCGCATTCGAACCGTTATGAGCTTGACAAAACGCTATATTTCGATGCCTTTATGCCGCAGCGAATGCCGCCGTTCGGCGTACAAATTTGCAACAAGAATACACATGGGAGAGATATTCATGCGCACTGTGTGCCAATCGTCGTCGCGTCGCAGAGCGACCCTGTCCCTCGGTGCCTCGCTGGTCGCCCTGGCAATTCCCGGTATCGCCCACGCGCAAACCGCCCCTGCCCAGCAGACCGAGACCGAGCGCGCGAGCGTGGAGGACGATACGGCCGTTGATGAGGGCAATACCGTCATCATCGTGACCGCGCAGGGCCGCCAGCAATCCCTGGCCGATGTGCCGGTCGCCGTCTCCGCCGTCTCCGGCGAACTGCTCGAGAAAACGGGTGCCAGCGATATCCGCGAACTGAACGCGGTGGCACCTTCCCTGCTCGTCAGTTCGACGGGCAACGAAGCGAACGGTTCTGCCCGCATTCGCGGCATCGGCACGGTCGGCGACAATCCCGGCCTGGAAAGCTCCGTCGCAGTGTTCGTGGACGGCGTCTATCGCTCGCGGTCCGGCAATGCGTTGAGCGAACTCGGCCCCATCGACCGGATCGAAATTCTGCGCGGACCGCAGGGTACGCTGGGCGGACGCAATTCCTCCGCCGGCCTCATCAGCATCTACACCGCACCGCCCGAGTTCAATTTCTCGGGCTATGGCAACTTCACCTACGGCAATTACGACACCTATCGTATCGAGGGCGGCGTCAACGCGCCCCTGAGCCAGACGCTCGCCGCGCGCGTGGACGGCGTCTATATGAAGCGCGACGGTTTCTACCACGACGTGCTGAACGATACCGACGTGAACAATCGCGACCGCTACCTCGTGCGCGGCCAGTTGCTGTTCGAGCCCAACTCCGACCTCTCGGTCCGGATCGTCGGGGATTACTCGAAGAAGAACGAAGCGTGCTGCGCCGCGACCTTCGTACAGCCCGATTTCGCGCCACTTGCGCGCACCAGCCCCGGCTTCGATCAGTTCAATCGGCCGACCGCCGCCGGGACCGCCCTGACCGGCAGAGGGAACCCGATCATCCCCGTCATCCTCGCGCTGGGCCAGGACCCGCGCGCGCTGACGCAGGACACGTTCGATCGGGATATCTATGTCACTCCGGGTCGCAGCTTCGAAGGCGAAACGAAGGATTACGGCGTTTCGGCAGAGATCAATTACGACCTCGGCAGCGTCTCGCTGACTTCGATCACGGCTTATCGTGAGTATTCGAACTTCCAGGGGTCGGATACCGACTATACCTCGCTCGATCTGCTGTATCGTGCATCCGGACCCGACGCTCTTGCGCGGGAATTCAAGACTTTCAGCCAGGAACTGCGCTTGCAAGGCTCGCTGTTCGAGGACCGGCTGGACTGGCTCGTCGGCGGATACTTCGCCAACGAAGACCTGACGGTGCGCGACAATCTGCGGTTCGGCGATGATTATGGCCGCTTTGCCACCTGCCGCGTGGTCGGCACCTCGCTCGCGCCGCTGGTTGCCGGCACGCCGCTGGCGAACATTTTCTCGCCGGGTTCGACCGGGTGTATCAATCCGGCGCTGGCGCCGATCCTTCAGGCACCCGCCTTCTCGCCCTTCAACGACCCCACCGTTCCCGCCCGGAACGAAGGCGCGCTGATCGTGGCCGGGTTCAACCGCCTCGACACGGTCAACGACGTGGGCGGGGTGCAGGACGTCTACAACCAGAACAGCAAGAATTTCGCGATCTTCACGCACAACATCTTCCATGTGACCGATACCGTCGATCTGACTCTTGGCGCGCGCTATACGCACGAGAAGAAGCAGTTCGACGCGAGGTTCCAGAACGACAACACGATCTGCCCGACGCAGCGCGCCGAGCTTCTGCCCCTCACTCAGAGCGCGAACCGCCTTACGAGAGAACTCGCAGCGGGCCTCATCACGCTGGCGTGCCAGGGCAATTCCACAGCGGAGTTGAACGGTCTAAACCCCAACGACACCCGCAAGGAGAACGAGGTCACCGGTACCGCCATCCTCAGCTGGAAGCCGACCGACGACCTGCTGGTCTACGGCAGCTATTCCCGCGGCTACAAGGCAGGGGGCTTCAACCTCGACCGTTCGGCGCTAACCGGCACTTCCGCCACCGGCATCGTGCTAGGCCCGCTCCTTGCCGGCAGTGTCGACAATCTCCAGTTCGACCAGGAGACGGTCGACGCGTTCGAAGTGGGCATGAAGTACGCGACCAGAAGCTTCAGCCTCAGCCTCGCGGGCTTCTATCAGGAGTTCTCCAACTTCCAGCTCAACACCTTCAACGGTTCGGTCTTCCTGGTCCAGAACATCAACGGGTGCGACGCCGATCTGGGCGCGGCCGACAGCGATGCTGACGCGGCCACAGGCACCTGCTCGACCGACGATGTCGCACCGGGCGTGGTCGCCAAGGGTTTCGAACTGGAAGCGTCGCTGAACCCGATCCGGGACGTCGGTCTGAACATGGGTCTGACCTATTCCGACACCCGCTATAAGGACGATCTGATCGGCAGCGATACCGGAGTCCCGCTCGACCCGGCGCTTCGCCTGCTGCCGGGCGACCAGCTTTCCAACGCTCCCCTGATCACCGCCACGTCCTCGTTCAGCTGGACTCCGCCGATCGGAACCAGCGGGATGCGTGGCCTGGTCTTCGTGAATGCCCGCATGGTCGGCGACTACAACACCGGTTCAGACCTTCTCTACGGCAAGGAGCAGGACGGTTACGCCGTGGTGAACGCGCGCGTCGGCCTGACCGACATCGCCGATCGGTTCTCAGTCGAGCTGTGGGCCCAGAACCTGTTCGATACGGACTACACGCAGGTGGCCTTCAACACGCCGTTCATCGCGCCGCAGCAGACCTACCCCGCCTATCTGGCGGAGCCGCGGACCTACGGTGTGACTCTCCGCGGGAAATTCTGACGCGGGGACGCGCACGCTTGCAGTGCTCGAAAGGGGTCGTCGTCCACGCGGACGGCGGCCCCTTTCCTTTGGACGACGTTTGGTGCCGTCTGGTCTGCGCGCCGAGACCGGTTTTAACCCTCGTTAACCGAGTTCGCGTACCCCTGCTCACGGAGAACGAGGACCCGGGGCCGAGGCATGCGCAATCCCGACAGGGCACAATTCGACGCGGCGATGAAGGCGCCCCAGGTTCGAGCGACCTCGGCGCTTCTCTGGCTGCGCGATGTCACGGCGCTGGCCGCCTGCTATTTCTTCGCGGGGTATGTCGGACTGCAACTGGCTGTGCCCCCGGGATACGCGACCATCATATGGCCCGCGTCCGGTGTCGCTCTGAGCGCATTGATGCTTCGAAACAGGGCCATCTGGCCTGGAATCTGGCTCGGCTCCGCATCGATCAACCTCATGAACGGGCTGGAAGGCAGCGCCGATCCGGACCAGCTCTGGGGGGCAGTCGGCATTGCCGCAGTCATCGCCACGGGCGCAGTAATGCAGGCACTGGCGGGTCTGCTCACAACCCGATGGTTCCAGACCGGCATTGATGTAACCCGTCCGCGCGAACTGCCGTGTTTCGCGCTGATGGTAGTAGTGCTTCCCTGCTTCATCGCACCGACAATCGGGGTGGGAACCTTGCTCTTCACGGGGGCCGCCCAGCCCGAAATGGTACTGGAAAACTGGCTGACCTGGGCCGGGGGCGATGTACTGGGCGTCGCCTTCGTGCTGCCGATCCTCCTTTTGTCGCGATTTTCGCCGATCCCCGTTCTGTGGCGCGGCAAGGTGGTGCGCGGCACCAGTTCCACCATCGCGATCTGCCTGTCGCTGACGTTGCTTCTGACCTTCTATGCCTGGCGCTACGCCGCCGAGCGGGAATATGAGCAGTCGACCGCCAGTTTCCTGGCCCTGGCCACCGATACGGAGCAGGCGCTGCAATATCGCCTTCAGACATACAATCGCGCGCTCGATGGCGGGGCCGCCTTTGCGGCCATCGAAGGCGGAATCTCCCCCGCCAGGTGGAAGGGCTATGTCGATCGGCTAGACCTCGATCGCGCTTATCCGGGCATGCGCGGGCTGGGCATCTTCCGGGAAGTAAGCGGCGCGGAATTGCCCGCCTATCGCCGCGAATTCTATCGCGAATACGGGGACCGCTTCGCAGTCCATCCCGACGTGCCGGGGAACAAGCATTTCATCATCGACCGGATCGAACCTCTCCAGGACAATCTCGTGGCGCTCGGCCTCGATCTCGCATTCGAGGAGGGCCGCCGGGAGGCGGTCGAGCGCTCCGCGCGCACGGGTCGCATCGCGATGACCCAACCACTCTCGCTGGTGCAAAACGGTGGTGGCGGTTTCCTCCTCATGGAACCCATAGTGGAAACAGTCGATACGGGCGCGCGCCGGTGGATCTACGCTCCGCTAGTCGCGGCGGAATTCTTGGCCAGGCTGACCCCGCGACAGGGCCAGGACTTTTCACTGGAGGTCTATAGCGGGCGCGACATCGACCCCGATCGCCTGATGTTCGCGAACTCGGCTTCTCCATCGCGCGAGGCACACTTCGAGCTTACCAGGACCATCCAACTGGCCGGCCAGCCGATGACCTTGCGCTGGCGGAGCCTGCCCCCGTTCGATCGCCGGGTCGCGTCGGAAGAGCCGCTGCTGGTCCTGCTCAGCGGGCTCATCGTCACCGTCATGCTCGGAATCCTGCTCATCGCGTTTTCCCGCCGCGAGGCGCTGGTCGTGAGAAAGGTGGACGAAGCGACCGCTGAACTGGAAGAGCGCAACCGCATGCTGAACCTGTCGGAGGCGACCGCCCATGTCGGCCACTGGCATCTCGATCTGGCGGAGCAGGAGATACAGTGGTCCGACGAGGTCTTCCGGCTGCATGGTCTTTCGCCGGGCCAACCCCCACCGCTCGAGGAAGCGATCGACTTCTATCACCCCGAGGACCGGCAGATCGTGACCGGCTCCCTGGACGAGGCGATCGCGACGGGCGAATCCTATCGCTTCACCGCGCGCCTGGTTCATCGCGACGGCCAGCTGCGCCATGTCGAGGTCATCGGGCATGTCGACCGAAATGAAGACGAGGTGGCGACGGCCGTGTTCGGCGTGATCATCGATCGCACCGAGGATGTGACGATGCGCGAATATCTCACCCAAGCCCGCGACGAAGCGCGCGCCGCGGACAAGGCAAAGAGCAGTTTCCTGGCCAATATGAGCCACGAAATCCGCACGCCGATGAACGGGGTGATCGGCTTCACCGATCTCGCCCTCAGCGAAGAGGACGATCCCGATCAGCGACGCCGGCTGCAGATGATCGCTGAATCGAGTAACGCCATGTTGCGCCTCCTCAACGATCTGCTCGACTTCGCGAAGATCGAGGCCAGCCAGATGACGGTTTCGAACGAGCCGACCGATTTGCGACACACGCTGCGCAGCTGCGTGCGGCTGATGGAGCCGGTGGCGCAGCGCAATGGCGTGGCGTTGAAGCTGGAGATCGACGAAACGCTGCCGCCGCGCGTATCGGTCGACAAGATGCGGTTGCGCCAGATCGTGCTCAACCTGCTCGGCAATGCGCTCAAATTCACCGAGAAAGGTAGCGTCGGGCTGCAGCTGACGATCGATCGAGGCAAGTCCGATGCGGCCCCGCGCATGGCGATCGCGGTGAAGGATACCGGCATCGGGATACCCGAGGATCGGCTCGGCCAGATATTCGAGAAGTTCACCCAGGCCGACGAAACGACCGCCCGCAAGTTCGGCGGCACGGGCCTTGGCCTGCCGATCAGCGCGCAGCTGGCCGAACTGATGGGCGGCAAGTTGCGAGTGGAAAGCGAAGAGGGCGTAGGCTCCTGCTTCACCCTCACCCTGCCACTGCGAGAATGCGCGGCCCCAACCACCGATGCCGAGGCGGAGGAGCCCGTCGAACGCAACGAGGGCACACCCGCATCCGGTCTGCGCATCCTGGTGGCGGAGGACAATCCGGTGAACCAGGAGCTCACACAGGGTATGGTGGCGCAGGCCGGCCATCAATGCGACCTCGCACGCGACGGGCGCCAGGCCGTGGACATGGCGGTAGCGGCCGCTCGAGACGGCACGCCCTACGACATGGTTCTGATGGACGTGCAGATGCCGGTGCTGGATGGCCTGGGCGCGTCGATCGCCATTCGCGAGGCGGGTCTCAGCGCAGCAACCCTGCCGATCATCGCGGTAACGGCAAACGCCTATGCCGACGACATCCGGCAATGCCGCGCGGCGGGGATGCAGGCGCATCTGGCGAAGCCGCTGCGGGTGAAGGATTTGCGCCAGACCATTTGCCGCTGGTCGCCCCGCTCGCCCGACCGCCCTGCCCCTGCGGAACCGGCTATCGAGGAAGAGACCAACCCACGCCTGCAGCGCATGTTCGCCGATCGAAAAGCAGCGACGATCGCGGCAATCGAGGCCGCTTTGAAAAGCGGCGAGGTCGAAGACGAAGCGAAAACCGAAATCGCCGGGCTGCTCCACCAGATCGCAGGCGTCGCGGGATATTTCGGCCAGAGCGATCTGGGCGAGCGATGCCGCACGTTCGAGCGTGAGCTTCTGGCGAGTTCGGACCCCTCGGCAACGCGCGAACTGCTTGCCGCGATCGGCGAACAACTGGGCCGGGAACCGGTCGAACCATCCTGATCGTCTTCAACAGATATTAAACCTATTCGCCCAATTCTAAAGCCAAATTTGGAGCGAACAATGGCTAGAATCCTCATTGCCGACGACGACCCCATCCTGGTCGAGTTGGTGCGGTTCCGCCTCGAAGGGGGCGGACACAAGGTCATCGTCGCCGAGAACGGCGAAGAGGCGCTGGAGAAGATCACAGCGGAAATGCCGGACCTGGTGGTGCTGGATTCGATGATGCCGATCGTCTCCGGACCGGAAGTGCTGAGCACGATGAAGGCCGATCCCGAAACGCGTGGCATCCCCGTCCTGATGCTCACCGCCCGACGGGGGGAAAGCGATATCGTTGCCGCGATCAAGTCGGGTGCCGCCGAATATCTGACCAAGCCGTTCATCCCGCAGGAACTGCTTGTTCGCGTCGAAATGATTCTCGGCCCTAACGCCTAACGTCCGCCAGCCAGCGAACTCTCCCTATCGCGGGAATTGACAGGGAAACCTTGGCCCCGCCTTCGGATGGTAAATATCTTCTTGCAAAGTCGCGCACCTTGGTCAGTATCGCGTGACGGCAGAGGTGGGGGTCGGGTTGTTTCATTTTAAAGGGTTAGGGACAGGCGCCCTGGCGCTTGCGCTCGCGGCGTGCAGCACGTCCGGCCAGCTTGCCACCCCGGACGCCGGTATCGCTGTGCCCGAACGGTGGAGCGATCCTGCGCCTTCGGTCGCTCTCGACCCGGTATCCTACTGGACGGCGCTGGACGATCCGCTGCTCGACCGCTTCGTCGCCCTGGCGCTGGAGAACAATCGCGACCTTGCGCAGGCCGCGTCGCGCGTCGCGATCGCGCGCGCCGGAGTGCGGGCGAGCCGCGCCAGCTACTTGCCCCAGATCAGCGGCACGGCAGGAGTGCAGCGAAATTTCGGCTCTTTCGTCGATACCGATCCCCGGTTCTCGGTCGGCGCCGACGCCCAATGGGAGATCGACCTGTTCGGGCGCATTTCCAACGACGTGGCCGCCTCGCGGGCGGAACTGGCCGCGGCGGGATACGGATTGGCCGACCTGCAACGCCTGATCGTGGGCCAGGTCGCGCAGACCACGATATCGGCACGCACGCTGGCGACGCAATTGGCGATCGCGCGCGAGACTTTGGCGATTCAGGACGACAACCTGCAGATCGCGCAATGGCGGCTTCAGGCGGGGCTGGTTTCCAGTCTCGATGTCGAACAGGCGCGCGCGCAACGGGCACAGACGGCGGCGTCAATCCCGGCGCTGGAACGCGATCTCGCCCAGGCCGCGAACACGATCTCGACGCTGCTCGGCGAAGCGCCTGGCCCGGTGCGGGCAGAGCTCGAGGAAGCCACCCCTACCATACCGCAACCGCCGGGCTCGGTCGGCCTGGCCCTACCCGCCGAAGTCTTGCGCCAGCGCCCGGACGTGCGGCAAGCGGAGGCGTTCCTGCTTGCCGACACCGCGCGCATCGACATCGCGCGCGCGCAATTGCTCCCCCTCGTTCGCCTGAGCGGGAATGTGGGTTCCGGTTCCTTCGGCCTTTCCGCCCTGTTCGATACCATCACCGGCAGCCTGTTTGCGGGTGTAAGCCAGCTGATTTTCGACGGCGGCCGGACCAGGGCGCAGATCGACAGTGCGCGCGCCGTCGCGGCGGGATCGCTCGCCGCTTGGCAGCAAACCATCCTGCAGGCCCTGACCGATGTCGAGAACGCCAATATCGCGCTCTCCAAGGCGCGCCAGCGGGTCGCTGAGCTTGCCATCGCGCGCGACGCGGCGAGCAATGCCGCCCTCCTGGCGCGTAGCCAGTACCAGGCCGGGCTGATCGACTTCCAGACCTTGCTGACGGCGGAAAGCCAGCTGTTGAGCGCGCGCAATGCGCTCGCCGCCGCCGAGGCGGAGCGGGCCAATGCGTTCGTCGCGCTCGAACAGGCAGCGGGCGGCGGCTGGGACCCGACGCGACCGATCGGACAGACTACTTCTATAGGCGAGGACACACAGCCGTGAGCGAGGCCACCACCGACCGCAGCGCCGGTTCGATCGACGATTTCCTGGGCACCAAGCCGCGGCCACGCTGGCGGCGCTGGATGAAATTCTGGCTGCCGGGCGTGATCGTGCTGGCGCTCGTCCTCGCCGTCGCGACCTGCTCGCGCGGGAGCGACACGCCGAACTACATTACCGAACCGGTGGTCGACCGATCGCTCGACCTGACGGTGACCGCGACGGGCAATTTGCGTCCAACCAACCAGGTGGAAGTAGGATCGGAAGTGTCGGGTCGGATCGACCGGATCTTCGTTGACGTCAATGATCGGGTCGCACGCGGCCAGGTGCTGGCGCAGATCAACACCGACGTGATCGACGATCAGATCGCGCAGGCCCGTGCCAACCTCAACGCCGCGACCGCGCAAGTGACGCAGGCCCGGGCGACGCTGAATGTCGACACCGCCCAACTTGCGCGGTTGCAGAACGTCTACAAGATTTCGGGTGGCAAGGTTCCGTCGAAGGTCGAGCTCGAGCAGGCGGAAGCGTCGGTCGCGCGCGATCGCGCCGCCGTTGCCGCGGCGACGGCCAATGTGCAGGCGACGCAGGCGCAGCTCTCTACCGCTCAGACCAACCGCGGCCGGGCGGTCATTCGCTCCCCCGTCTCCGGCGTCGTCCTGGCGCGACAGGTCGAGCCGGGACAGACCGTCGCGGCCAGTTTCAGCACGCCGACGCTTTTCATCATCGCCGAGGACCTTTCCGCCATGCAGCTGCGCGTCAATATCGACGAGGCCGATGTCGGGCAGGTGCGCGAAGGGCAGAAAGCCACGTTCACCGTCGACGCCTATCCCGGCCGACGCTTTCCCGCCCGTGTGGAGCGCGTGGATCAGGCCTCGACCAATACCGCAGCCACCGCCAGCCAGCAGGCGAGTGCCGCGGGTGCGACGTCCTCGGTGGTCGATTACGAGGCGCGCTTGTCGGTCGACAACCCGAACGGGCTGCTGCGCCCCGGCATGACCGCGACCGCCACCATCGCCACCCAGAGCACCGGCAAGCGGATGCTCGTGCCCAACGCGGCCCTGCGGTTCCAGCCGGATGCTCAGGAGAAGCAGGGCGGCGGCGTTCTCAACCCGGAAATCGGCCTGACCGAGGCAGATCAGCAGGCCTCGATCGGGATCGGAAGCCGCCAGCGCGTCTACGTGGCGCAAGCGGACGGTACGTTAAAGCCGATCGAAGTCGTTACCGGCCAGAGCGATGGCAGACTGACAGTGGTGACTTCGAAGGAACTGAAGCCCGGAATGAAGGTCGTGACGGGGAAGAAGGCCGAAGGTCAGTGAGCGACAGCCCTACCCCGGAAGACCAGGCGCTGATCGAGCTGCAAGGCATTACGAAGACCTTCGGAACCGGTGAAGCCGCATTCCAGGCGTTGAAGGGCATCGACCTGTCGATCGACCGCGGCGACTTCGTCGCGGTCATGGGCCCCTCGGGGTCGGGCAAGTCCACGACCATGAACATCCTCGGTTGCCTCGACATACCGACCAGCGGCGTTTTCCGCTTCCGCGGGGTCGAGGTCCAGGCGCTCACCCGCGACCAGCGCAGCCTGCTGCGGCGGCGCTATCTCGGTTTCGTCTTCCAGGGGTTCAACCTTCTGGCCCGGACTACGGCGATCGAAAATGTGGAGCTTCCGCTGCTCTATCGCGGGGAAAAGCGTGCGGTTCGCCGGGAAGCTGCGCTGCATGCCCTGGATCAGGTCGGCCTCGTTCCATGGGCGGACCACACTCCGGCCGAGCTTTCGGGCGGACAGCAACAGCGGGTGGCGATCGCCCGGGCGCTGGTGACCGAACCCGATGTGCTGCTTGCGGACGAGCCGACCGGAAACCTCGATACCGAGCGTTCGATCGAAATCATGGAACTGCTCACCCGCCTCAACGCCGCGGGGATCACCATCCTGTTGGTCACGCACGAACCCGAAATGGCGGAATATGCGCGGACCATCGTCCATTTCCGCGATGGCCTGGTCGAGCGGATCGACCGCAATCACCGCCCGCAACCCATGGAGCACGCCTGATGCTCGGCATGTTCGGCGCCACTCTGCTCCTCGCCTTCCGCGAGATCCGCCGCCATCTTCTGCGCTCGTTTTTGACGACGCTTGGGATCATCATCGGCGTGGCGGCGGTCATCACCATGGTCACCCTGGGCAAGGGAGTAACGGCATCGGTCCAGGACCAGATTTCCTCGCTCGGCTCCAACGTATTCATCGTATTTCCCACGAAGGGCGACCGGGATGCGCCACGGCCTTTCAAGCAGCAGGATGTCGACGCGGTCGCCCGCCAGATCGGCGGCGTTCGCGAGGCGGCGGGCAGCGTGTCGACCAATGCCACCGCTATCCACAACGGGCAGGACTGGGCCACCACCGTGCAGGGCGTGGACAATGATTTCCTGCGGGCGCAATCCATCGACGTCACCGAGGGGCGCATGTTCACGAACGAGGAGATGGCGTCCGGCAAGGACGTGTGCCTCATCGGCGCGAAGGTTCTCGGCGCGATCTTCGTCGCGGGCACCAGCCCTCTGGGGGAGGAGATGCGGGTCAACCAGATCTCGTGCACGGTCGTCGGTGTGCTCAAGGAACGCGGTGAAGGCGGCGGTCCCAACCAGGATCAGGACAATACGGTCATGATGCCGCTGAAAACGGTGCAGCGACGCTTCACCGGTAGCAACGACCTGCACTATTTCGTCGTGAAGTACGACGCGGCCTATTCCAGTTTCTCGATCCAGGATTCGCTGATCGCGCTGTTGCGGGAACGCCGCCTGCTGCAGGAAGGCGCGAACAACGATTTCAACATTATCGACACCGCTCAGGTCAATGAAGCTGTCGGCAGCGCCACCGGCGCGCTGACCGCGATGGTGGCCGTGATCGCTGGGATCAGCCTGCTGGTGGGCGGGATCGGCATCATGAACATCATGCTGGTGTCGGTGACCGAGCGGACCCGCGAGATCGGCATCCGGCTCGCCATCGGCGCTCTCTCGCGCGAGGTGCGGATGCAGTTTCTGACCGAGGCGGTGGTGCTCTGCTGTTTCGGCGGGCTCGTCGGGATCGGCCTAGCACTTCTGCTATCGTGGAGTCTTTCCGGCGTGATCGACGTACCGTTCGTCTTCGATCCGGTTATCAATGTCGCAAGCTTTCTCTTCTCGGCCTTCATGGGGATCGCATTCGGATACTACCCCGCCGCGCGAGCATCCAAACTCGATCCGATCGATGCCCTGCGGCATGAGTGACGCATCACGTAACCCTAGCTGACGGCAGAAGCGGCTCAGAACCTCCGCCGGCCCACGCCGAACCGCCAGGACGTACGTTAGCTACCGTGGGTGGCGTCGAGCTGGTCCCCGAGCGGATCGACCTGCGGTTCGGCCTTGCCCGCCTCCGAGAAGTCCATGATCATGTCCGACCCGCTGTCATAGCGGGGCCATTGCGGCAGGTCGTAGCCGTTCGGGTTGCCGGTCTTGGCGAAATCCACGACATAGCTGCTCATCACGTCGGCAATCGCCAGATCGCGATCAATGGTCTGTGCGCCGTACTTGATCCCCGCCGTGTCGAAGAAGTACGGGATATCGCTCGCGTGCTGCGCGCCCTCGGAGCCGACCGATTGCGCGACATAGGAGAAGCGATACTGCCATACCGGCACATCCTGGGCTGCTAGCTCGCCCGCGATGCGATGCGCGCCCGCGACCATGGTGCCGGTGGGGCCGCCTATGTCCGCACTGGTCGCCCCGATCATCACCGGGACATGCGCGAAGTTTCCGCTGCGATAGGCGGCGGCGGGATCGACCGCCAACTTGCCATCGACGAAGGGGCTGGCGAATGTGCGCGCGTTGCCCGACCGCGCCTCGAACATGGTGGCGAGGTTCAGCCCGTCGGTGACCTGCTCCGCCGAAAGCCCCCGCAGCTTCGCCAGCGCATCGGGATCTTCGGGTGCAATCCCCTTCCCCTGAGCGAAGCGCAATCCGATCGCTTCGGTGGTCGCGAGGTCGCTTTCGCCCATCCCGTGCCCGTCGCCACCCGACATGACGATTGCCTTGTCGAACAGACCCTGCGCCATCGGGGAGGTCACGAGAGTATGAACCGACATGCCACCCGCCGATTCGCCCATGATCGTGACGTTTTCGGGATCGCCCCCGAACGCAGCGATATTGCGCCGGACCCAGCGCAAGGCGGCAAGCTGGTCCATATAACCGTAATTGCCCAGCAGACCGTCGTCCGCATCGGCCATGGTCAGCGCAGGATGTGCGAAGGTGCCGAACCGGCCGACGCGGTAATTGAAGCTGACCACCACCGCGCCTTTCGCCGCGAGCGGCGCGCCGGAATAGGTGGGCGGCGAAGATCCGCCATTCACGAAACCGCCACCATAGATCCACACGATCACCGGCAGTTTCACAGGCGCGGCCGTCGGGCGCCATATGTTGGCGTAGAGGCAATCCTCGGCCGGCTGCGTTCCCAGCGGAGCCGCATCGCTCGAAAACGGCTTCTGCATGCAGTCGCTGGCGTAGCGCGTGGCATCGCGCACATCGTCCCACGGATCGGTGGGCTGCGGGGCGCGCCACCGCAGCGGCCCGACCGGAGGCGCGGCGAAGGGGATGCCTTTCCAGCTGACGATACCGTCCTCGACCATGCCCCGAACCGCGCCCGTATCGGTGCGCACCACAGCGACATCGTCCCCATCCTCCGGGGGCGCAGCGGTAGCGGACGTTGCCGAAAATGCGATGGCCAGAGCGGACAGGCTCGTGAGTATGCGCATGGTCGATCTCCGTTTCGCCGCAGCAATGCCGGTCGACCATTGCAGGATTACGCCCTTCGCACCATCCTTACCGCACCCGTTTCGGCCGTATCGAGCATCTGGCCCTCAGACAGCCGAGCTGAAACGACGCTGCGAATCCTGTCGATAGGGATCGAACAACGCGGCGATAGTACGGGCATAGGGCAGGCCGTCCGGCAGGATGGTGAGCCATCCCTCGTCCACACTGGCGAGGCCGCGTTCGATGAAGGGGGCGAGGCGCGGATGAACCTCCGCCAGCAAGCACGCGCCGATCCGGGCGTGACCGTGGCACAGCAGCCGTTCGATGACTGCGCCGCGATAGCGATCCTGAGCGGTGCGCCTGACCCCGTTCGCGGTCGCCAGAGCCCCCTGCGAAGCACGCATGCGGTAGCGCCCGGCGTTCTTCTCGTTCTGCACATGAAGATCGGGAAAGGAACTGATCGCTGACGCGCCCAGCCCGATCAGGTTGGGTGCATCGTCGTCGGTGAAACCTTGGAAATTGCGGTGCAGCCCGCCCCCGAGCGCTGCATGGGCCAGCGGGTCCCCTCCGGGCTTCGCGAAATGGTCGAAGCCGACCGGCGTGTAGCCATGCGTACACAGGTAGGCATAGCCTAGCGAGGCCATCGCGAACCGCTCTTCCTGATCGGGCAGGCGTTCGCCGTCGATCACCTTCTGGCGCGGGACTAGGTGTGGAACATGCGCATAGCCGAACAGCGACACCCGATCGGCCCCCAACACCCGCGTGCGGTGCAGCGTGTCGGTCAGGTCGTCGCGCGTCTGATCGGGCAGGCCGTACATGAGGTCGAAATTGAGCGAGGTAACGCCCGCATCGCGCAGCTGGTCGACCGTGCGCAGGATCAGATCCTCTCCCTGCACCCGGCCGATCGCCTGCTGGCAATGCGCGGCGAAGGTCTGCACGCCGAGGCTGGCCCGCTCAATCCCGACGGCCTGGATCACCGCGGCCCATTCGTCCGACATGCTGCGCGGATCGAGTTCGATGGAGAAGATGGGATTGGTAAGGGCAAACCGGGCGGTCAGCTTATCGACGAGGCGGGTGAATTCTGCCGGTGCCAGCGCATTCGGGCTGCCACCTCCGAAAGACAGGCGTCTGACCTTGGTGCCGGACGGCAGCAAGCCCGCCACGGTCTCTATCTCACGATGCAGCGCATCGAGATAGGACTGGAGCCGCGCCTGGCGACCGGCTGCACCTGTGTTGCACCCGCAGTAGAAACAGATCTTCTCGCAGAAGGGGATATGGACGTAGAGCGAGACATCGCCCGACACGGCCTCGATCGCCTTGCGATGATCGGCGGGCTGAAGCGCGCCGAACTCGGCGGCGGTAGGAAAGCTGGTGTACCGCGGAACGGGTGCCGCCAGCAGGTCTGGATGATAATGCCACATGCGGACGCTTTCGGCCGATCCGACCGCGCCGTCATTGCGTTGGATCAAATTCCTTGCGGTTGCAGCCAGCGTGGCACGCCTTGGCCGCACAATGGCCGGGTATTGTCGGCGGCTTACCCGGGATCGGGACTTCGAGGGTCCGGCTCTCGGTTCCCGAACAGATGGTCACGGACATCGTGTCTCCACTGGCGGGGCTGGTGCCGAGCGCGAGGGGCAGCAAGGCTGTCAGCGCGAGAAGCAAATTGCCGTTCATTCGTCTCGCTCCTGCCGGTCATCATCGTCGTCGTCGTCGATCAGGATGCGGTTGGCCGCGCCGTCCAGATCCTCGAACTGGCCATCGCGCATCGCCCAGAAGAACGTGGCGAGGCCGCCCCCGCCCATCAGCAGCGCGATAGGGATGAGATAGGCCAGCACACTCATACGATGGGCTTCCGCGCAGCGCGGGCCAGCCGCAGCGAGTTTCCGACCACCACCAGCGAGCTTGCCGACATGGCGACTGCCGCGATCAGCGGAGTCACGAGCCCAGCGAGCGCGAGCGGGATGGCGAGCGTGTTGTAACCGATCGCGAACCCGAAGTTCTGCCTCACGATCCGCATCGTCGCCCGCGCGACACGCACCGCGAGCGCGACCGGCATCAGATTCTCGCCCACGAACACCGCATCCGCCGCCTGCTGGCTCGCATCGCTCGCGGTGCCCGGCGCGATGGATGCATGTGCGGCGGCCAGCGCGGGACCGTCATTCAGTCCGTCGCCCACCATCAGCGGATTACGTCCGGCGCGCTTCAGTGCCTCCAGTGCGGCGAGCTTGCCCGCCGGATCGACCCCGCCCTTCCCCGCAATGCCAAGTTGCGCGCTTGCGCGCGCTACTGCCGCCGGTCCGTCCCCTGACAGGACCGACGCTTCCAGCCCGAGCGTCGCAAACGCGGCGACAGTCACTTTCGCGTCGGGCCGCAGCCGGTCTGCGAAGGCGATCAGGCGGCTGCGATCGCCGATCCGCAAGGAGACACTGGGCGTTTCACCGTTTGCGCGATCCGTTTCGGATGGCCGTTCGAGAGCGACCGGCAGGCCCTCGCAATGGCCGGTGATGCCCACGCCCCCGGCCTCCGCGACGTCGTCGATCCGGGCAGGGACGACCCCATGCGCAGCAAGCGACCTCGCCAATCCTACGCTGAGGGGATGTCGACTCTCCTGCGCCAGGCCCAGCGCGACGGCGCGTTCGCGCGGATCGAGATTGGCGATATCGGCGCGCAATTCGCCCAGGGTCAGCGTGCCGGTCTTGTCGAAAATGACGGTGTCGACCTCGGCCAGCCGTTCCAGCGCGCTGCCGTCTTTCACCAGCAGCCCTTTGCGGATCAAAGCGCCGGAGGCGACCACCTGGGCCGCGGGGACTGCCAGCCCCATCGCGCACGGACAGGTGATGATGAGGACGGCGATCGCAATGACTAGTGACTGGTGCCAGCCCGCTCCCGCGATCGTCCAGCCGACGAAGGCAAGCGCCGCCAGCGAATGGACGGCGGGCGCATAGAGACGCGCGGCGCGATCTGCGATACGGACATAGCGGCTGCGAGACTGGCCCGCTTCGTCCATCAGCCGGGCGATTTCCGCAATGGCCGTGTCGCTTCCGGTCGCCGAGATGCGCACCCGGATCGGATCGAGCAGATTGATGGCACCGGCATGGACCAGATCGCCGCGCCCGATCCGTTCGGGATTGCTTTCGCCGGTGAGCATGGAGTTGTCGATCGAGCCCCTGCCGTCTTCCAGCACGCCGTCCGCCGCCAGCGCCTCCCCCGCCGCGACGACCATCAGCATCCCGGGCGCAAGCTGGTCCGCAGCGACGCGCACGATTGATCCGTCGGCCTGTACCACCCCGGCTTCGCGCCCCATCCGCCCCAGCAGCGCCCCTATCCCGGCGCGCGTGCGGTTGCGCATCGTGGCGTCGAGCGCGCGGCCCGCCAGCAGGAAGAACAGCAGCATTACTGCGCTGTCGAAATAGGCGTGTTGCCCACCGGACAATGTCTCGTACAGGCTCAGACCTGTCGCCAGCAGGACGCCGATGGAGATCGGAACGTCCATATTGGTCCGCCGATGGCGTAGCGCCATCGCCGCCGATGCGAAGAACGGTCGGCCCGCATACGCGATGACCGGAAGGGCGATCAGCGCCGAGAGCCAGTGGAACAGTTCGCGCGTCGCCCCGCCCGCGCCGGACCAGACGCTGACCGACAGCAGCATGATGTTCATCATGCCGAAACCGGCGACGGCCAGCGCTCGCAGGAGCGCCCTGCCCTCGGCATCGTCCTGCGCCAGCGGGTTGGCCTCCACCGGCTGCGCGTCGAAGCCCAGGCGGCGCAGTTCGCCAACGAGCGCGCCCCGCGTCACGGATGGCACATGGTGCACCGCCACGCGCTTGGCAGAGAAGTTGACTCGCGCGGCTTCCACCCCCTCGAACGCGGACAGGCCACGCTCGATCTTGCCGATGCATCCGGCACACTTGATGCCCGGTACAGTCAGGCGCGTGTCGAGCATGCGCTCGCCCAAGGCGGGTTCAATGGCGACCGCCGCGTTCATTCGACGTGTTGCTCGCCGACCCAGCGATTGCTGCCCGAAACGATCGTGACGCGGGCGATCCAGC
The DNA here is from genome assembly GCF_018636735.1 of Erythrobacter sp. 3-20A1M. Taxonomy (NCBI): domain Bacteria; kingdom Pseudomonadati; phylum Pseudomonadota; class Alphaproteobacteria; order Sphingomonadales; family Erythrobacteraceae; genus Erythrobacter; species Erythrobacter sp. 3-20A1M. The sequence goes on along the minus strand of NZ_CP045200.1, from coordinate 2,462,278 downwards.
GTCCCGCCGGCATAGGCTGGTCGGAGCGGTAGCGGTCCTTCCCGCTAGCCTGGAAGGTCAGATCGACCTCGTCCTTCTGCCCCAACGGATGCCGCAGATGGGCAGACACATCGGCGGCTTGCGGCGCGCCAACGGTTTCGATCATCAGTCTCCCGTCTTTGGCTCGGTGTATATCGACCGACCAGCCAAGCTGCTCCTGCGCGCGTTCGGCGTCCAACCAGCCGTTGAAGTTCTGGCTCGCAACGTAGGAGTTCTCGACCACCACGCCGCCGAAGCCGCGCGTGGCAAGGGCGGCCATGGTGAAATTAACCGCGAAGACCACGGCGAAGCCGCCAACAAGGATCATCGCCATGTCGCGCCCGCTGAATTTGCGTCTGGTACGGCGGGTCATGGGGCGTCCTCTGGTGCGGACAGGCGGGTTTTCACGCTGTCGCTTTCGCCCTCCTCGTCCTGCGCGGTGATGCGGAAGGTGAAATCCTGCGCCGGCGTGCCCGGCGGCACGGCAATATAGGCGCGCACGCTGCGCGTCTGGTCGGCGGGGACCGTCACGACCTGCGTGGGCGCGGCATCGGCGCGACCGACCGTGCTAGACCACATCGTGGCATCCCGCAGACCTTCCACCGCGATCTCCATCTGGCGCGGGCGGCTCTGCATGTTGCGCAGGTTGAGCGTGAACGCATTGCGCACCGACCCGTCGCTCATCAGCATGTAGGGCGGGTTGCGATCGGGCGAGACCGTCAGTTCGGTGCGGCTGCGCGTGCCTAGCGCGAACAGCAGCGCGACCCCGATCCCACCCCAGACGAGGAAATAGACGATCGTTCGCGGGCGAAAGAGGGTGCGCCAGGGCGACCGGGGCGTTTCGCCCTTCGCTTCGCGTTCGCAATCCTCCAGCGTGGCATAATCGATCAGGCCGCGGGGACGGCCGACCTCGGCCATTACCTTGTCGCAGGCATCGATGCACAGCGCGCAGGTGATGCAGCCGATCTGCGGCCCCTCGCGAATGTCGATCCCGGTGGGGCAGACCTGCACGCATTGCATGCAGTCGATACAGTCGCCGAAATGCTCCGGATCGCGGCGCGCCTTCTTCACGCTGCCGCGCGGTTCGCCGCGCCAGTCCTTGTAGGTGACCATCAACGATTTCTCGTCGAGCATCGCGCTCTGGATACGCGGCCACGGGCACATGTAGATGCACACCTGCTCACGCATGAAGCCGCCCAGCGTCACCGTTGTCAGGGTCAGGATCGCGACGGTGATATAGGCGACCGGGGCCGCCTCCCCGGCGAAGAACTCCCGAAACAGCGTCGGCGCATCGGCGAAATAGAGGATCCATGCACCGCCCGTGACGAATCCGATCGCGGCGTAGATCGTCCATTTGAAGGCGCGCCGGAGCACCTTGCTCCAGCGCCAGGGCGCGGCGTCCAGGCGCGCGCGAGCATTGCGGTCGCCATCGATAAACCGGTCGATGTGCTGGAACAGGTCGGTCCATACCGTCTGCGGACAGGCATAACCGCACCAGGCCCGGCCGACCGCGCTGGTGACCAGGAACAGCCCCACCCCGGCCATGATCAACAGACCGGCGACGAAGTAGAATTCGTGCGGCCATATCTCGATCGAGAACATGTAGAAGCGGCGGTGGGCGACATCGACCAGCACCGCCTGGTCGGGTGCGTACGGCCCGCGGTCCCAGCGCAGCCAGGGAGTGACGTAGTAGATGCCGAGCGTCACCAGCATGACGAACCACTTGAAGCGCCTGAACGGCCCGTCGATCCTCTTGTTGTGGACCTGCTTGCGCGGTTCGTAGAGCTTTTCGCGCAGGTGGGCGCGATCGGGCTCGCCCGGTTCGTGCCGCTTCGTGGCCGCGCCCGGCGCCGCGACGGCGCTGCTTACCGGCCGGTTTGTTTTCGCCACGCCCCGCTCGATGACCGCCGATCGCGCTCGGCCATCATGTGGATGCGGTTCTTCAGGGTTGCTCATCGACCTCTACCTCGGGGTCCTTGGCGACCTCTACGAAGTCTTCGCCTCCCCCGAGCGAGTGGACATAGGCTGCCAGCATCTTGATCGTCACCGGATCGAGCCGATCGCCCCAGGCGGGCATCGCACCCATGCGCGGCTGAAGGACCTGCCTGCGAATGTCCTCCGGGGTGCCCCCACGCAGCCAGATCGCATCGTTGAGGCGCGGCGCACCGACTTCCCGATTGCCCTGGCCTTGGTTGCCGTGACACGCCGCGCAATTGTCGGCGAAGGTCTGCGCACCCAGGTTGGTCGAGCGCCCCTTGCCGCTGAGCGAGAGCACGTGGGACACGAGCGCTTCCAGCTGCTGCGGTTCGAAGGCACCCTCGAACGCGGGCATGACGCTGCTTCTCGTATCGGGATGGCCAGGCTGCCTGATACCGTTGAAGATCGTGTATTCGATTGCCTTCAGGTCGCCACCCCACAGCCAGTCGTCGTCGTTCAGATTGGGATAGCCGAGCCGTTGGCTGCCTGCCGCGCCTGAGCCGTGGCATTGGCTGCAGTTGACGGCGAAGGCAGCGCGTCCCCCGGCCACGGCCTGCGCCATCAGCGCGCTGTCATCCGGCAAGCGTTCGATCGGGGTGCGGGCCAGTGTGTCGCGCATGCCCTGCTGTGCCACTTGGGCGAGGTCGACCTGCTCGGCCAGCTGCCCCCGGCTCGACCAGCCGAGCAGGCCGGAAGTCGCCCGGTCCAGCATCGGCCACGCGGGAAAGGCGATGACGTAGCCGATCGCGAAGATGATGGTGAGATAGAACGTCCACAGCCACCAGCGCGGCAGCGGGGTATCGAGCTCTTCGATACCGTCCCACTCATGCCCGACGGTCGGAGTGCCGGTCGGCTCGTCAATGCGCTTATTCGCCATCGTTCTCATCCTCGAAAATGGATTTCGCGGCCGCGCGGTTGTGCTTGCCGGCGCCGGGGCGGAACGGCCAGGCACACAGGATCAGGAACACCACCACGATCGCGACGAGAGCGTGGCTGTCGGCCAGATGCCGCAGCTGGTCGTACAAGCTCACCGGCCCTTCTCCTGCGCCAGTTCCTCATGCGCCGCTGCGCTCTCGAAATCGACGAGCGTGCCTAGCATCTGCAGATAGGCGACCAGCGCATCCATCTCCGTCAGGCGCGTTGGATCACCATCGAAATCGCGCGCCTGCGCCTTGGGATAGCGGGCGAGAAAATCGGCCATGTCGCCTTCCGCCTCGGGATCGGCTTGCAACATCATGTCGGCCAACGCCTGGCCGATATCGCGATCGGAATAAGGCACGCCGACGCGCCGCAGCGCGGTCAGCATCGCGGCCGGATCGGCGACGTGCAGGTCGGTCTCCGCGAGGAAGCCGTATTGCGGCATCACGCTTTCGGGCACCACGCTTTGCGGCTCGCGCAGGTGCTGGACATGCCATTCGTCGGAATAGCGCCCGCCCACGCGCGCCAGGTCAGGCCCGGTGCGTTTGGAGCCCCACTGGAACGGGTGATCGTACATGCTTTCCGCGGCGAGGCTGTAATGCCCGTAGCGTTCCACCTCGTCGCGGAACGGACGGATCATCTGGCTGTGGCAGCTGTAGCAGCCTTCGCGGATATAGATGTCCCGACCCGCCTGCTCGAGCGGGGTATAGGGCCGCACGCCCTCCACCTTCTCGATCGTGTTGTCGATCCAGAACAGCGGGGCGATTTCCACGATACCGCCGATGGCGACGGTGAAGAACGTGGCGATAGCCAGCAGCGTGATATTGCGTTCCAGGCGCTTGTGGCCCTTCACGGTTTCCTTGACGGCGAGATCGGTCATGCCTGGATGATCCTATTCGGCGGGAACGGCGGCACCGGACGCCGGGCGCGCGGAAAGTGACGGGACGATCGGGCGATCGGCCTGCGGATCGTATGATGCATCGGTCAGGGGCGCTTCGTCGCGCAGGCGACCGGCCAGCGTCATCCAGATGTTGAATGCCATCACCACCGCGCCGGTCAGGTACATCGCCCCGCCGAAAGCGCGCATCACGTACATCGGATGCACCGCCGCGACGGTGTCGGCGAAGCTGTTCACCAGATAGCCGTCGGGCCCGTATTCGCGCCACATCAGCCCCTGGGTGATGCCTGCCACCCACATGCTGGCGGCGTAGAAGACGATCCCCAGCGTCGCGAGCCAGAAGTGCCAGTTGACCATGCGCAGGCTGTACAGCCGCTCCCGTCCCCACAGACGCGGAACCATGAAATAGACGCAGGCGAAGGTGATGAGCCCGTTCCACCCCAGCGCGCCCGAATGCACGTGGCCAATGGTCCAGTCGGTATAGTGCGACAGGCTGTTGACGCTCTTGATAGAGAGCATCGGACCCTCGAACGTGCTCATGCCGTAGAACGCGAGCGCCATCACCATCATCCGGATGATCGGATCGGTGCGGACCTTGTCCCACGCGCCGTTGAGCGTCATCAGCCCGTTGATCATCCCGCCCCAGCTGGGCATCCACAGCATGATCGAAAACACCATGCCCAGGGTCTGCGCCCAGTCGGGCAGCGCGGTGTAATGCAGGTGATGCGGGCCCGCCCAGATGTAGAGGAAGATCAGCGACCAGAAGTGGATGATCGAGAGGCGGTAGCTGTAGACCGGCCGTTCCGCCTGCTTCGGCACGAAGTAGTACATCATGCCCAGGAAGCCTGCAGTCAGGAAGAAACCGACCGCGTTATGGCCGTACCACCATTGGGTCAGCGCGTCCTGCACGCCCGAGAACGCGCTGTAGCTGCGTGATCCCAGGAAGCTGACCGGCACGGCCAGATTGTTGACCACATGGAGCATCGCCACGGTCACGATGAAGGCGAGGTAGAACCAGTTGGCGACGTAGATATGCGGTTCGCTGCGCTTCAGCAGCGTGCCCACGAATACCGCGAGATAGGCCAGCCAGACGACGGTGAGCCACAGGTCGACATACCATTCCGGCTCGGCATATTCTTTGGACTGGGTAACGCCCATCAGATAGCCCGTCGCCGCGAGCACGATGAACATCTGGTAGCCCCAGAAGACGAAGCGGGCGAGCGCGGGAAAGGCCAGCTGCGTGCGGCAGGTGCGCTGAACCACGTAGAAGCTGGTCGCGAGGAGCGCGTTGCCGCCGAAGGCGAAGATCACCGCGCTGGTATGCAGCGGACGCACGCGACCGAAATTGAGATAGGGTTGGAAATTGAGCTGGGGGAAGGAGAGCTGGAGCGCGATGAAGACGCCTACCAGCAGCCCGACGAGGCCCCAGAACATGGTCGCCAGCGTCGCCCAGCGGACCGGATCGTCGTCATAGCGGGAAGGACCCACGGGCATCTTGAAGAAGCCCTGCGCCCGGCCCAGCGGATCGAAGCGCGCCGCGTTATCCACATCAGCACGAAAGCGACGAGCCCGACGATCGTCGCGTGGACGGCGAAACCGCCGTCCGCCGCCGTCGCCGCGACGACCAGCGACAGCAGCATGATCCCGAACCACAGGCCTGCCCGGCCCAGCGCAGCTTCCGCTTGCATTAGAGTCTCCGTCCGTTTCGCGGGGCGTTAGGGTGCGTGTCGGCAAGCTTCATTGATCCAGCTCAAATTACGGAAAAATTCAGGCGGCCGCGGGCAGATGCCCGGCGCGTTCGTCGAGCCCCGGCAGATCGAGCAGGCGCACGATCGAGCGCCCGGACGTCTCGATCAGACCGACATCGCGCAATTCGCCGAGCTGGCGGCTGATGGTCTCGATCGTCAGGCCCAGACTGTCGGCGATATCGCGGCGCGACATGGGAAGGTCGAGAATGCAGGCGCTGTCGTGCGGCGATCCGCCCCTCTTGCCTGTCCGTTCGGCCATCACGACCAGGAAGCTCGCGACCCGCTCCTGCGCAGTCTTTCGTCCGAGCGTGATCGCCTTCTCGCGGGAACGGGCCAGAGCTGTCATTGCCCGGCCCAGCACAGCGTCCATCACAGCCGCTTCCCCGCGTGCGAGGCTCAGGAATGCGTCGAGCGGGAAGGTCACGAATTCGGACGGCACCAGAGCACACAGCATGTAGGCGTGGGCGGCCCGCGCAGGGACGGACACGAGGTCGCCCGAGAAATGAAACGCGACCACCTGCTCCCGCCCCTGGGAAGCATGCGCCACGAGCTTCGTCGCTCCGGAAGCGAGGAACACCATCTGGGCCACATCGTCGTCGGCAATGGCCGCCTCCCCGGCCGCAGCCGTCGTGTAGCGCGCTAAGGCCTGGAACCGGCGACGCAGCGCGTCCGGCAGGTTCGGCGGCAGAATGGCGGTCGCGAAGCGATCAAACGGATCGACCTCAGAAAAGGCTTCGCATTGGAGAAGGCGTTGCATGGCCCGCTGATGCCCCGTTCGCGCGAGCCCATCATTGATCTGCGTCAATGCACGTCGGAGCAGCCTTCCCCATCGGGATGCGAGCGATGCAATAGCCTGGGCCGCACGAGGTGGCCGCTGCATCGCGGAGAAGTAAGATGAAACTGTCAGTCCTGATGGGCGCGATCGCGCTCGGAACCCTCGTCGTACCGGCAACCGCGATGGCGCAGGAACGCGCCGGGTCGGTCCAGATCAAGGGTTTCGTGACCGCGGTTCTGCCCGACGGCAAAATCACCGACGTCGAAACCGATATCGTGGGCCTGCCCGCGAACACGCAGACGAAGGCGAACGACAATGTCGTTCCGACCATCGCCATCGAATATTTCGTGTCCGACAACGTCTCGATCGAGACGATCTGCTGCCTGACCCAGCATGATGTCGACGGCACAGCCGGGCTGCCGGGGGCCGAGTTCGTGTCCGACGCGAAGCTGATCCCGGCGACCGTCACCGCGAAGTATCATTTCGATCTGGGTGGGGCGAAACCCTATGTCGGGGCGGGTCCCGCCTATTTCATCTTCATCGACGAGAAGCCCGGATCGGCGACGATCCCGCTGGGGGTGACGGATTTCGACCTGTCGAACGAATTCGGACTGGCGCTTCAGGTTGGCGTCGACATCCCGCTGAACGATCGCGGACTGGGGCTGAGCGTCGACGCCAAGCGCTATTTCATCGATACGACGGCCCGCTGGTTCGCGGGCGATACGCTGGCGATACAGACGGAGCACAAGCTCGATCCGTGGGTGATCGGTGCCGGCCTCTCCTACCGCTTCTAGAGGGAGTGGTTACGCCGCGAACTGGCTCGTAATGGCAATCTCAACGACTCTGAACCGATCTGCGACCCGGTGTGGATAGGCTGCCGATCATGGCATTCGTTTCACCCACCTGTCGCTGGATTTCCCGCCTCGGTTGAATCGATCCCGATCCGCGGCAGGTAAAGAGCCAGCTCTTCTCCCCCGCCTGATGCCGACAATTGTACGAAAACGGGATCCGGCTCTGGCGCCGCCTTGTAGATGAAGCCGAAGGTCGGATTGCTGCGCGAGCCGAGCGCGTCGATCGGATCGTACCACACGCGCACCGAGCTCCAATCGCCTTCCTCCGACACGTCGACCGCGAGCACCCCGCTGTCGATCACGCTCGGGCCGGACCAGTTCGCATGGTCGAGCAGGATGCGCCGATCATCGAGGATGGCGGAGACGACCGCCACATGGCCCAGCGGCATCGCGCCGGTCGGACGAAATGCGAGGACCGCGCCGACCTGCGGGTCGCCGCCGCGCGGGAAGTGTCCCTCCGCCTGCCCCCACCACGTGAGGGCATTGCCGTGGATCTGGATGCCGGAGACCTGGCGCGCATAGGGCACGCACTGCAGATGGCTGGCCTGGGCCGCGACCGGGCCGATGGTCAGTGCGATGATACAGGAAGCGGCAAAAATCGCTCGCGTTTTACGATAGATACGCTCCGCACGGCAGCGGAAGCGCGATAACGCGCCCGTCATCGAGACCCTCCAGATTTTCCGTCCGAGGGCGATGTTACAAGGTCTCGGGAAAGGTGCCAGATGGCACCCGGTCCACTGGCCGCGTTCGGATAACGACTGGTCGCTAAGTCCGAATGGCGCAGCGGGCGCCAGCGTCAGGACGCGCCCTCTGGGCCTCCGACCGCAGCATGCGCGGCCGAAGGCTTCGGGTAACTTGCGCCGTCAGCGCGCTTTCAATTCCTTCACCAGCGCGGGTGCCGGGTAGATCGTCTCGAGCGCTTCCTGCACTGCGGCGGTCGACACCACGACCGTGCGATTGAGCGTCGGATCGTAGCCGTAATTTCCGCCCAGCGAATGGATGTTCCCGTCGAACGCCGCGCCGATCACGGTGCCCGCCTTGTCGATGACCGGCGAACCCGAATTGCCCCCGATGATGTCGTTGGTGGTCACGAAATCGTAGGTCGTGTCCATGTCGATCTTCGCCTTGTTGGCGGCGAAGGCGGGTGCGACGTCGAAGGGCGGGCTGCCCGTAGCCCGCTCGAAGGTCCCGCCCAGCGTGGTCGCGATCGGCACCTCGTTGCCGCGCTCGACCCAGCCCTTCACCTGGCCGTAGCTGATGCGTAGCGTGAAGGTGGCGTCAGGGTAGAGCGTGTCGCCATAGGCGGCGAAACGCGCATCGGCGAGCTTACCACCCGCGACCGTCAGCGGGCCGACATAGGCCTCGTCCACCTGCTGCTTCAGCTCGCGCTGGCGCGGGTTGAGCCGTAGCGCATACTGGATCATCGGATCATCCGAAGCTTCAATCGCGGCCATGCCGCCGTCCCACAGTTGCTGGCGATAGGCTGGGTCAGCCAGCTTGCTGCCCTCGACCAACCGCGTGGCGAGCGCTTCGGGGCTTTCCTTGCCCAGCAGCAGCTTGGAATCGGGATCGTCGACGCCGAGATATTCGCGCGCCTTCGACAGGCTCCATTCCAGCGACAGCTGGTCGAGCCAGTTGTAGACGGGCTTCTCGTCGAGGATCTGTTTGCGGGTCAGCGGCAGCGCGCTGTCGGTAAAGCCGGGCAGACGCTCGGCGTTGGGCTTCGTCCGCTCCTGCGCCGCCATGACCAGCGCCTGAGCATAGCTGTATAGATCGCTCGACGGCGAAATGAACCGATAGGGGAGGTATAGCGAGCGATAGGCGGTCACCGCGTCATCGACGTCCGCCCACGGATCGCCGATCTCGGCATTACCCGCGCTCTTCGCCTTGAGCTGGTCCTCCTTCGCCGCGAGCGTCGCGGTGAATGCCGGGTCGTTCAGCGCCTTCTGCCGGCCGATATAAACCTTCAGGCTGTTCTCGATGCCGTTGAGCATGTCGAGGCCTTCACGCGCATGATCGGGGCTCTCTTCCATCCCGCGGATCAGGCGGCCGCGCAGTTCGGACATCGTGGTGACCGTGATCGGCAGACGCACTTCGCGCTCGAAAGCGAGCTGGCTTTGCGTGTAGAGACGACTGGTCGAACCAGGATTGCCGACGACGAAGGTCAGTTCGCCTTCCTCCGGCGCGGTCGGATTCCACTGCAGGTGCTGCGGCGTGCTGACCGGCTTGCCGTTCTCGTAGGCGCGCAGGAAGCTCGCATCGAGAGAATAGCGCGGAAAATTGAAGTTGTCGGGATCGCCGCCGAATGTCGCGGCGCGATCCTCGGGCGACCAGACCAGCCGGACGTCGGAATATTTGCGATAGGTGTAGAGCTTGTACTGCCCGCCGCCGCACAGCGTCACGACCTGGCAACGAGTCGTATCGGTATCGGGGCACCCCGCCTTCTCGATCGCGGCGATCTTCGCATCGCGCGCCTTGGTCAGCGCCTCGCCAGTCAGCGATCCGATCGCGCCGGTGATGTCGCCGGTGACGTCGGTGATCTTCGTAACCACTTCCGCCTGCTGGCCCGGACATTTGAGTTCGAGATCGCGTCGGTCGGCGATGTAGCCATCGTTGAGATAGTCACTGCCCTGCTTCGAATTGTCGAACAGGCAACTCGCCACGCAGTGGTGGTTGGTCAGAATCAGGCCCGAACCTGAAACGAAGCTGGCCGAGCAGCCCCCGGTGAGGCGCACCGCCGCGGCTTGCACCTTGTCGAGCCACTGTTGGTTCGGCGCCCAGCCGTAGGCTCCCCTGACTTGCTCGGTCGGGAAATTGTCGAAGGTCCACATCCCCTCGTCGGCCTGCACCGGTTGGGCAGCGAGCGCGAAGGTGGAGGCGGCGACGAGAAACGTCGTGTTGGTAAGCTTCATCGGGGACATCCTTTCCAATATAGGCGTCGATCGCACAGGACGCGTCGGTCGTCATGCCATCCGCAAGGTTCTCTCGCTCACGCTTATGGCGAAGAGAGGGTTGCGCAAGGGTGCGCGAGCATCTTTCTCTCATGAGATAGTATCTCCTGTATTGCAACTCATGAGTGCGTTTTCGCGGGCTCGCTCTCTCAACGGATCGCTTGAACGAGCGGGCAGCAAGGCAGGCTCGCGCGGCCGGGCACCGGGAAAATCTTCGGTAAATCGATTCATAAGACTTGCTCGTTATTCGCGGCGCGTGGACGCATCTGCACATCCTACCGCGCTGGAGGAAAGCGCTCGACTGGCGGCTCTGGCTGATCTTGCGATCCTCGATACCGAGTCCGAGCGTGAATTCGATGCGGTCACCAGGGTCGCGGCGTCGGTCCTCGGCGTGTCCAGTGCAGCGGTCAGCCTGATCGACCGGGACCGGCAGTGGTTCAAGTCCCGCCATGGGATCGATTTCACCCAAACGCCCCGTGACATCGCCTTTTGCGATCAGGTCGTCGCGCGCCGTGATCCGCTGGTGGTTCCCGACGCCCTCGAAGACGAGGCATTTTGTAACAATCCGCTCGTCGTTGCGGAGCCTCGGATCCGCTTTTACGCCGGTGTCCCGCTTTTCCTGAAATCCGGCCATTGTATCGGCAGCCTTTGCGTCCTCGACGATCGGCCCCATCACAATTTCGGCGATGCCGAACTCCAGTTTCTCTGGGAACTCGGATCGATCGTCGAGGAACTGATCGAGGCGCGCAAGGCACGCTCGCGGGCCGACATCGCGGCGGAGGTGGTCGCATCTACACCCGACGCTGTTGTTGCCACCAATCGCGCGGCCCAAATCGTCTTCTGGAATGAAGCTGCCGAACGCATGTTCGGCTGGCCTTTGGATCAGGCGCTGGGCCAGGACATCACTCTGATCATTCCGGATTGGTTTCGGGACGACCTTAGCGACAGGGTCGAAGCCGCCGTCGCCAATGGTCCTACCCATTGGGCGAGCAAGTTCGTGGAACTCGAGGCGTGGACGAAGGGCGGCACGAACTTTCCGATCGAGCTTTCGCCTGCAGCCTGGGGCGACGACGACCACGGCGGATATGCAGCGGTGGTGCGGGATATCACCAAGAGGAGAGCCCTTCAGGCCGATCGTGACGCCAGCAAGAAGTTCCTGGACGCGGTAGTGACGAACCTCCCCTCGATGCTCTTCGTCAAGGATTCGCAGACACATCGATACCTTCTGCTAAACAAGAAGGCGGAAGAACTCGTCGGACGATCGGCGGAAAGCATGATCGGCCGGCACGACGCCGAGCTCTTCCCTTCCCGCGGTGCAGCCTTCAAGCAGAACGATGCCAGGGCCGTTGCCAGCGGCAAGCCGGAGCAGGCGGAGTCCACGTTCGAGCGGGACGATGGCTCCATGGTCGACATCAGGACCACGCGCGTCCTAGTCGACGGTCCGGATCGGCCGGGCCAATATCTTCTCGGACTGTCGGAGGATGTAACCGAAATCCGGCTGTCCGAATCGGAACGCCTAAAGCTTGCACGGTACGATACGCTGACGGGTTTGTTGAACCGGGCCAGCTTCCTCGAACAGGTCGACAAGCTGATTGCGGACGGAGTTCGCTTCGCCATCCTCAATGTCGATCTCGACCGGTTCAAATCGGTCAACGACCAGTTCGGCCACGTCGTTGGCGACGAGGTATTGAAACTCGTGGGCCAGCGGATCGGCATGCTCGCGGACGAAGAGACGCATGTTTCACGGATAGGGGGCGACGAGTTCGTATGCGTCCTCACCGGACAGGCCTTGCGGAAACGTGCCCGTTGCATCTCCGAAAGCTTGATGGCCGGGGTCAGTGCGCCAATCACCGTCGGCGGGATCACCGCCCATATCGGAGCATCGATCGGGGTCGTCGTCTATCCGGATGACGGCGACTCTCTCGAAACGCTCCGCCAGCATGCAGATCTCGCAATGTATCGGTCGAAGCAGGATGGCAGAGGCGAACCATGCTTTTTCGACGATGCGATGGATGCGGCGGAGCGGGATCGGCGCAAGCTCGAAACCAATCTGCGCACGGCCATAGAGGAAGATACCATCGATGTCGCTTTCCAGCCGATCGTCGATGCCTCTACCGGTGAGGTGATCGGGTGCGAAGCGCTCGCGCGCTGGACCGAAGCCGATCGGGGCCCGGTGCCGCCGGACGTGTTCATATCGCTGGCGGAAAACTGCGGCCTTATCGAGATGCTGGGAGAACAGGTATTGCGGCGCGCCTGTCGCGAAGCGCAAAGCTGGCCCGAACATATCAAGATCGCGGTGAATCTTTCCCCGCGCCAGTTCTTCTCGGGACGCTTGGTCGATACCGTCCTTGCCGTGCTGGCGGACACGGGCCTGGCGGCTGATCGACTGCAGCTGGAAGTGACCGAGAACCTCGTCATTCAGAACGCCGAGGAGGCCTTCTCGCAGCTCGCACTACTTAAGCAGAACGGTATTCAAATTTCGATCGACGATTTCGGGATCGGCTATTCTTCGCTAAGTTATTTTCAGACGTTTCCCTTCGACAAGGTCAAGATCGATAAGTCGTTTATCGGGGAAGTCGAGGATTCACGCGCTGCCAAGGCGATCGTCACCGCCGTGGTCGGCCTGGGCGAGCAGCTTTCGATGAACGTTGTCGCCGAAGGTGTGGAGACTATTGCTCAGCAGAAGTTGCTGCGCAAGCTGGGCGTCACCCATCTCCAAGGCTATCTCTATAGCGAACCGTTAACCAGCGAACAGGTTACGAGCTACCTATCGCAACAAGTCGCGTCGCCGGTCGCCCGAGGCCTATTCGAACTCGTATAAGCGGTGACAATACGAACGTTGATGAGTGGGCCGAACTAGAACCCACCGCTTCGTTTGCGTTTGAAAATCTCTCTCCCCAAGAGTAGATTTCCCGGTGTATCAGCGCGCAATGGGCAGGCGTATTTCGAAGGTACTTCCCGCACCCGGGGCACTTCTCAGCAGTTGGATCGTGCCATCATGCAGTTCGACGAGCTGCTTGACCAGGGCCAGCCCGATCCCAAGTCCGTCGCCCCCGATGCCCATTCCTGCATCCGATTGCTCGAACATGTCGAAGATCCGCGACTGCTGATCGGCCGGGATGCCAACCCCATTGTCGGATATGGCTATGCTCACGCTAGTCGCGTTACCGGTGACCGTGACCTCGATCCGCCCGCCTTTCGGTGTGTACCTCGCCGCGTTGCCGACGACGTTCCCGACGATCTGGATGAACCGAGCTGGATCGACGTCCAGCTCGATCGGGTCCGTGGGTAGCACCACGTCGAGCGCGTGATGTCCCGCCTCGATCGCCGGCCCCGCAACCTCCAGCGCCGCCGGCATGATTTCGCTCACCAGCACCTTTTCCCGCCGCAACGAAATTTTGCCGCGTTCGATACGATTGATATCGAGAAGGTCGTCGACGAGCCGGATCATGTGACTGAGGTTCTGCCGCATCGATTTCCGCACGGTATCCGTAGCAGCGCCGTCGGACTTCCGTTCGAGGATGTTGAGCCCGGCCGTGAGGACCGCCAAGGGGTTGCGCAGTTCGTGGGCGAGCACCGCCAGGAAGCGGTTCTTTTGGTGATCGGCCGCCTGCAGTGCTGCGGTAAGCCCCTCCAGTTCGTCGCGCTGGGCCGTGATTTGCCGCCGCTGGACGAACAGGTCGTAGAACACCCTCGATTTCGAACGCAGGATGTCGGCTTCGATCGGCTTTTGGATGAAATCGACCGCTCCCGCCTCGTACCCGCGGAAGCGACGCGTGGCATCCCCGCTACCCGCCGTCAGGAAGATGATCGGGATATGCCGGGACCTTTCGTTCGCGCGCATGAATTCCGCCAGCTCGAACCCGTCCATGCCCGGCATCTGCACGTCGAGCAGCGCCAGCGCATATTCGTTCGCCAGCATCAGTTCGAGCGCATCTTCACCGCTGCGGGCCTTGTGCAGTTCGAGCCCGTCGCGCGCGAGCAAGGCGTCGAGCGCGAGGAGGTTTTCCTCCAGATCGTCGACAAGCAGGAATTTGACAGGATCGGTCATCGCGCGATCATCGCCTCCAGAACAGGTCCCATGTCCTCAAGGAGCATCGTTCGCGAGCCTGGGCACGCGGCACGGGCAGCCATCGGCATAGTCGCAACTTCCGCCGTTTCCGGGTCCTGAACGATGCCGAGACCGGCTGCCGCGCATACCGCCCGCAGACCTTGGGCGCCATCGCTGTTCGCTCCTGTCATGACTATCCCGGCCAGCCCCGCCCCGAAGGCATCGGCCGCGCTTTCGAACAGCACGTCGATCGCCGGGCGCGAATGGTTGACCGGTTCATCGGACGAAAGGGCGATGGTCCCGTCGGTTTCGACGAGCAGGTGATAATCCGGCGGCGCGAAATAGATCGTGCCGGGCGCGAGCGGCTCCTTGTCCTCCGCTTCCTTTACCCGGAGCCGGCACTTTCCTGCAAACAGATCGACCAGTGCATTTTCACGCCGTGGCGGAATATGGACGACGACGAGAACGGGGGCGGGAAAGTCCTTCGGCAATGCAGGCAGCACTTGCGACAACGCCTGAACGCCCCCTGCGGACGCGCCGATGACCACGGCCTCCAGGCTCATCGCGCGTTCCTCCGGTATATTTTCTCCGTCCGCACGAATTCGGAAAACATATCGGAATGGGTGGAAAAGCGCAGGCTCTCCTTCGATCCGAGACCCAGAAAGCCACCGCGAGCGAGCGATTCACCGAAAAGGCCGACGACCCGGTCCTGCAGTTCGCGGTCGAAATAGATGAGAACATTGCGGCAGGAAATCAGGTGCATCTCGCCGAACGCCGCGTCCGTTACCAGGCTATGGTCGGAAAACACCGCCCTCTCCCGCAACGACTTGTCGAAGACGGCCCTGTCGTAGTCAGCGGTGTAATGGTCGGAGAGGGAGGAGTGCCCACCCGCCAGGCGATGGTTCTCCGTAAACAGGCGGATTCGGTCGAGCGGATAGACCCCGGCCTGCGCAGCACGCAGTGCCACCGGATTTATGTCGGTGGCGTAGAAGATGGTGCGATCCGCCAATCCCTCTTCCGCGAACAGGATCGCCAGCGAATAAAGCTCCTCGCCGTGGCTGCACCCGGCGATCCATACCTTCAGCGAAGGATAGGTGCGCAGATGCGGCACCACCTTTTCGCGCAGCGCCCTGAAATAGGAGGGATCGCGGAACATCTCGCTGACCTGCACGGTAAGGAAATTCAGCAGCTTCGGCAGAATGGTCTCATCGTGCAGGACCGCCGACTGGATGTCGGAGATGCTGTCGTAGCCCCACTGGCTACGCGCCTGTAGCAGCCGCCGCTTGATCGATGCCCGGGCGTAGTGCCGGAAGTCGTAGTGGTAGTGGCGATAGACCGCATCGAGCAGCAGCTGGATCTCGATGTCCTCGATGCTCTCGCCTGTCACCGCGGCATCCATACTCTGACCAGCGACAGCAGCCTGTCGACGTTGATCGGCTTCGCCATGTAATCGTTCGCACCTGCATCGATGCACTTGCGCTGATCGTCCGGCATCGCCTTGGCCGTCAGCATGACGATCGGCAGTTTCTTCCAGCGACTGTCGGCGCGGATCGCGCGCGCGGCGGTCAATCCGTCCATCACGGGCATCATCACATCCATCAGGACGAGGTCGATCGCCTTGTCGGGATCGCCGGCCGCCTCTTCCAGCGCATCGAGCGCCTCCTGCCCGTTGCGCGCGATCCGTGTCAGCGCCCCGCGCGGCTCCAGCACGCTGGTGAGAGAATAGACGTTGCGCACATCGTCTTCCACGATCAGGATCCGACGCCCCTCCAGGGCCGCATCGCGGTGGCGCGCCTTCTCGATCATCTGCCGCTGCTCCGGCGGCAGATCGGATACGACCTGGTGCAGGAACAGGGAAACCTCGTCCAGCAGCCGCTCGGGCGATTTGGCACCCTTGATGATGATGGAGCTGGAATAGCGGCGCAGGCGCTGCTCTTCGTCGGCCGACAGGTCCCGACCGGTATAGACGATGACCGGCGGAAGCGGTCCCTCGCCCTCCTCGCTCAGCGTCTCCAGCAGAGAAAAGCCGGAGGCATCGGGTAGCGCGAGGTCGAGCACCATGCAGTCGTACTGCCCGTCGCGCAGTTCCTCCAGGCACTCGGTAGCGGTTCCGACGCCGACGGTTTCGACGTCCTGCGTTCCCAGCAGTCGGCCCACCGCCTCGCGCTGGACCTCGTCGTCCTCCACGATCAATACGCGCCGCACGCGTGTCGCCAGCTTGTTCTGCAGCGATGCGAGCACTTCGGCCAGCTGTTCGCGCGGCGCGGGCTTTTCCAGGAAACCGATCGCGCCGAGCGCCAGTGCGGTCTGCGCCTGGTCCGATCCGGAAATGACATGGATGGGGATATGCCGCGTGCCGTCTTCGTGCTTCAGCCGGTCGAGCACGGTCAGGCCGGACTGGTCCGGCAGGCCGATGTCGAGCACGATCGCGCTCGGCCGGTATTCGCGGGCCAGATCGATCGCCTCCTGCGCCGTGCCCGCGACGATGCACTGGAACCCCATCTCGCGCGAAAGATCGCACACTATGCCCGCGAACGTCCGGTCGTCTTCGATGACGAGCAGCAGGCGCTTGCCTTCGGACAGGGCCTCCCGGTCGTCGTCGATCGGCGCGGAACTCCCCGAAGCGGGGGCCGGTGGTGCAGAAGTGGACGATGGCGATGCGGTTGGCGCGGGCGACGGAACATTGTTTTCCGAGACAGCCACCGGAACCTGGCGCGGTGCGACCGTGGCGGGGTCGTACACCGCCGGCAGCGTTACGACGAAGGTGCTCCCCTTCCCTTCCTCGCTCTCCAGCCGGATGCTGCCGCCCAGCAGACGCACCAGCTCGCGCGAGATCGAGAGGCCGAGCCCGGTGCCGCCGAACTTGCGGCTGATGGTGCCGTCGGCCTGGCGAAACGCATCGAAGATGGCCTCGCGCTGTGCCGGGGCGATGCCGATGCCGGTGTCCACCACCGCGAAATCGACCGTTCCCGCTTTCCCTGCGGAGATGGACAGTGTCACGCTGCCCTGCTCCGTGAACTTGATCGCATTCGCCAACAGGTTCTTCAGCACCTGTTCCAGCCGCATGCGGTCGGTTTCGATCGATCGCGGCGCATCGGGTTGGAGCGCGATCTCGAACTGCAGGCCGCGCTGCTGCGCCAGCGGCTCGAATACCTTGCGCAGGTCCGCGGCCAGCCGCTCGGTCGCCATCGGGGCGGCCTCGATCTCGACGTGACCCGCTTCGATCTTCGACAGGTCGAGGATGTCGTTGATGAGGGTCAGCAGGTCGTTGCCCGAGGACTCGATGGTCCGCGCGAACTTGACCTGATCGGCGGTCAGGTTCCCATCGGCATTGTCGCCCAGCAGCTTGGACAGGATCAGCAGCGAATTGAGCGGCGTGCGCAATTCGTGGCTCATATTGGCGAGGAAGTCCGACTTGTACTGGCTGGCCTGTTCCAGTTCGCGCGCCTTCAGCTGCAGCGACGCCGCCGCGCGAGCCAGTTCGTCGCGTTGCCCTTCCAGCGTCTGCGCCTGCTCCTCCAACTGGGTGTTGGTCTGTTCCAGCTCCACCTGCTGAAGTTCCAGCCGGGCCTGCGATTCTTTGAGCGCGTTGCCCTGTTCCTCCAGTTCCTCGTTCGAGACCCGGAGTTCCTCGCTCTGGGCTTGGAGTTCCCCGGCCTGCCGCTGTGTTTCTTCAAGCGCATCCTGCAGCCGCTCGCGGAAACGCGCCGAGCGCAGCGCAACGCCGACCGATCCGGCCACCGCATCGAGCAGTTCGCGCACGCGATCGTCCACATCGTCGAAATAGCCGAGTTCGACCACGGCATTCACCGATCCTTCGTTGAAGGCCGGTGCCACCACGAGATGGCGCGGCGTGGCGCTGCCCAGCGCGGAGCCGATCTTGAGATATCCGTCCGGAATGTCCGACACGACGGTCGCCTGCGAGTCCGCCGCGACCTTGCCAAGCAGCCCTTCGTTGAGCGCGAACGCCTCCGGCACCGCAGCGCTGTCGGGAACGCCGAGCATCGCGACGCGGTTGAAGTGGCCGCCCTCGCCCTTGAACAGCGCACCGGCCTGCGCGCCGGTTCGTTCGGCGAGGAAAGACAGCACTGCCTCGCCCAATTGCGATACGGTTTTCTCGCCCCGCATCGCCTCGCTCAGATCGACCCGCGCGGTCTGGAGCCAGCCCTGCCGCTCGCGAGTGCGGTTGTTTCGCAAAACGAGGATGAAGATCGCGATTACCAACCCGATCCCGATCAGGCTGGTAATGACGGCGCTGAGAATCGCGGCGCGCGAGGCAGCGGCGAGTTCAGCAATCCGTTGTTCTCGTTCGCCCGTTTCCTCGCGGGTCATCTGCGCCATTTGCTGACGGATGGCATCCATGGCGATTTTGCCACGGTCGCTGTCGGTCAGCGCGATCGCCGCCTCGATACCGCCTTCGCGACGCGTCCGGATGGCAAGTTCGGAAAAGCGGAACTTGGTGGCGACGGTGTTTCGAAGCCTGTCGAGATTATCGCGTTGGACGGCGCTGTTTCGTGTGAGAGCCGCGAGTGCGGACAACTCCTCCCGCGCAGCGGCAACCCCTGCGTGGTAGGGTTCGAGGTACTGATCGTGCCCGGTCAGAACATAACCGCGCTGGCCGGTTTCTATGTCGAGCATGGCGATCATGAGGTCGTCTAGCGTCGTCAGAACCTCGTGCGTGTTGCGGATCCGCGTCTCGTTATCCCGCATGTCGAGCACGTTGGAATACGAGGCGATCGCGCTGATGACGAAGAAGCCGATTCCTAACAGGAGGCCGACGACGGACCATCCGGTCGATGCATCGCGGATTTCCCGCTTCAAGAAAGTTTCTGGCAAGGGTCTCGAACCTTAAGGGCGGGGTCCCGCCATACGAAAGCGGCGCAAGGGCAGGCAACCCTTTTCGGTCAGGATCAATCGATCGCGGCGCCTCACCGAGGCAAAGCCAGGAGTATGCTTCGGCCTTTTGGGTGACCGCCGGTCCGGATGCAGCATGTCGGCGGCGTAGGTATACGATTTGCCCCTTCCCATGCAGCGTTCGCCCCGCATTGGATGAGAACCCCGAAACATCGGAAACGGTAACCCAATGCGCGCCTGCGACTTTGCTCCTCAGTCGTCGACGATTAGAAAAATCCGGTTCCGATTATTGACGGGTAAAGATCAAGCCGACTCCCTGAAAATCCCCGCGGAGCGGGACATCGATTCCGTGATGCATCCAGTAGGCACCGCTCGCCTCCGTTGGTGTCGCAGATGCCATAGGTTCGCCATCCATGCGCTCCACTGTATATCGGGCATCTTCATCCAGGCCTTGAAGATAGATGGAGCGGCGCGGATCAAGCCGGTGAGTTCCCTGGACGAGGGCGAAGAGTGCGGCCTGACTTCGATCTGGCGCCACATAAAGTGTGGTCGACCTTACGTCGCCTTCTTCAGGCCGGTCGATCCGGTAGAGATCTCCTCGCTGCACCGTCGCGCGGATCCGCTTATAAGCGGCGACGTAGCGCTTCGCCGTAGCGAAGTCTTCCTGCTTCCATTCGGTCAGATCGTTCCCGATTCCAAGTCCGCCCTGCATGGCGGATAGAAAGCGAAAGGATAGCGGGGTCGACCGCCGGTTGACCCAATTCGGACTGTCGGTGACCCACGCCATCATCACCCCCGGGTCGTAGGCCTGAGTGTATCCGTCCTGGATCAGAAGCCGGTCGACTGGGTCGGTGTTATCCGACGTCCAGACCTGGTCGGTTCGCTGCATGATGCCAAGATCGATCCGGCCGCCGCCTCCCGAACAGCTTTCGATCTCCACCCCCGGATGGCGTCGCCGCAACTCGTCGAGAATATAATAGAGATTGCGCACATAGCGTACGTAAATCTCCTGCTGCTCATCCACGGGCACACTCGGCCAACCGGGTTCCGACCAGTTGCGGTTATAATCCCACTTGAGGAAGCGGATGTCGTTCTTCGACAAAAGGTCGTCGAGTACTCCGAGAAGATGATCACGTACATCCTGCCTCGCGAGGTTTAGAACGAGCTGATTACGTCCTTCGGTGCGCGGCCTGCCTTCGAAGTTGATCACCCAGTCAGGATGGGCGCGATAGAGCTCACTGTCCGGATTGACCATTTCTGGTTCGACCCACAATCCGAATTCCATTCCCCGCGCCTGAACATGATCGATCAGGGGCTTGAGTCCATTTGGAAATTTCTCCGGATTGACCTGCCAATCGCCCAGCCCGGCATGATCGCTATTGCGTTCACCGAACCATCCATCGTCCATCACGAAGCGCTCTACGCCGATTTGCGCCGCCAGGTCGGCCAAGCGCATTTGACCGGCCTCGTCGACCGCAAATTCGGTGGCTTCCCAGCTGTTGTAGAGGACCGGGCGGAGCGGTAAGCGACCTTCATGCCGAGGCAGGATCGACTGGCGTTGGAAGCGATGAAATACGCGCGAGGCTGCGCCCATCCCCCCATCGGAGTAACCCGCGTAGAAAACCGGGGTCTCTAGGGTTTCCCTCGGCGCAAGCGAGTAGGCGAAATCGAACGGATTGAAGCCACCTGTAATCCGCGTACGCCCAGCGACGTCTCGCGCCACGCCAATCCGCCAGGACCCGCTCCAGGCGAGCGCTCCGATCCAGGCAGGGCCCGACTGCTCCGTTGTTTCGCCATCGACCGTTATCATGAACCACGGGTTGTTCTCGCTACCGGTCGATCCGCGGCGGCTCTCGAGCACGGTCCCGGCGGCCGAAACCGGCGCGTCGCCCCGTTGCCATTCGGCAGCCCATCGTCCGGTCGTATAATGAAGCCGATAGCGTTCATCGACTGGAAGCGTATATCCGGCAGCGGCGGCGCGATCGATCCGAACGCTCATGTCCCCATCGTTGCGGATTGATGCCGAGCGACCGATCACTCCGGTATCGGGATCGATCGTATAATGAAGGATCACCGTAAGCGGGCGCTGAATATCCTGCAGTTCGACCGTGACTGCATCGCGCTCGATCTTATGCGAGCGATAATGCAGCACCAGATCGCGATTGCCGTCCGGCCATGCCACTTTGAGCGCGGGATCGGCGAAGAGTCCCCCACCCCACCCGGCATATTCCTGCGGAACGACGTTGGCAGTAACATCGAAACCCGACAGCCCGCCAATTTCGGGGCCGTCGATCGGATCTTCCGCCTCGAGCCGTTCGCCCCAATAAACGCTCTGCAACAGATCGTCCCGACTCACTTTGAAGGCGTATGTTACGTCACCTCCGTCGAGACGAAATACACGCCGTTCGGCGTCGTAGCTCGCCTCGGCCTGGGCCCCTTCCACGGGCAGCGTGAGAATCATTGCGAACCCGATTGCGGACAGCGCGAAACGCATTCTTCCCTCCCTCAAATCATACAATTGCGGCGTGCGGTCCGTCTGTGGGTGGCGACGGGCATACGGATTATATATCCACCAGCGGTTGTGGACCGAAGAAAAGCCCTCGACAAGCCCTTCATTATATCATATTTAATTTGGTGTCGAACCACATGGGGGAGGATAACAATGCACGCTAGAAAACTTTTGCTGGCCAGCCTGCTATCAGGCGTGGCGCTGAACATCGTGGCTCCGGCATCCGCTGCCGCGATGTCACCCGATGATCAGCCGCCGGCAGGAACCACTACCACCGATGATGCCGAAGAAACCGGAAGCACGACGCAGCCGACCGGAGAGCAAATTCCCGCTGGCGAGGCGGATGATAACGTCATTGTTGTAACAGGCATCCGGGCGTCTCTCGGCAATGCGCTTGATCTGAAGCGCGAGACCATCGGCGTCGTCGACGCGATCTCGGCAGAAGACATCGGCAACTTTCCCGACGCCAACATCGCGGAGTCGCTCCAGCGTATAACCGGGGTCGCGGTCGACCGGGTAAACGGCGAAGGCAGCGGCGTAACGGTTCGCGGATTGGGACCGGAATTCAACACCGTGCTGCTCAACAACCGTCTGCTCTCGACAACTGGCGGCGGCAGGTCGTTCTCGTTCAATATCCTTCCCTCCGAACTCATCTCAGGCGCAGAGGTCTACAAATCGTCCGAAGCACGCCTCCAGGAAGGCGGAATCGGATCTACGATCATCCTTCGAACCGCTCGTCCTACGGATCGTGCAGGATTTCACTTTGCTGGAAGCATTGCTGGCCAGCATGACAGCACGGCAGACAAGATAACCCCGTTCGCCTCTGGATTCATCAGCCAGTCCAACGACGACCAGACGTTCGGCATCCTTGCCAGCTTTGTCTACGACAAACGCATCTCGACCCTATCCAACATCTCCACCGATGGCTGGATCATCAATCAGAACATCGACAGCGATGGAGACGGGGTGAACGATACCGCCTCGGGCCCGGGGACCGGGGTCGCCTTGCCGCGAACGCTCAACTTCACCTCTACCCATAACGACCGCGAACGCATCGGCGGGACGTTTGCGCTCGACTACGCGCCTTCGGACACACTGCGGCTGGAACTCGACGCCCTTTACACCCAGCAAAAGACGTCCAGCGTGACCAATCAGCTCGGCTACTATGTCGATCCGGGACGTATCACGAGCGCGACGATCAATCAGAACAACACCGCGACGCAGTTTACGGTGCTGCCCGCAACCCCAACCGCGGGCCTCGCGTCTGACAATATCCTGGCAACCAATCCGGAGGATGCGCGCACCTATCAGATTGCGGCCAACGCGCAGTGGAATCCGGCCGACGATCTCGAAATCGTATTCGATGCGGCGCATTCAAACACCCGAAGCGGGGCGGACCAGCTTTTCTATGTGGTGGGGACGCGCCAAATCGGCGTTACGCCAACCTTCGTCCTAGATGGGCCGGATGGGTTGCCCACGATGACCAACGTGCTTGCCCCGAACGACAAATCGGCGCCCCGACTCCACTGCTGCTCGGAACGCGGCGGGCGAAATTCGGACACCATCAATCAAGGGACTATTGATGCCACCTGGGATCTCAGCGGCTTTCTCGACCGGATCCAGGGCGGGCTTTTGTTCACAAATCGCAAGAAAACCACGATCTCGCGTGAATCTCCCGAACCTCTCGGTTGCTTCTACTGCGGGTACCAGGCAGTTGCGCCTTCCAACCTGTTCAGCGATTTCAGTGCCAATGTGCTGGGACGTGATCTGACGTGGCTGACCTACGATCGCGACGCGCTCGTACAGTTTTACGGCTCCGCCGCGGCGGTGAATCAAGTAGGCGGCAACTCCCCCGAGGCGATTGCGGCCCGCGAGCGTTTTCTCGCAGTCTACCAGGGCAATAATAACAGCCTCGACCCGATCGACCGCGACCGCGGGTCGGGTACCGTGCGCGAAAACACCTTCGCGGCTTATCTCCAGGGTTCCGCGGAAGGCAATTTGGGCCAAATGCCCTACACCCTTCTCGCGGGCGGCCGCTTGGTTCATACCGATGTCCATGTGACCGGCTATTCTGTTACATTGCTCGATGTGATCCAGAACCCGGCCGATCCGACGGCGGCGGTTCCCGTCTATAGCCCGACGATCCCGGTCGATGCCGACAACAAGTATACCTACCTGCTTCCGTCGCTCAATTTTCGCCTGAACCTGACCGACGACCTGGTATTCCGTCTCGCCGGTTCACGCACGCTCACGCGTCCTACGCTCAGCCGGCTTGGACTGTCGCAGAGCTTCGTTTTCCGTCCGCCGAACTCCAATACCGTCAGCGGCGGGAACCCCAACCTTAAGCCGTTCCTCGCTTGGAACGCCGATGCGGCAATCGATTATTATCTCAGCCGCACGAGCTATGTGAGCCTGACCGGTTTCTACAAGAAACTGCAGAATTTCATCATCTCTGGACAGCAGTTCGAGAACTATTTCGGCCTGACCTTTACGGCGAACCGGCCCTACAACGCACAGGACGGCGAGGTGTACGGTCTGGAAGCAGCAGTTCAGACGACCTTCGATTTCCTGCCGGCGCCGTTCAACAATATGGGCGTAACCGCCAACTACACGAAGGTCGAAAGCTCCATCCGGTTCGATCCATCGCTCAGCAACCAGACTTTCAATGTCGAAGGGCTGTCCGATACCGCCAACCTGATCCTGTTCTACGAGGATGATACCTTCCAGATCAGGGGCGCATACAACTGGCGCGCGCCGTTTCTTCGTCAGACGTTCGGACCGCAGAGCCAGCCGGAGAATATCTTCGGTTACGACCAGATCGACCTAAGCGGCTCGATCAAGTTCAACGATCGTGTGTCGCTGTTCGCAGAGGTCTTGAACCTGACGAACGAGGATTTCCGCAGCTATTCCCGGTACGAGGAGCGACTGATCACGGTTTCCGACCAGGGCCGTCGCATAACCGTCGGCCTGCGCGCAAATTTCTGACACTGACAGGGCTGCGGTCTCCGAATAGGGATCGCAGCCCGTTCTTCACCAAAACAAGCCCCGAGGCCATTGGACAACAGTACACTTCACCATCTTCCGGATGGCCGTATCGCGCGGAAATTCGTTCTCGCCGCCGGCAGTTTCCGCGTGATCATATCCGATCTCGGCGCGACCATCTTGGGGATCGAAACACCTGATCGCGACGGCATTATCGCCAATGTCTTGCTCGGTTATCCCGATCCTGCACATTACCCGTCTGCGGGGGCACCTGGGTCCGATCACTATCTCGGCGCGACCTGCGGCCGTTTCGCCAATCGCGTAGGCCACGCGCAATATCGCAGGGACGGTGTCCTAGGCCGTAAACTCATAAACCGCCTTGAGGTTTGGCGGCTTGCGTGATTCAGGCTCTCCATTGCGATGGAGGCTCGATGGCGCGGCGTCGATACGAACTGACGGATGAGGAATGGTCGATCATCGAGCCGCTGCTGCCGAACAAGCCGCGCGGCGTTCCTCGCGTTGACGATCGGCGGGTGCTGAACGGCATCCTCTGGCGGTTCCGCACTGGCTCACCGTGGGCGGAGATGCCTGAGCGCTACGGCCCCTCTACGACCTGCTACAACCGGTTCGTCCGCTGGCGCAAAGCCGGGGTGTGGGACCGGCTGCTTGCTGCGGTTTCCGCCGCTTTCGAAGGCGAGATTGTGATGATCGACTCCACCTGCGTCCGCGTCCACCAGCACGGTGCGACGGGTAAAAAGGGGGATCCAATGATCGCGGCATGGGACGTTCCCGAGGCGGCCTCACGAGCAAGATCCATGCCCTCGTTGACGCTGATGGCCGTCCCGTCGCGCTGCGCCTAACTGGTGGTCAGGTCCACGACAGCCAGGAAGCCGAAGCTCTGCTCGATGCCATGCCCGAGGGCGCTACGCTGCTGGCCGACAAGGGCTACGACAGTAACGCCATCCGCGAAGCCGCTGCCAGCAAGAATGTCTGGGCCAACATACCGTCGCGCTCCAACCGCAAGCAGCGCTTTGCCTTCTCGGGTTGGCTCTACCGGCAGCGTAACCTCGTCGAGCGCTTCTTCAACCGAATCAAGCACTTCCGAGGCATCGCCACCCGCTACGATAAGTGCCCCGAAAACTACCTCGCCGCCGTCAAACTCATCTGCGCCCGCCTTTGGTGCCACGCGTAATGAGTCTACGCCCTAGTGCGGTTAGAAGCAAACGAAGGCCCTCACCAGCTGCATGGGGGGCCGGTGGGCTTCAGCCATCGGATCTGGAAGGCCAAAGCCGCTTCCTCGACGTACCTCCGCCTCGAGCTCATTAGCCCCACTGGCGAAGGCGGTTGGCCGGGCACCCTGCGAGCTCGCGCGGAGTTCGAAGTCGCGAAGTCCGGTTCGCTGTCGATAGATTACAGCGCCGTTACCGATGCTCCGACAGCCGTCAATCTCGTTGCGCATCCTTACTTCAACCTATCGGGCACCAGCGCGCAGACAATCGACGACCACGTGCTGAAGATTGCTGCCGATACGTTTCTTCCGATCGATGGCGACCAGCTTCCTCAAGGCGAAATACGTGGCGTTGCACAAGGACCCTTCGACTTTCGCGAGGAACGACGCATCGGCGAGGCGATCGCCATGCCGGACAGCCAGCTACGAGCGGGCGACGGCTATAATCATGCTTTCATACTGCGGCGCGAAAGGGTCGGCCCAGCCGCAGTGCTCTTCCACCCGAACTCTGGTCGGCGGCTCGCAATCGAGACCGATCAGCCTGCCCTGCAATTCTATTCAGGAAACGGCCTGTCCGGACACTTTGGCAGGCGGCAGGGCCTTTGCCTCGAAACCCAGCAGTTTCCGGACAGCGTCAACCATGCCCATTTCCCACCCTCATGGCTGCTGCCCGGTGAAACCTATCGGTCCCATACGCGGCTCGGCTTCAGCGCGATCCCAAGCCCGGATCAGAGCCGTCCCATCCGACCGTGATCTGCGACAATGTCCTCGCCGGTGATAAAACAGGCACGGGGAGAAGCCAAATATAAGGCCAGCTGCGCAATATCATCGGGCTGGCCAATGTCCGCGGGATCGAGGCTCTCCTCACCGGAACGGATGGCTGGGCTCTGTTGCAGCAGGGGTGTGTCGATCGCCCCGGGAAGGATGGCATTGCAGCGAATACCGCGTTCACGCCCTTCGATCGCCGTGCTTCTGGTGAGGCTGACCAGCGCAGCCTTCGACGCGGCGTAGGATGCCACGAGGGGAGATGTGCGCCGGGCATGCACGGAAGCAATGTTGATAATCGAACTGCCGGGCGCCCCATGCCGAAGTACCAAGCCGCTGAGAAGCGCGGGCGCGATCAGATTGATCGCCAGAAGCTGGTGCCAGTCTTGCTCGGACTGTTCCTCCAGCGGCTTGAATATCATGATGCCGGCTATGTTCACCAGGATGTCGACCCGGCCGAAGCGATCGAGAGTTCTCTCGAACGCCATGCTTACCGCTTTCCCATCACTCAGATCACAGCCGATACGCTCGACCGTTCCCTGCTCTGCGTTCCTTTCGGAGCCGAGCGCCTTATCGACGAGCGCGAGATGGGCACCGGCACGCGCGAAGACGGCCGCGGTTGCCAGACCGATCCCGCCGGACGCGCCCGTAACCAGTGCGACCTTTCCTTCCAGTTCGGCGCTTACCATTCCCGCAGCGATCCGTCAGGTCCACGCCAAACCGGGTTACGCCAGCGATGAGGTTGGCGCGCAGCGTGGCGAACGCGTTCCTCGTCGATCTCTACTCCTAGCCCTGCACCCTCGAGCACCGCGACGGATCCGTCGCTCACGTCGAGTACTTCGGGGTTTTGGAGGTAGGTAAGAAGGTCTGCGTCAGCCTGGTTGTAATGAATTCCCAGCGACATCTCCTGGATCACGAAGTTGGGACACGTTGCAGCGAGTTGCAGGCAAGACGCCAAAGCCAAGGGTCCAAGGGGACAATGAGGTGCCAGCGCCACGTCGTAGGTTTCCGCCATTGCGGCAATTCGGCGTCCTTCCGAAATGCCACCTGCATGACTGAGATCGGGTTGGGCAATATCGATCGCAGCTGACTGGAAGAACGGCTTGAAATCCCAGCGGCTGAAGAGGCGCTCTCCCAACGCCAGTGGAACCGCAGTTTGGGCAACGACTTGCGCGATCGCCTCGGGATTTTCGCTCAGCAGCACCTCTTCGATGAAGAGCGGTCCGAGCGGCTCTAGCGCGCGAACCACTTGCCGCGCCATCGGACGATGGACGCGCCCATGCAGATCGACCCCGACGTCCAGTCCGGTCTCGCGAACCTGAGCCAACCGTTCGACCGCATCGTTGACCGCTGACGGGCCAGCTAGCCAGGCCATTTCCTCCGTCCCGTTCATCTTTACTGCGTCGAAGCCCTGTTCCCGCCGCATAGCCGCAGCTTCGGCAACGTCACCTGGTCGGTCTCCCCCGATCCAAGCATAAACCCTGATCCGGTCGCGCACGCGCCCGCCTAACAGATCGGATACTGGAGCATTCAGCACCCGGCCCCTGCGGTCCCATAGCGCCTGATCGATACCTGACAGAGCAGACATCAGAACAGGCCCGCCGCGATAGAACCCCAACCGATAGATCATCTGCCAGGCGTCTTCGATCCGATCAGCATCGTGGCCGATCAAGCGATCACGTGCTGCGTCGAGCGCGCCGGCTACAGCCTCCCCATGCCCTTCCAAACTGGCCTCACCCCACCCGACGGCTCCATCGTCTGTTTCGATACGCACGAAGAGCCAGCGTGGCGGAACAAGAAAATGCTCCATTGAGACGATTTTAGACATCATCGGGTCCGATCGAGAGCGGTGCGAGCGGCCAATGGCCACAGGCGAAGTTCGGAGAGACGCCCGCTCTGACGCAGACGATCGGCTATTACGGCCAGCAGTAGGATGCCGCCGCGCACGACATATTGGTAAAAGGTCGGGACATTGAGCAGGTTGAGGGCATTCTGCGCTGTCCCCATGATGAGTACGCCGATGATCACTCCGGCCATCGTGCCAACTCCGCCGGAGAGCGATACACCGCCCAGGACGCAGGCAGAGATCACAGCCAATTCCAGGCCTGCACTGGTATTGGGCTGCCCGCTGGTAATGCGCGCGGCCAGGATAATCCCGGCCAGTCCGGCAATGAGCCCCTGCAGGGCGAAGACGGTAATACGAATGCGAGTAATCGGCACCCCGGCCAATCGCGCGGCCTCAGGGTTTCCGCCGATCGCCAATACGTTGCGTCCAAATACGGTGCGCCTGAGCAGTAGCCCGAAAATTGCGAAGCTCGCGATCATCGCCCAGATCGGCCAATTGATACCCAGGAAGCCCCCGGATCCCAGCGCGTAGAAGGACTGCACCGGTATCGCGACGCTTTCGCCTCCCGACACGAGGAACGCGAGCCCGCGAACGACTTCCATCGTGGCTAGAGTAACAATGAGCGAATTGACTTTCAGGCCGGCGACCACCGCGCCATTGAACAGACCAACCGCTGCGCCTCCAGCCAGACCCGACAGGACGCCCAGCAGCACGCTGCCTGTGGCGTTGATCGCGACGGCGGTAAGAACCCCGGAAAACGCTACGATAGAGCCAACGGAAAGGTCGACCTCGCGCATCGCGAGGACCAGCATCATGGTAGCAGCGATCGTCCCGACGAGGGTCACGGAAAGCAAAAGTCCGCGCAGGTTACGAATGCCGAGGAAGTCGGGCACTGCCAGCGAGAGCACTGCAAGCAGGACCAGCAGGACGATCACGGGCCACGCTTGGCGCATCAGATGTAGACGGGTCATGCGGGCACAGTTTCCTTCTCGCCATTGTCGGCCATGGGTGGGCTTGCTTCGGGCAGAGCGAGGCGCAGCAACCGGTCTGATGTCGCGTCGGCACGTGCGACCACACCCGACACGCTTCCTTCGCGCATCACCACGATGCGGTCGGCGACCCCTAAAACCTCCGGCATGTCGGACGAGGCAAACAATACCGTCCCACCTCCTTCCGCGAACTTGTAGATGAGGTCGTAGATCTCGCTGCGCGCCCCGACGTCGATGCCGCGCGTGGGTTCGTCGAGAAGCAGGATTCGCGCATCGGCCATCAGCCAGCGCGCTATGACAGCCTTTTGCTGATTACCGCCCGACAGCGTTTCAATCGCCGTCTCCGCGCTCGCGGTCTTGATTCGCAGCGCGTCGATTTGCTCGTCCGCCAATGCCGCTTCGCGTGAGGGCCGCAGCAAGGGTGTTGCGGTGCGCAAATTTCGCCAAGCCAAAGCCAGGTTCTCCCGGACAGGCGCTAGCGGAACGATACCTTCGCGTTTCCGATCTTCCGGGCAAAATGCCAGACCAGCCGCAATAGCGGCGCGCGGATTTTCGGGAGGTAGATCGCGTCCCTCTATCGCGACCGTACCTGCCGTGCGTCGCTCGGCTCCGAAGATCAGGCGGAAGAGCTCCGAACGTCCGGCACCGACCAGGCCGAAAAGACCGACGATCTCGCCCCGCGAGGCGGACAGGTCGACCGGCTGGCGCAAACCGCGACCTTCCACGCCACGCAGAGCAATGGATTGACCGCCCAGAGGACGCGCGCGGAAGCCATAGATATCTTCAATCTTGCGCCCCGCCATCGCCCCGACGAGGCGGTCGGCATCGGCAGGGCCGACAGGCGCGGCATTCAGAACATGGGCGCCGTCGCGAAGGACAGTCGCAGTGTCCGCTAGTCGGTAGACCTCCTCCATTCGATGGCTGACGTAGAGGATTGCCTTCCCCTCCCCACGCAGATCGCCGATGATCTCCATCAGGCGTTCGACCTCGCGCGTGCTGAGCGAACTGGTCGGCTCGTCGAAGGCTATGATCCGCGCATCGCGCAAAAGCGCACGCCCGATCTCGACCATCTGGCGTCGGCCGATCGACAAATCCCCCAGCCTGGTATCGGGATCGATTTGCTCGCCCAGGCGAAGGAGTACCTCGGTCGCGCGGGCCCGCAGTTCGTGGCGATCGACGAACCCACCCCGCGCCGGGAACGCGCCGAGCATCAGGTTTTCCGCCACCGATAGTTCCGGCGCAAGCTGCAATTCCTGATGGATGATCGCGATACCTGCATCCTGGCTCTCGCGCGGCGACGTGAAATGGCGCGGCTGCCCGTCGACCAGCAAATCTCCGCTATCGGGCTGATACTGACCTGACAGGATTTTCAGGAGGGTGGATTTTCCCGCGCCGTTCTCCCCGATAAGTGCGCGCACCTCGCCGCTCTCGACCGCGAAGCTGACCCCGTCGAGCGCTACCACTCCCGGGAATACCTTGCCGATGCCGCGATATTCCAGAAGCGCGCTCATGCGATCGCCTCGCGCGCCAGGATCTGCCTGAAGTTGCCCCGGTTCATGAGAGTGCCGCTGGTCAGGGTAACCGCCGGTGGACGAACACCATCCTTTATCCACCGGTACATCGCCGCGGCGGTGTCGTATCCATGACGGCGGGCGCTCAGAAGGACCGTTGCGAAGAAGCCGGTCGGGGTAGGCTTTGCCAGTTCCGACACAGCAGCCTCGGATCCGCCGATACCGACGCCGATGATATCGCCCGAGGTCATCGACAGCCCCTCGGCCGCGCGTACCCCCCCGATCACGCTCTCATCGTTCAGTCCGACAATGATCCACTGGTCTATTGCCGGGTTTGCAGTGATCACCGGGGCCGCTGCGGTAAAAGCTCCCTCCGTGTCACTGGTGCGTTGCGGAGCATCGAACACCTGTGAGAAACCCTCGCTGGCAAGCGCGTCGATCGCGCCAGAAGTGCGTTCTTGCGCAGTCTCCAGACTGTCGAAGGCCAGCCGCAGAACTCCGGTAGACGCCAGGGCCCAGTGGCGCCGTCGCGCTTCCGTTGCTGCCGCTTCCCCGGCCAGCTTTCCGATCGCGGTAGCTGAGATACCGACATAGGGCATGTGCGCGATGGGTGTGCCGTCGGGAGCGCTTAGCCGGTCGTCCACGGCGAGAGCTTTCATTCCCGTCCGTTCGGCATATTCCGCAATCGCCGGACCGAGCCGGGGGTCGGGCGCACAGATTATGAAGCCTTGGGCATATCGCGCGTACAGCGTCCACAAGGCCGACAGGACCCGGTCGCCATCCTCGGCGCCGATTTCTATAAGAGTGAACCCGAAATCACGGGCCGCTGCCTTCGCGAAACGCCATTCGTCCTGGAACCACTGTTCCTGGGGCATTTTGACAACGAACCCGATGCGAATATCCGCGGGGGCACGCGTACAGCCCGAAAGCAGAGCGGCACTGCCCACCAAGCCAGTGCCAACCACGCTTCGCCGCGATAGCGCCATCGTTTCTGCCCCTCCCTGTTCCGCCGCGTTCGCTGATCAAACGCGCTGGATGAATCGTTGCGGGTGCTATATATCATATTTATATTCAAGGAAAGGCCTGTTGATGGACGATTATAGCGTAGTACCAAGAGCGCGGGTTGATCAGCTCGGCGAGGGACCGATGTGGTCGGCCCGCGACGGGTTGCTCTACTGGGTCGATATCCTGGGCGCGCATCTACATGCGCTCGAGCCGGACACGAACGTGGTGCGGAGCCACGCGATGCCCGACATGGTGTGCTGGGCGGTCGAACGGCGCGATCATGCCGATCTCCTTGTCGGCCTGCGCAAAAGCATCGCGCGCTTCGATCCACAAACAAGCCGGACCGAGCTGGTCTGTCCGGTCGAACCGGATCGCCCGCACAACCGCCTGAACGATGCGAAAGTCGACGCCGAAGGCAATCTATGGTTCGGCTCCAAGGACGATCGCGATCTGGAGGCGAGCGGTGCGCTATACCGCATGACGGAAGACGGGTCGGTCGCGATGGTCGACGATGGATATAAGGTCACCAATGGTCCGGCATTCAGCCCTGACGGTCGCTGGCTCTACCATAACGACAGCGGTCGCGGCGTTGTATACCGCTTCGAGCGCTTGGAAGACGAAGGCATAGGCGAGCGCGAGGAATGGATCCGCTTCGCGACTGAGGACGGATACCCCGACGGGATGACGGTGGACTGCGAAGGTGGGCTGTGGATCGCGCACTGGGCAGGTGGCCGGGTCAGCCGTTTCGATCCAGCTGGCAAACTCATGCGCAGCGTGCAGCTCCCCGCCAGCAATATCACCAGCTGTGCCTTCGCCGGCCCGAACCTCGATCGGATGTTCGTGACGTCGGCGGAATTTGGCTCCCCAGGGTCACCCGACGATGGCGCATTGTTCGAAATCGAGCCAGGAGTGCGCGGGCTTCCTACCCCTGCCTATGCCGGCTAAGCTGCTGCCTGGCTTGGCGAATGGCAGTCGAGGGGATAATAGACATCCTATCGTGACAATCGAAAACGCTGCACCACTCCGCAAACCGGCTCCCAGTTCTGCCACGTCGCGCGGAGCAGAGGACGGACGCAACCTGACCGAGAGCATCGTTGACGATCTGGGGCTCGCAATCGTTACCGAGCACTACAGTTCGACCCGCAGCTTTCCGACCGAAGCGGAACTCTCGCAACGCTATGGCGCCAGTCGGCCGGTGCTTCGCGAGGCCGTGAAAATGTTGACCGCCAAAGGTCTCCTGCTGCCACGCAAGCGCGCAGGTACCGTGGTCCAGCCCGAGAGTAGCTGGAATCTCCTCGATCCCGATGTTCTGCGATGGATGCTCGAACGCAAATTCTCGATCGATCTGCTCATCGACTTCACCGAGATCCGGATGTCGATCGAACCCCGCGCGGCGAGCCTCGCGGCCCATACCGCGACCGGTCCTCAGCGCCGCGCGATCATGGATGCGATCGATCGAATGCTCGCAGCCGACGGCGGCGAGGGTGATGCGCTGGAAGCCGACATCGCTTTTCACATTGCAGTTCTGGAGGCGAGCAACAATCGTTTCATGCGCCAGTTCACCGGCCTGACCGAAACCACGTTGCGGTTCTCCATCCGGCGGACAAACGAGTATAAAGGTGTGCCCAGAGCCAGCGCCAAGGATCACAAGCGCGTCGCCGACGCGCTTATAAAGGGTGATGCTTTGCAAGCCTCCGAGCGCATGAGCGAGCTCATTCGGGGCGCACTCGACCTTTTGCTGACTGCCGGAAACCACCCTGGCCGCCCGTAGCGGTTCGGATACGCGCTCCCTGTCGCTTTGCCCCTTGTTATCCCGCCGGATTCAGTTGCCCGCAAGGACTGCTACCGGGGACCGGCTGCGGCGACTTGACCTCGGCGTGTACCTCGCCTGGATGATACCGCGGACCTGTCAGCGCTTGCAAATCCGCGTCAGCGAAGGGGACCGGTCGCAGGGCGCCTGTAGCGTAGCGAACAATCTGGTCATTGAAATGCGGCGATTGCGGATCGCCACTCTCTCCACCCGCCGATACCGCCCAGGCGTGTGGGCCCTCCGGTGAGAACTCGACCACAGCGACAAAACTGTTGCCGCTGGTGCCATATAAGCATCGGTCGCCTGATTGCCGGACCACACCGAACGCAGCCAGCGAGCCGAAATTGCCCGAAGTGAAGCCAACGGGGAAACTCGGCGCTTTGTCCTGGAAGTCCTGTTCGATTGCGCCATCGATGCGCTGGAACCGATTGATGCGACCCCAGGCGATACGCCAGTCCCCCTGCTCGCGAACCATCTTGTCGACCGCAGTGTCGAGCGCGGATAGGCGATCCGCGTCGGTCGTCTGCGTTCGGAAATAGGTGAAAAGGGGCACATTTGCAGCGTAGGCTTTCGGACCCTCAGCAGACCATAAGGCTTCACCCCAATAAACAGCGAGCGCCGTGGGCACGGACGTGACACTCCAGCGCCGATCCCACCCGTCCAGCATCGCGACGGGCGCGGTGAGCTTCTCCTTTCTCGGATCGCCATCCGGCAGCGCAAGCAAACCCCTTTTCAACCCGGGTATCTGATCGTCAAACAGGGGCAGAAAGCTATCGAAGGCGGCGCTCGTCAGGTCTTTTGCGTCGAACATGTGCTGACCCGACAGCAGGGCGACAGCGTGGCGGCCGCGAGGGTTTTCACCGAACTGGTCCATGTAACGCGGAAAATCCACTTGCTCGGGGCTGTCGTCACCCGCCGCGCTCCAGGGGTGATTGTTGGTATTGACGGCCCAACCGCCTTTTGGCCGGATGACCTGGGGAAGCTGATCGAGATCGTGGAGGCCTTGCCAATCGGTTGCTGGATCGCTTCCATCGACTGGTCGGGTATAGTCGAAGCGATCGTTACGGCGAGGAACGAACTGAGGATGAAGATAGGCGATCGTGCCGTCGTCGGCAGCAAAGATCGTGTTGTTGGAACTGTTCGCCATCCTGCTAGACGCCTCGAGATATCCGTCCAGTGAATGCGCTTTGGTCCGGAGGTAGCTTTGCTCGAGCGCCGCGCGCGGGTTGTTCAGCATGGCCACCGCGATCCAGCGGCCGTTCTCTTCCCGGATGACCGGCCCGTGGTGGGTCGAAAGCAGGGTGAAGCGACGAAGCTTGCTGGTGCCATCCGACTGGCGAACTTTGAGCGATACGGTTCGGCTGCGAAAGGGGCGCCAGTCAGTCCCGTAGCGATATTGCAGGCGACCGCCCTTACGCCTGACTTCTACCGCGAATTCGTCGATGTTGTCGACGCCGCTCGAGGTATGCATCCAGCCGATATGCCGGTTGAAGCCCTGATAGATGAAAAACTGGCCCCACGTGGCTGCGCCATAGGCATCGAGGCCCGCATCGCTCGACACTTGCTGTTCCGCGCGAAAGAAAAAGCTCGTGTGGGGGTTGATCCATAGAAGTGGACTGCCGCTTTTGCTGCGTGACGGCCCGATCGCAATACCGTTCGACCCCTTGGGCTCCACCATCTCGCCAGCTTCGCTGGTCAACAGAGCGACAAGGTCGGGGCGCGCCTGGCGATCGGGCCCGTCGTAGAATGCCTGCAAGGCGCGAAGATCAACGCCGCGCTCGATGTCGCCGCCGATACTGCTCTCGGAAAAGGCGAGCGCCATCCAAGGTTCGAACCGGGTCAGAACTTTGGGATGGGTGTCGGGATGGGTGGCAAGATAGTAGTTCAGGCCCGACGCCCACGCATCCATCAGATCGCGCAGCCAGTCGGGAGAGGTCCGGTAGTCCGCCTTCAGTTTATCAAGGTCGAGAAACAGGCGCTGGCGCACGTCGGACCACACCGCACTTTCACCTTCCGCTTCGGCGAGCCGTCCAAGCGCGGTTAGATAATTGCGCTCTATTCTTGGAAAGTCGTCTTCCGCCTGAGCATAGATCATGCCGAAAACGGCATCCGCGTCGCTACGACCATGAATATGCGCAATGCCGTAACCGTCGCGCACGATGGTGACCCGCTCCGACCGCGGTGCGTCCTTCGCACTCGAAGGAGAAAGGCCGAGCGCAAAGACGCTCACCGCTAAACCTGCAAACCACTTTCCCCCCATCGTCACTTCCCTCCGCACCAAGCTCTTGCTCTCACTATAAATCATATATAATTGAGCAAGCCAAGTCCCGTCGGCGGGATTTGAATTACAGGAGATCACCTTGTCCATTTCGCTGCGCCATGTCGCCATCCCGGATTTTGGCCCGATCGGTGCGCCTGCGCCCATCTCTGCGGAGCGTTACGCCGAACGCTGCGACACCGCGCTACAGACGGCAGGCACCGACTGGCTCTACGTCTATGCCGACCGGGAGCACTTCGCCAATGTGATGTACCTTTCGGGTTTCGAGCCGAGGTTCGAAGAAGCCCTGCTCCTGCTGGGTTCCGGAGGAAGGCGGATCATCGTTACCGGGAACGAGTGCGTATCGTACACCTCGGTTTCTCCTCTACCCGGCCTCGAAGTCTTTCTTTCGCAGACGATGAGCCTACCCGGTCAGGATCGAACGACTGCCCCCCGGCTCGATCACGTCTTGAGCGAAATCGGGTTGAAGAGAGGCGACAGCGTGGGAGTGATCGGCTGGAAGTACCTCGAAGCTGCTGAATGGCCCGAAGAACCTCGCCCCCCATTCCTCCCCGCTCCTTACCTAGCCGCGCTCCAGCGGACGGTCGGCGCAGACAGCGTAGTCGATCGCACCGAGGTCCTGCTACATCCGCAGGACGGGCAGCGATCTATCATCAGCGCTGATCAGATCGCTGTGTTCGAGGGGGCTGCGGCGCGAACCTCGCAAATGGTCTGGAACGTCATCGGCAGGATACGGCCCGGCGACACGGAGCGTGATGCCGCCTTGCGCATGAACTATCGCGGCGAGCCCGTAACAGCCCACCCGATGCTGGCTTCGGGCAACGCTGCGGGTGGACCGGTGATCGGCCTGAAAAGCCCAGGCTGGCGACGGATCAACAAGGGAGACGGCGTTTCCACCGCGGTGGGTCTCTGGGGCGGTCTGACAGCCCGGGGCGGATTGGTCGAAGACCACGACGATGCATTCGTAGAGGTCGCCGCCGCTTACTTCGCTGGACTGGTACGTTGGTACGCCACGGCCGATATCGATGTGGAAGGGGGCCTCATTCATGACGAGGTTACGGGCGTTCTATCGGACGGTGGGCTTCGTTCGCTTCTCAACCCCGGGCATCTGACCGGGCATGAGGAATGGTCGCACACACCCATCCGTCCTGGGTCCTCCGATCGTATCCGCTCAGGCATGCATATGCAGGTGGACATCATTCCCGCGCCTATGCGCGACGGCTGGGCTCTCAATTGCGAAGACAGCGTAGTATTCGCGGATCGCAGTTTGCGGGACGATCTGGCGCAACAATATCCCGATGTCTGGAAACGCATTTCGGCGCGACGGAAGTTCATGACCGACACATTGGGTGCAGCGATAGCAGATTCCGTGCTGCCCCTGTCGGATACTCCGCTCTGCCTTCCGCCCCTATGGCTGCGATCCGACCATATCCTCGTTATGGACTAGCATGCGGATTGTCTTCTAAAGAATGCGCTTTGCGGCCGCTGCTACTGTATCATTTGATCGAGCCTCTTCCTGCTGGACCGGAGCATTGCTTTGTTACCACTGCGGCAGTCCCGTAAGCGCATCCTCTTTGCAAGCGCCCTAAGAATAGAGTTACCCATCAGCCGCTCGATGCCTCACCAGTCACGGTGGCTCGGCGCGTAGCCGAAGGCTCGGCGGAACATCGCCGTGAATCCGCTGGGACTGTCGTAGCCGATTTCATAAGCTGCGCGCGTGATCGACATGCCGGTGGCCATCAGGGCGATCGCTTCCATCAGCCGCACCTGCTGACGCCAGACCGCCAGCCCCATGCCGGTCTCGGCCTTGAAATTGCGAGTCAGGGTGCGTCGACCCATGCCGGCAAGCCGGGCCCAATCGTCCAGATCGCGTGGATCGGAAGGGTCGGCGAGCAGCGCCTCGCACACGCGCAGCAGTCGGGGGTCGGACGGCATCGAGACGCGATAGGGGGTTTCCGGCATCCGCCCGATCTCCTCCAGCAGCAGGGCGATGATCCGGCCCTCACGGCCTTCCTGATCGTACTCGGGATCCAGACGCGACGTTTCCAGGATCAGTGCACGCAGGAATTCAGACACCTCGAACACCCGGCATTCGCCGGTCTCGCGCGTCAGCGCATCCTTGGACGTAAGATACAGCGTGCGCAGCGAACATCGCCGCGGCACGAAACCTCGTGTTCCACATCCGCGGGGATCCACACCGCCCGTTGTGGCGGCACGACGAAGCTGGAACCGCGCG
This sequence comes from Erythrobacter sp. 3-20A1M, assembly GCF_018636735.1. Taxonomy (NCBI): domain Bacteria; kingdom Pseudomonadati; phylum Pseudomonadota; class Alphaproteobacteria; order Sphingomonadales; family Erythrobacteraceae; genus Erythrobacter; species Erythrobacter sp. 3-20A1M. The sequence goes on along the minus strand of NZ_CP045200.1, from coordinate 2,424,078 downwards.
TGCGCACGCTCATCACCCCGGCCGATGCGTAAAGAACCTGCACGTGATTGTGGCGATGCATCGGATCGACGAACCCGGCTGGATATTCGTCGACGAGCGCGACCACCGGCCGGTCAAGTGCCAAGACGTCGTGACTATGCTTCAACCCCACTCTCCCACATGGTGGACGAGCCCCTCCGGATCAGGTGGCGCTATCAAATATTTCGTGTCGATGACAGTGCGCGGCCTGATCATGGGGGTGATTGGCCTCTTCTTCGTGGAGGCGGATCGGACAAGACACTACATCGCTTGAACGACTTAGCGGCGGAAGGAGAGCGGCCGATGGAAACGATTGACACCCGGCGGGCCGCGCCGCTCGATCCCGATATCGCACGGTTCTTGGAGCAGATGGCGCAAGACAACGCGGCCCGGGGGGCGAGCGATACCCTGCCCATGGTGGAACGCCGCGCCATTGCGGAGGATGTGCGCGAACGCTGGCGGCTGGGCGGTCCGCAGATGGCCCAAACGCGCGAGCTCGACGCCGACGGGGTGCGACTGCGACTGTACCGCCCCGTCGACAAGCCGGGCCTGCCGGTGCTGTTCTATATCCACGGCGGCGGATGGCAGCTGTTCAGCATCGAAACGCACGACCGGCTAATGCGCGAATACGCGGCGCGCGCGCAGATTGCGGTGGTCGGCGTCGATTACTCCCTGGCGCCTGAGCACCGGTTTCCCGTGGCACTGGAGGAGATCGCGACCGCGCTTGCCTGGCTGGAGCGGGAGGGTGAGGCATTGGGCCTCGATACTGGCCGCATCGCAATCGGCGGCGACAGCGCGGGCGCGAACCTTTCGGTATCATCCTGCCTTCTGCGTCGCGCGAAGGGTAACGCGCCCCTGGCCGCAATGCTGCTGAATTACGGGGCCTACGATCCACAACCGACGGGAAGCTACGCGCGCTATGGCGAGCCGCCCTATCCGCTGGAGATTGCGGAAATGGATGCCTATTGGCGCGGCTATGTGGCCGATGCGGATGATCTGACCAATCCGCTGGTCGCGCCCGCTCTGGCCGATCTTCGCGATCTGCCCCCTGCCTTCTTCGCCATCGCCGAATGCGACATCCTGGCGGACAGCAATTACGCGTTGGCCGCGCGCATGGCGGCGGCCGGAGGCGAGGTTACCGAGCGAACCTATCGCGGCGCGACCCATAGCTTCCTGGAAGCGATGTCGATCGCCGCGATCGCGAACACTGCGCTGGACGAGGCCTCGGCCTGGTTGCGTGAACGGTTGGATCGGGCCAACGTTGGCCGCGACGCCTGAGGCCTTCCACTGGCAGGCCGCGAGCCGGCTGATCGACGAATATCCGCTGGCCTGGGTGATTTCGCGCGCGTTCAGCGCCAGCCCGCTGCCCTTGCTGGCGGAGCGCGACGAAGACGGCATGGTGGTATCCCTCCTCGGCCATTGCAGCCGCCGCAATTCACTCGTGAAGGATTTCGCGTCCGATCCCGCCGGGCTGATCCTGTTCAATGGGCCGGACGGCTTCGTTTCGAACGATCTGGTGTCGGAGCGCAACTGGGGTGCCACCTGGAACTACGCCGCCGCCCGGTTCGAAGTCGAAATCGAACTGGTCGAGGACGAGACGGAAGAAGCTATCAACCGTCTGCTGGAACACATGCAGGGGCTGGGCGAAGACCGATGGACCACCGCCGAGCTCGCGGAGCGCTATCAAGGAATGCTGCGCGCAATCGTGGCGTTTCGCGCGCATATCCGCCGCTTCGTACCCGCGTTCAAACTGGGCCAGGGCGAACAGGCGGATGCGTTCGAGGAGATCGTGAACGGCCATCCCAACCGCGATCTGGCGCAGTGGATGCGCGCCTTCCACGAAGCAGGCGGCTAAGCCGTAACGCGCGGAGCGGACCTACGCCGCCCCGCGCACGGCGACCGGTCAGTTCAGGTCGAACCGCAAAGTGGCACCGATCGTACGGGGCCGAGTGACCGAACCGGCAAAGGAGAACGGGGCGTTCAGAATAGCGTATTCGTCGAACAGGTTCTTCACGAACACGCCCAGCTCCAACCCGTCGGCCACCTCGATCGAGGCATTGAGATCGACGATGTGGTAATCGCCCTTCTGCAGGGCGGCACCGAACGCCACGGGCGCATCGGAGAGATAGCGATGCGCGATGCCCAGCCGCGGATTGCGTGGAGAATCGGGCAGGCTGAATTCGAGCTGGTTGGCGATGGTCCATTCCGCTGCACCCGGCAGGCGCGATCCGGCCGCATAGCCGCCCCCGGGGGCGAAGCTGTCGGGCAGAAGCTCGGACAGACGTGCGTCGTTGTAGCTGACGCTGCTCGTCAGCGACATGAACCGCGCGGGTTGGAAAGCGAGCTGGAACTCGACGCCGTCTATATGCGCCCCACCGCCATTGGTGGTGTAGGCGTTGAAATCGGGTGGAGCGAACAGGCGGACCTGAATGTCGTCCCAGTCGATGTGATATGCGGTGATGTCGAACGACATGCCCTCCACGGGTCGGAAACGGGTGCCGATCTCGAAATTCCTGGTCGAATCACTGTCGAAATTGAGCGGCGCACCGGAGGCGACCGAATAAACGTTGATTCCGCCGAGCCGGAAACCCTCCGAGTAGAGGCCGTATACCATGAACCGGTCGCTCGGTTTCCAGCGCAATGACGCCTTCGGGATGAAGCCGCTCTCCTTCTGTTCGCCGGGCTGGTAATCGAATGCCGGGATTAGGTTCGCATTGGGCAGGAACTGCAAGCGCGGATCGGACCGGTACTCGAACGCCCTGCCCCCCAACGTCAGCGTCAGCGTGTCGAGAAAGGTGTAGGACGCCTCGCCGAACAGCGCGATCTCGCGCACGTCGCTGGTCGACTGCGTGCGCTGGACGAAATCACCGGGCGCGATTGTGCTCGCGGGTTGGTTGTCGAACTCCCCCGGATTGGCGTCGATATAGTCTCCGATCCCCTCGATGAACACGCGGTCGGTCGAGTCGGCGTTCAGCTTGGTATAGTTGGCCCCGATGAGCCAGGTGAAAGGCCCGGTGCCGGAAGAAGCCAGGCGCAGTTCCCCGTAATAAGTTTCCGATTTGCCGACGGAGGCCGAAAGCTGGGGGGTGCCGGTGCGCGCATCAATGCCGACGAAAATCGAATCGTCGAAGGCGAGATCGTTTTCCTTGCGGATATAGCTGCCGATCGCGGTCAGGTCGGCGAAACCGCCCAGTTCCTGTTCCAGGCGCAGGCTGTGCAGCTGGAACTGCGTGTCCTGGTATTCGGGCACGTTGGTGTTGCGCGTGTAAGTCGGCTCATTGGGATCGGCACCGAACTCGACATATGTCTGGTCGTCCAGATTGTATTCCTGAAACATGCTGAGTTCGGTGATTTTGGTGGTTTCGGTCGGCGTGAACACGATTGAACCCCGCACGCCGCGCACGCGCAGATCGTTGCTGCCGTCGACCCCGGTGCCGGTGTTGTCGAGATACCCGGCATCGAAGCGCTGGAGGGCAACCAGGCGCACGGCCAGCTTGTCCTTTACGACGGGTATGTTGACCATGCCCTTCACCGCGTAATTCGCCTCGCCCGCGCGACGGGTCGAACCGATCAACCCTTCGAAGCCGGCGTCGATCGCATCGGCCTTCGCCTCGTTGGTCACGTAGTTGACCGCGCCGCCGAGCGAGGACGAGCCGAACAACGTACCCTGTGGGCCACGCAGCACCTCGACCTGTGACAGATCGAAGGTGTCGACATCGGGGATCGCAATCGGAAAGCCGGGCTCGACCAGCGGAATCTGGTTGAGATAGTACCCGGTCGTCGCCTGGTTCGCCTCGTGATAGGTGGTCGAGGCGATCCCGCGGATGACGACTTCTGACACGCCGGGCTGATAGTCGTTGAAGACCACCCCAGGAATGCGCGTGATATAGTCCGACAGGCTTTGCGCGTTGAGGTCCTGCAATTCCTCGCTGGTCACAGCGCTGACGGAGGCGGGGATATCGGCGAGCGGCTCGGTCCGCTTGGTGGCGGTGACGACGATCACGTTCGTCGCCTGCTCGTTGCTATCGGGACCCGCCCCGGCCTGCGCCAGCACCGGCGCTGCACCGACGATGCCGCAAAGTGACGCGCCCAGGGCGGTGGTACGGGCCAGCGTGGCGACTGTGTGACGGATACTCATGAGCGATCTCCTCCGGGATATGCGTTCAAGCCTGAGCTATCAGCGCGTGACCGGCACGAAGAAACGGCGCGGGTCATTATCTTGCTAGAATGGGCCACGATGCGCATGATCCGCGTAGTGTTGCGTCCAAGCCGCAATCCGATCGCGTCTTCCGGCCCGATCGCATGGATGCCCGGCCCTAATCAGACGGACCGAGCGGGAAGCGTTGCATAGTCTCCGGTCCGAAGCGAGGAACCGATCATGAGCATCACTACCACTATGGCGACGCGGCGCACCGTGCTGATGGGTACTACCGCCATCGGGCTGAGCGCGGTTGCGAGCGGCGCGCGTACCGCCTTGGCGCAGGCGTCCGCCACCGGCGGGCAATGCTGGCCGGACATCACCGCACCCGCGCCGCCGCGCATCGAGCATCGCATCGAACAGCTCGGTCGGGTTCGCGACGATCCGTATTCGTGGATGAAGTTTGTGCCCGAAACCGGCACTCGCACGCTCGAAACCGTGCCCCCGATCGTGCGCGACAATCTGAAGGCGGAGCTGGCCTATGCCGACGCTGTGCTCGCCCCACTGGCGGACCGGCGCGAACATTTCTTTGCCGCGATGATGGCTCGCCGCGCGCAAGGATCGCCGCCACCGCTGCCACACCGCGAATGGCGCTACGAAAGCGAAGTGCCCGACGGAAAGCAACGCCCGGTGCATTACCGCATCACGCCCGCGAGCAAGCGCGAGATGCTGGTGGACGAAAACGCGCGCGCCGACGGCCACGCCTACTACCGCGCGACCGCATTCCAGCCGAGCCCCGACAATCGCTATTATGCCTGGGCGGAAGATATCGTGGGCAACGACCGGCACCAGATCGCGATCCTTGACACCCGGACCGGTCGGACCCGGATCGTGGTGCCGGACGATGCCTATGGGTACGGCGGCCTCGTCTTCGGCGCGCAATCACGCAACCTGTTCTGGATCAAGCGCGACGCACGCAACCGCCCGACACAGCTGCTCCGCGTGCCTGCTGCGGGCGGGACCAGCGAGCTGGTATACGAGGAACACGATCCCGCTATCTTCATGCAGGTCTCGCGCACGGCAGACGACCGCTTCGTCGTGCTCGATCTCTCCGGACCCGATACCAGCGAAGTCCGGCTGATCGCAGCGGGGGCAGAAACCGAACCGCCCCGGATAGTGGCGCCACGTCAGGAGGGGCTGCGCTACACCGTCCACGGGTGGGACGGTGGGCTGGTCGCGCTGACCAATGCGGACGGAGCGACGGACAACAAGCTGGTCGCTCTCGATCTCGAGACTCTCGAACCCGATCGCACGCTGGTGCCGCATGTGCCCGGTCGCCTGATCGAAACGCTCCTGCCCTTTGCAGGCGGGCTGGTGATGATGGAGCGCGCGGACGGCCTTCAGCATGTCTCGATCCTGCACGCGGACGGCGCGCGGATCGCGGTGCCGTTCGACGCCCCCGCCTATGCGCTCACCATCGCCGAGGGTCAGGATTACGAGTCTCAGAGCGTGCGCATCGTGTACGAGACCCCCGCCCAACCGCCGCTGTTCTTCGATGTCGCCCTGGCCGACGGTGCGCGCACCCTAGCGGGTGAAACGCGCTACACGGGCTATGACCCCGACGATTATCTCGTGGAGCGGCTGGAGGCCCGCGCATCCGACGGGGCGATGGTCCCGCTCACCGTCCTGTCGCGCCGCGATGCGCCGCGCGATGGGTCGGCCCCTCTGTTGCTATATGGCTACGGAGCCTACGGCGTATCGAGCGACCCGGTCTTTTCCGTTCCCGCTACCGCCTGGGTCGATGCCGGGGGGCGTTACGCCATCGCTCACGTGCGTGGCGGGTCGGAAAAGGGGCGAGGCTGGTTCCTGGACGGGCGCCGGTTCCACAAGCGCAATTCCATGACCGATTTCATCGCGTGCGCACTCCATTTGGTTCGGGGGCGCTACGCCGCGGCTGGCCGCATCGCCGCCTTCGGGCTGTCCGCAGGCGGGCTGCTGGTGGCCGGGGCGATGAACCTCATGCCCGATCTGTGGGGCGCGGTGGTGGCGAAGGTGCCGTTCGTGGACATGCTCAACACGATGAGCGATGCCGACCACCCGCTGGTGCCGCTGTTCCGCCCCGATTGGGGCGATCCGCTGGCCGATCCCGAGGCCTACGACTACATCGCCTCGATCTCTCCTTACGAAAACGTCGCCCAAGCCGCCTATCCGCCGCTGCTGACGACTGCGGGATTGAAGGACGATCGCGTATCGTACTGGGAGCCGTGGAAGCTGGTCGCCGAGGTGCGCCGGCAAACCACCAGCGGCGCGCCAGCCGTTCTCTCGCTCGATCTGGAGGCGGGCCATCAAACCAGTGCCGACCTAGGTGCCGAATACGAACAAATGGCGCTGTTCTGGGCCTTTGCGGAACGGGGCATTTCCTGCTGACACGCTGTTTCGGTGCTAAAGGCCCGGGTACGAGGGGGATATTTCAATGCATCCGCCAGCCAGCCAGCATGACGTTCAGCAGTCTCGTTTAGTTGGGCGATGGCAGCGCTCGCAGCACTTATCCGGCTTCGAGCCGCGCAAGACGGCGGGCCGCCGCATCGTTCACCAGCCGACGTTCGTTCGGCGACAAGGACGACCATTGCGCGATCTCCTGCAACGTTCGACCGCATCCGATGCAGATCCGCCGGTCTTCGGACATCTGACAGACCTTGCGGCACGGCGACGCAGTTTCGTCGTTATCGTCCTTTGTCATCATCATCCTGACCGTGGTTCCTCCCCCCGCCATACCCTCCACGCCGCGCTTTCGATAACCCTATCGGACGTAACGAGGCGGGCGGGCACCCGGTGCCGGTCGGCGAATACCACCCCCGCCTCCTCGCCCAGCACGATTATCGCCGTTGCCAGCGCATCCGCTTGCATGCAGCCGGGATGAAGCACGGTCGCCGACAAGATCATGTCCGTGACCGGAGCCGCGGTTCGCGGATCGATCGAGTGCGACCACGACGATCCCCCCGCCGAACGCCGGCGATGCCAATGGCCGGACGTGGCAACTGCCCAATCGACCAAGCCTATACGTGTCTTGGGCGCTTTGCTCCCCGGCGGCACCTCCAGATCGACCCACCATGGCAGTGCGCCACGCTGGAGACCGATCCCTCGGAGCTCTCCGCCGATTTCGAGCAGAGCCTGCGCGATGCCCATGCGCCGCAGAGCCGCGATGCCCAGATCCACCGCGAATCCCTTCGCAATGCCGCTGAAATCGAGTTCGATTACGCCCGGCTGGATCAGCGGCTCGCCATCCTCCGGTAACCGAAGCGCGCTACTATCCCCAGGCTCGCCGTTCCCAGGCCTTACCCCGGAAAAGGTCTCGGCGCCGAAACCCCAGTGTCGCGCCGCCGTGCCGATCGCGGGGTCGAACGCGCCCTCGCTTGCATCGCGAATCGCCAGCGCGGCCGCCAGCACCTGCCGGAACTGCGCGCCGATCCGGTGGGCGCTCCCCGCAGCTCCCGTGTTGAACCGGCTGAGCTGGGAGTCGCTTCGCCATTGGCTCATCTGCGAAATGACCAGTTCGAACGCGCCCTCCAGCGTTGCTCGGACATGCGATGGCTCGATACTGGTCGGGGCGAACAGCTCGACCGACCAGACCGTCCCCATGGTTTCTCCCGACAGTTTCAGCTGCCGCGCGTCGCTGGCCGGGCCGCTCGGACGCGCCGTTCCGAGAGGAAGCGCCGGCGGCAGGAGGAGATCGCCCTCCTCCGCGCGCGCGGTGCCCATCCCGTCCTTCATATCGGTCAGAGCGGCAGGAACTCCAGCACCGCGGTGTAGGACATCCGCCGATTGCCGGCTTCGCCCGCGCGCGGCTCGTTCCCTTCGGCGGGAGCAGCCCCCTCGCCGCCTGGGCCGCCCTGCCCCTGGGTCAAGTCGGCTTCGAGATAATACATCCCGGGTTCGTCGGCATGCAGCGTCACCATACCGTTCGCGTCGGTAGTCAGCTTCCGGATACCGGGATCGTCGCGATAGCGCGTCCCGCCCTCGACGAATTCGAGCTCCAGACCGACGGCAGGTTTGCCATCAGCCAGGAACTGCATCTGCGCAGGCTCCCCGGCATATAGATCGTTGGGATGGGTGACCGGTATCATCTCCAGCCCGACGCCGGTGGTTGCCAGGGCCGTTTCGTTGGGAGCACCCAGCGTCACGAAGGTTTCGGTCCGTCCCGAGTTCTCGCTCACCCGGACATCGGTTGCTTTGGCAGGGATGCCGGTGGCCATCTCGGCCTTGGTCCCCCGCCAGCGGTGCCTTTCCCCGTCGAGCTGGTAGAACCCCATCATACCGTCGAAGACGACCGCGATCCGGTAGGTGCCCTGCTGCTTCAGCGGCACATCGAACACGCTGCGATACGCGCCGGTGCCGATGATCGCGGGATCGACCGGCTGGCCGTCCGGACCGACGATCGTCAAATCGTCCAGTCCCATCGGGCGATGCTCGAAAACGAATAGACCGTTGGATGCGGCGGCATCCACGCTGACGGTTTCCTCGTCGCCCGCCAGCACGGTGGCGGAGGGCAGCAGCCAGCGGCGATGCGCCTCCGCGGGGGTCGCCGCGACAGCGGACAGACCGACCGCGCAGGCCGCGGCAAACAAACATTTTCTGGCAAACATCGGTCTTCCTCCGGTCATCGATCAGGGCTTGATGGTGAAGCGCAGCGTGCCCAGTTCCTGGGAGCCGGTCGCGGTGCCGGAACGCACGTTGCGCGGTGGCCACTGAAACGGAATGCTCAGCATCTCTCGCCCCCCGACCTCGCGCGCCGCCTCGACCCGCAGTGTGTAGGACCCAGCGGCCAGACGCGGTAACGGGCGCGTGCCTTCGTTGAAGCGCAGATTGTAGCGGCCAGGTGCCTGCGTCGGTCCGCTGATACCGTTGGCCGGCATCGTCATGCTGCGGCCTGCGCGGCGCCACCAGGTGCGCATGTCGGAAAGCCACTTGCGACCGTCCTCACCCTTCTGATCCGTATCGTACCAGACATCGAGCGTGGCGACCGCCTTGCCCGCGTCGTTCTCGATCCAGATCGCCACGTAGGGCTTGTGATATTCCGCTACCCGCAGGCGCGGTATTTCGAGCGAGATTTCCATCTCCCCCGCCAGTGCGGGGCTGGCGGAAAGCAGCGGAACGGTAGGGAGAGCGAAGAGCACAATTTTGCGCATCGGCCGGTTCTCTTTCTTTCAGTGCATCAGGAAGACGAGCAGCAGAATCGGGATCACGACCCCCGCCGCGACGATCGGCCAGGTCGAGGGGCGCCGCCGGGCATGAAGCTGCAACAACAAAAATCCGGTCGCGCAGAACACAATGCAGGCGACCGCGAAGATATCGATGAACCAGGCCCAGGCAGGCCCGGTATCCCGTCCCTTGTGCAGATCGTTCAGCCACGCGATCGTGCCGCGGTCGGTATCCTCGTGGATGACGAGCCCGGTTTCCAGATCGACCGATACCCAGCCGTCGCCGCCCGGTCGCGGCAGGGCGATGTAGAGCTCGTCCGCGCTCCACTCAGGGGCGCGGCCCGCCAGGTCCACATCGAATTCGTCGTCGAGCCACTGCATCGCGGCCGGCGGGACGCTCTCATTCGAACGCTGCCGCAAGGTCTTGAGCACAGAAGCCGGCATGGTCGCTTCGCGCGATGCGACCTGCGGAGAGGCTTCGATATCGCCGGCATGGTTGAGCGTAATGCCCGTGATCGCAAACAGCAGCATCACGACCAGGCAGATAGCGCTGCTCATCCAGTGCCAGGTGTGGAATTGCCGGGTCCAGAAGGCGGAGAAGCCGCGTCGCTTACGCCCAGCGGTCGCGCTTCCCCCGCCCGCGAAGGCCGCCCTGTCCGGTTCCGATCCCATATTGCCGCTGTTGCCGATGCTGCGAATGAATGTCAATAGCACGACTTGGGAGGTGCGCCATAGCCGGTTCGCCAACTTCTACGAGTGGATAGCAGCAGGCATGCGAAGCCGATTATGGCGCGCAATAAGACCGCGAAAAAGCTCGCTGCTCATTGCGTGACCCACCAGCGGATCACGCTAATCCACGATTTCGGGGGCTTAAGTAGAAAGAGATATACAGCTGCGGAAAGCCGGTGGTGGCAGGGCTTGAATCGAACCGTTAAAGTAACGCTTTGATATCAATTCTGTTCTTGGAACAAGGACAGACATTTCCCCACACTCTCCCCCACACTTTCGTTCATTTAACGGTGGTTCGGTTCAGCGTTTTAGTCGAAAAGCTGAATAAACGGGCGGTTCGAGGAGCGACTAGTGGCAACATAATGGCACGTTCTGACACTGTCCAATTGCGAGTTAGCGGCCCGGTCAATCCGACGCCCGACACTGCTCAACCAGCTTATGCAAACTGGCTGTCGTAATGCGCGTTGCCTTGCCGATCTTGACCGTTTCGAGTTCGCCGCTGGAGATCAATTCATAGAGCTTTGTACGCCCGACACCGATCATGCGAGCAGCGTCATTGACCCGGACGCAGATGGGCTCGACGGATTGTTGGCCGCTCATTCCGCCGGTTCCTCTTCACGGTAGTGAGCGGGATCGGCGATCCAGCGGTTGATGGCTGATTCATGCCATCCTGCGCCATGTACGCTGATCTTTACCTGTGACGGGAATGTGCCCTCGGCGATCTTGCGGTAGATGGTGGAGCGGGAAAGACCGGTGCGGTCGAGCACGGTCTTCAGACGGATAATGCGTTCGGTATTGGACATTGGGCGTTCTCACTTTGACATTGACAGGCCCTCTACGGAACATAATGAGAACTTTTTGAGCTTAACTCAAGGGCAAGCGTGGGGTATTGGCGGGCGAAACCATCACCGATTTGCGCCATTTGACGCGTCTATGGACTACTTGAGACCAACGTGGACAATTTTGCAGACCCGCTTTCATTTCTGAAAGTTTTTTCGTTCCGCTCGATTTGCAGAGGGCGCGCTCGAATTTGCGCCTCCAAGAGCCGGAATACGCGCCAGATGTGCCAAAATTTGAGCACGATTCGAGCGCGATTGCGGGAAAATTTGATCGGAAGCGCCCCGTATCAATGTGCTACATTGTATTTCACATTGGCCTGGGCTACATCAATCCACGATAGGGGAGCTCATGTCGACTAAACCAACCACGACGATACGCATTGACCAAGAAGTAAAGAGGCGCGCGAACGAGGTCTTTGACGAGATCGGCATCAGTATGTCAGCCGGAATCAACACCTTCCTGAAAGCCGTGGTTCGTGAGGGCACCATGCCGTTCGAGATAAGAACCGAACGTTCAACACCACAAAAAAAATGCCGGAATGCGACACTCAATCACGCGTTCATTGTCAAAAAAGACGAATTCTACACGCAGTACGAAGATGTTGCCAAAGAAATCGTCAAGCACGGTGATAAGCTAAGGGGCAAGACCGTGCTCTGTAACTGCGATGACCCATTTGAGTCCGCATTCTTCCGGTATTTCGCGCTTCATTTCAACAAGATTGGATTGGCCAAGCTTATATCAACCTCTTACGCAGGCTCGCCATTGGCCGGTAAAGAATATCCGCTGGAGGAAGACACTAGCGCCTATGAGGCGGTTGTGACCGAGGTGCCTGACGAACCCCTCGTACGGCCAGACAGTTCACTAGACTTGGAAGCTCTGTTCGCCTTGCCAGGCAACTCTCTAGTGCACCTTGATGGTGATGGAGATTTCCGCTCACGGGAATGCGTGGCATTGCTTGAGCAAGCTGACGTGGTAGCCACAAACCCACCCTTCAGTCTCTTCCGCGAGTATATTGGGCAACTGGTGCAGCACGAGAAAGATTTCATAATCTTAGGAAACATGAACGCGGCGACGTGCAGAGAGGTATTCCCCCTCTTTAGTGAGAACAGGGTCTGGTACGGAGAATCCATTCGCTCTGGCGACCGGAAATTTTATGTGCCCGACAGCTACCCGCTAAATGCCGCCAACTGCGGTGTTGACGAAAAGGGCAGACGCTTCATCAGGGTCAAGGGCGTCCGTTGGTTCACGAACTTGGATAACAATCGCCGGCACGAGCCGATAGAGCTTACTCGCCACTACGATCCAAGTGAGTATCCGCGATACGAAAACTATGATGCCATCGAAGTTGCGCGCACTCAGAACATACCTCTGGATTATGAGGGCTTGATGGGTGTGCCAATCACATTCCTCGACAAATACAGTCCGGACCAATTCGAAATTGTCATGCTGGCAAACGGCAATGCGCGCACCAATGTGCCGTCGGCGACTCTTGAAGCGGTGGGCTATCAGCCGCACCCTGAAGACCGAGGGGGCGTCGGCATCATTAATGGCAAGAGGGTCTATGCGCGAATCCTGATCCGCAAAAGATCATCATGATTGGCCAGTTGCGGGTACCCTGCGCATATCAGGGTGGCAAACAGCGCGTCGCAGCTCAGATCGTGGACCTTCTTCTTGAAGCCAATCCCGGTCCGAACACACGCTTCTACGATCTATGTTGTGGGTCGGCTGCGGTTTCAATCGAACTTGTTAAGAGGGGTATTGAGTCCTCTCGAATTTGTATGCTCGATATCAGTTCTTGGGGTGTCTTCTGGACTGCCATTTGCTCGGGCACATTCGACATGGACGTGTTCGATCAGTTTCTGTCCGAATTGCCGGGCGATAAGCGCGAACTCAAGGCTCACATGTTGGAGCTGGCCGCACTTCCAATAGGCGAGCATGAAGCTGAACTGTATCCGGTGCTTCAGGCATGCTCATTTGGCGGCAAGCAAATTTGGCGAAACGGTAACCGCTGGGCAAATGCTTGCTTTAGGGATTTCTGGCAGCCGACAGCAACTAGTATACGCCGAAGTCCTGCCAATCCGATGCAGCCCTCTTCAATTGAATTGCGCCGACGGGTTGGCATCCTAGCACAGCACATGAGGGGCGCCGCGTGCCTTAACATGGATATTATGGCGATACTCAGCAATCCAATTCCGAATGACTCAGTCGTGTATGTAGATCCGCCATACCAGGACACGACTGGCTATGCCTTTGGCTTCGATGTTAACGCATTCATACGGAAGTTCCGCGAGGTCAGTGAGGCTCCCTTATTTGTTTCGGAGGGGGCACCATTGAACAGCGATGCAGTTTTGCTCAATTTCGGCGGAGCGAAAGGAGGCATCAGCGGAATTCGGAAAGGCAAGCATCAGGAATGGATCAACCGATTCTAGATGATACCTAGCTGCCTTGCATTTGTTGTCGCTCCATTTCGTGCCAAAATTTGCGACGCGGCCTCGAAATTCGGAAGGTCAGCCTCCGGGAACACCGACATGAAAAAATAGCCCGGATCAATCTCGGTAAAGGTGATAATCTTTTTGACCAAGTAGAAGTCTTCACCCTTCGCTCTGAAGGCGTCAGTGATCTTAACTTGCGATGGACTGACCCCCTTTATCTGAAGTCGCCAAGTGCCATTCGCGTTGTTACCTGTCGGAAAAAGGATCGTATTCCCAACATAATCAACGCCATCGAAATTGAGCGTAATATCTTTTGTCTGATTGGTATTCGCTGGATTAAGACCAAAAAACTCGACACCGCCGCGCATAAATGTCGGATCACCCAGATCGAATGAAGTGCCGCTAGGGTCCCCGCGCGTCACAAGCGACTTCATCGACAAATCTAAAATATTCCTTGAGCCGCCGGTCATGCTTCTTGTTTCGAACCAGATGGTTCTACCTATGGCTTCATCAGGAACCAAAGCCGATGTCGTAGGGGTCGGGGTAAGGGTAGGGGCCGGAGAAGGTGTTGTGGCCCCCTGGCCTATCGGCTTAGGCAAATGAGGAAGTTTGGCGTTAACCCCATAGCCAAATAGCCTCTTTTGGACTCCAGCTTTCTTTGCTGCTTTTGACTGCCGGACTTGTTCGGCAACTTCCTTGATCACGTAGCCATTTTGGAGAAGGCTTTCGACATCCTTTTGCGCTCCAATGGGCATGATGGACTCGCCAAGCGAGTTCAGTCGAGCGAAGAAATCATCCATCGAGCCTTGAAGTTGCGCAACGCTGGCATTCGATCCTTCCAAAGGGATCAATGTCGAGCTTTCGAAATTCGTCCATAAACCACCGCCTGTCAGATTGTGCGAACCTACAACTAGCAGCCCCTTCGAATTTCCCAAAAAATGATAAATTTTCGGATGAAAGGTTTGGCCTTTTTCTGAATGCACGACATTCAAAGTGTCTGTATACAGAAGCAAAGCTGTTAGAGCTTCGTAGGACGTTCCGCCAAGGTCCACTCCTACGTAGACATTTACCACTCCCCCGCTCTTCCTGAAATTTTCGAGCGCATTCTTCACCCTAAGCACACCGCTATTTTTGGCGAAGGCGACGGCGATATTCAGTGTGTGAAACTCGCCCGATTCCAAGAATTCGATCAGACGGTCGCCAAGCTGACCCGAGAATGGCTGGTTCATCAATTCCATCTAATCCCCCTGAATGCCCTGCAAATTGGTGCGGCCACGTAATTTCTAACTCTCGCATATCGCCGGTGAAATCTACGAAAACAATAATCAGTCTGCTTCCGCCTCGAACGCCCGCTTGCCCTTGCGCCGGAACAGCACCAGCGCCTGCGCCCCATCAGGCCCGCGCAGCTTGGCGGCGACGGTGAGGAATGCGCCGTAGAGCGCGGCGCGATCATCGTCGGTCAACTCGACCAGATCGGCCTTGGCGACTAAGCCGCCGAGCTCGATCAGTTGCCGCGTTCGTTCCCGGCGTTTCACTTGCCATTCGCGCATGTCGGTTCGTGCCTTCGCTGCCTCAAGCCGATGCCGCGCCGCCGTCGAGCGGGAGAGTGCCTTCCGGCTGCGGGCGAGGTCCGCTCGAAGTGTCGCGTGAATTGCCTTGAAAGAAGGCCGCACCGCGTTTGCGCCAGCCCTCCCCGATGGCCTTGTCGGTGTTGGCCGCTGCATCGAGCAGCGCGCCTGCGAGGGTCTCGGCATCGAGCGCATCGGCTCCTGTTGCCGTGACCAGCGCACCGAGGTCGCGCACGCGGCGCTCCTTTAATTGCTTTGCCTTGTCAGCGAGTGCCTTGAGTTCCGAATCGAAATCGCGAGGTTTGCGCATTTGTCGTCTCCATCGTTGGTGTGATGGAGCCATGATAATCGTGCTTGTAATCCAATGCAGTAAGGTAGCCGGGACAGTGTGATACCGCCTAGTCCCGATCAGGATTTTATCATGAGAGGGCGCGCTTATACGTCGTGCCGACGTTGCGTTTGGAGTGTAACTGGATTGCCGTCATGGCAATCTTTCACTTCAGCGCAAAGGTCATCGGAAGGTCGAGCGGACGAAGTGCCGTGGCGGCGGCAGCCTATCGTGCGGGCGAGCGACTGCACGACGGACGCATCGACAGAACCCACGATTTCACCAACAAGGCAGGCGTTCTTCATTCCGAAGTGATGCTGCCCAAGGGCGCGCCCGAAGCCTTCGCCGACCGCGCCACCCTGTGGAACGCGGTCGAGGCCGCCGAGAAGCGCCAGGACGCCCAGCTCGCCCGCGAGGTCGAGTTCGCTTTGCCCCGCGAGCTATCGAAGAAAGACAACGTCAAGCTGGCACGCGAGTTCGTGAAAGCGGAGTTCGTCGAGAAGGGCATGATCGCCGATCTCAATGTCCATTGGGATATTGGCGAGGACGGCAAGGCCAAGCCGCACGCGCATGTCATGCTGACCATGCGTGAGGTCACGAAAGACGGTTTTGGTGCAAAGGTTCGTGACTGGAACAAGACTGCGCTGATCGAACAATGGCGCGAGCGCTGGGCCAACCACGTCAATCGCGCGCTAGCGGAACGCGACATTGACGCGCGGATCGATCATCGCAGCCTAGAAGCGCAAGGCATTGCGCTGGAACCGCAGGACAAGATCGGTCCCGCAGCTTCGCGCATTGGCGGTCGCGGGCTTGAAGCAGAGCGGATCGAGGAACACCGCGCGATCGCACAGCGCAATGGCGAACGGATCATCGCCGATCCCGCGTTGGCCTTGGATGCCGTCACGCACCAGCAAGCGACATTTACCAGGCGCGACATTGCGGCCTTCGTTCATCGGCACAGCGACGGCAAGGATCAGTTCGACGCGGCCTACAAGGCGGTGCGCGCATCACCCGACTTGATCGTCTTGGGTAAGGACGGACGCGGGCAGGATCGGTTCACGTCGCGCGCAATGATCGAGACCGAACAGCGCCTACATCGCGCCGCAGTTTCGATGGCCGCGCGCACTAAGCATGGCGTCAGTGACGTGCAGCGCAACGCTGCGTTCGTCAGTGCGGCGAAGCGCGGTCTGGTGCTCTCGGGCGAGCAGAAATCCGCGTTCGAGCATGTGACGAAGAAAGGCGGTCTTGCCGTGGTCGTTGGCTATGCCGGAACCGGCAAAAGCGCCATGCTGGGCGTGGCGCGTGAGGCATGGGAAAGCGCAGGCTACACTGTGCGCGGCGCAGCCCTTTCCGGCATTGCCGCCGAGGGTCTGGAGAACGGCTCCGGCATTGCATCGCGCACCATCGCCAGCCTTGAGCATCAATGGGGCAAGGGGCGCGAGCAGCTCACTGCCAAGGATGTCTTCGTCATCGACGAAGCGGGCATGGTCGGCACGCGCCAGATGGAGCGCGTGCTTTCCCATGCCGCCAAGGCCGGTGCGAAAGTTGTCCTGGTTGGCGACCAGCAGCAGCTTCAGGCCATTGAAGCAGGCGCAGCCTTCCGGGCGATCCACGAACGCCACGGCGGGGTCGAAATCAGCGAGGTCCGCCGTCAGCTTTCCGCGTGGCAGCAGGATACCACCAGGCAGCTTGCTACGGGTCGCACCGGCGAAGCAATCCGCACTTACGAAGAACGCGGCATGGTCCATGCCGCCGACACGCGCGAGGGCGCGCGGACAGAGCTAATCGAACGCTGGGATCAGGGACGGCAGGACAGCCCCGGCGACAGCCGGATCATCCTTACCCACACCAATGACGAGGTCCGCGAGCTGAATACAATGGCGCGCGAGAAGATGCGCGAGGCTGGCGCACTGGGAGCCGACGCAACGATCAAGGCAGCGCGCGGCGTGCGCCAGTTTGCGTCACGCGACCGCATCATCTTCTTGCGCAACGAGCGTGGGCTTGGGGTCAAGAACGGCACGCTGGGCACAGCCGCAATGGCCAGCGCTCAACGCATGGCGGTGCGCACCGACGATGGCCGCGAAGTCGCGTTCGAGACCAAGGATTATGCCCACATCGATCATGGCTACGCGGCCACGATACACAAGGCGCAGGGCATGACGGTGGACCGCACCCATGTGCTCGCCACTCCGGGCATGGACAGCCATTCGGCCTATGTCGCTATGTCGCGCCATCGCGACGGTCTGGCTCTACACTATGGACGCGATGACTTTGCCGACCAGTCCAAGCTTGTCCGCGCTCTCGGCCGTGAGCGCGGGAAGGATATGGCGAGCGACTACGAGCCCGAGCAGGCCTTCGCCGAACTGCGCGGCATCAGCTTCCGCGAGCGGATTGTGGAGCTGGTTCGGCTGGTGCCGGAGAAGGCGAAATCCATCTTCGGGAACTTTCGTCCGCAGGCCCACCAGCTTGAACCGCTTCCAACACAGGCAAACACGCAGAACGACCAGCGCCGTACGGTCGAACGCTATGCCCGTGCGCTTGGCGATATCGGCACGATGCAGGCCCGGGGCTTGCCCGTGCTCCCGCACCAGAGGGACGCGCTTGAGAAGGCAGGTAGAGCACTCGAAGCGATCCGGCCCCATGCCGCCACCGATCTTGCCAAGGCGCTGGATCGAAGCCCTGAGCTGATTGCAGAGGCTGCTGGTGGGCGCAGCCAGGATGCCATGCGCGCCATGAGCAAAGAGGCCGCAGTGCGCACCGATCCGGCGCTGCGATCCGAGCGCTTTGTCAGCGATTGGCAAGGACTGAGCGCCGCACGCAAGCAGCTTGAGCAGCAAGGCGATCTGGCAGGCGCAGCCCGCGTGTCGGCAAAACTGACCGAGCTGGCGAAGGCGCTTGAACGCGATCCGCAGGTCGAAGGCCTGCTGCGTGGCAAAACCCGCGAACTCGGCATCGATCCGAAGCCCGAACGCAACATCGCAAACGAACTCACCGCAACTCTGACCCGCGAGCGCACCCGTGCTTTCGACATGGGCATTTAGGAGAAACGACATGGAAGACAACCACATCGAAGAAGTGCAACTGGACCTCGAAGTCGAGGAACCGCCCGCACCGCAGCCGAAACCGGAACTGGACGCAGCGGAAGAGCCCGATCCCGCGACGGAAGCCTTCTCTCGCCTTGAAGGCGAGCTGGCGATGGTGCGCCATACGGTTCAGAACATGGCCAGAGAGCGAGCCGACATCGTGATCCCGGACTACACGGCTACGCTCGGCCAAATGGCCGAGCAGCTGGCGCAGGTCTCCAAGACGTTGACCGCAATCGGAAGCAAACCTGCCATCGAACTGACCCCGGAAGACATTGCAGTTCAGATCAAGCGCGCCTCTCACGACATGCAGCGTGATACCAGCGACCTGTTCCGGCAGGGCCGCAGGGACTTTGACAGCGCCGCCACGCAGCTCAGCGCTATGGTCGGGCGTGTCCGCGCCGAGCACGAACAGAAGCGCCAAACATGGCGCTTTGCAGCAATGGGGTTGGCTGCCGGTATGTTGCTATGGTCGATCCTGCCCGGCACCATCGCGCGCGCCATGCCTGAAAGCTGGCGTTGGCCCGAACGAATGGCTCGCAAAGCGGTTGGCGAACCGAGCATTGTGGAAGCAGGCATCCGATTGATCCGGTCGCAGAATCCCGAAGGATGGGAGGAGTTGGCGAAAGCGCAGCGTATCCTTACTGAGAATCGCGAGGCCTTGGACCGTTGCAGTGAGCAGGCGCGGAAATCAGAAGAGCCAGTCAGCTGTTCAATTCGAGTTGCTCCTTGATTCATCCCCGAAGCTTTATCGAGAAATAGCCTCGGGATTTCTTGCACAGCACCTCTGGGACCCTATCAATAAGCCATGACCCGATTCCCTCTTGAGAGCACTGTAGACCGGATTCTTCGCGAACAACGTGAGCGTGATCGGCTATTCAAAGATGCGCTCGGGCCAAGTGACAGGTTGTCCAAATTGGCTGCGGGCCGCGACTCAGTCGCCAACCTCATTTCTGCCGCTGGTGGTGTGGAGTCCATAATTGAGCGTGGCAACGTCGCTCGATCGCTTGTCGAACAAGCGGGCGGAGCCTCAGCTATCATGCAAAGGGCAGAGGAAGCCATTTCGGCCAGGATGGCTCTCGAAAAAGCGTGGGAGCCAATCGGACAAGACTATGCTCACTCGCTCCGCGCAATCTCCGAACATGGCGAGCGAATGCAGCGCGGTTTGTCGGAGCCACTATCCGCAATAGCGGCCTATCAGCGAGCCGAAGTAGACAAGATTTCGAAAGCGATGAACGAGGCATTCGGCTCCCTTCATCAACAGGCAACTTCGATCTCAGCTGCTATCAGTCGCATACAATCTCCGCTCATACGGATTGAAGCCGAGTCCGCATCAGCCTCCGCTCTTGCCAGACTGGCTGAGATCGGGACTGCACTTAACAAGATCAGTCCATTTGACGAGAGCCTAGCGTCTTCGCTTAGGGCTTCATTTGGGGATTGGCGCGATCTCACACTGCCTGATGAGCAACTACTCGCTGATCCAATCGTCCGTCAGACCTTTTACCGCGATACGGGATACGACGCCGCGCTAGTCGACTTTCCCGCGGAGGGCTTCGAGGAAGTCCTTGAGGTCACCGATATCTGCCCGGTGGACGAGAGCGAAGAATCAGAGGAGATTGCTGTCGAGATCTTCCGCGCCCTTCGCCGGATCGAGCGTGAACTTCGCAATTTGATCGTTGATGTGCTCGTAGCCCTTGAGGGTGAAAATTGGGAGCGGACTGCGCTTCCCAACAACATGCGCGACGAGTGGGTCGCAAAAAGAGAGAAGGCACTTGCGAATGGAGAGTCGGACGCGCCGCTAATCCACTTCGCTGACTTCACGGATTATGTAAGGATCATCCGAAAAAAGAATCTCTGGAAACAGGGCTTCCAAACGATTTTCTCTCGGGAAAGCGACATCCAAGAGTCATTGTTGCGGCTTGGAGCGATAAGAATCCCTGATGCACATGCTCGCATTGTCACCCAAGACGACCTTCTCCTTGTCCGCGTCGAGGGTAAACGAATTCTGCGCGCAACACGACGGAGTTCGCAGTAAGCCAACACATCGGGTACCGCTTGCAGACCTCCCGGTACGTGAATGCTCCGTAGATAGCTATTGAGTGGTATTGCCCGCGCAATAGTTTCCCCAAGCCTCCATGAGTTTCACACGCGCGCCGGGATTGTCCGATGTGCCGAGATAGGTCGTGCGGCGATAGGCGGCCTGCACCGCGTCTGGTGTCTTGTGCGCCAGCGCGGCCTCGACAACCGCATTGGGGAAGCCTTCGTTCGCCGCCCAGTCGGTAAAGCTGGAGCGGAAACCGTGGACGTGGAAGGGCTCCTGCATATCCCGCATAACCTTGAGTAGCGTCATGTTGGACATCGCCTTTCCCGTCATGCCGGGGAATACCACTTCGGCTCCCTCAAGCCGCATTGCGTCCGCCTTCACAAGAACCGCCATCGCCGCTTCTGAAAGCGGCACGATGTGCGCCCTGCTGCGTTTCATGTGCTCTGCGGGTATCGTCCACAGTCGCTGGTCCAGATCGAATTCGTTCCATTTCGCGAGCCGCACTTCCTGCGAGCGCACGCCAGTCAGAATGAGGAGGTCGAGCGCGAGACGCGAATAGGATGGCTTGCGCCGTAGTGCGGTCAGGAATGAAGGAACCGCCACGTATGGCATAGCCTTACGGTTTGCCGGTTTCTTGACCTGCCGGGGCAGCCCTCGCCCCGCTTTCAGGCTGCTGTTGCCCGATGGAGCTTCCGTAGAGCGCCAACCCTTGGCGTGGGAGTAGTCGAGGACGGCGCAAATCCGGTTGCGGACCTGGCGGGCTGTTTCCGGGATTTCCTGCCAGATCGGCGTGAGCACCCCGATGATGTCGGCAGCGGTGATCCCACCGGTCGTCATATCGCCCAGTTTCGGGAACGCGTAGTTTTCCAGACTGGCCAGCCACTGGCGACCATAGACATCACTTTTCCAGCCTGCCTCGTTCTCGGAATGATACTGGGTGGCAGCTTCACGGAAGGTAACCTTGGCAGCTTCCTCGTCCTTGCGCTCGGTCAGCACGTCGCGTTTCTCGACCTTCACCGCCTTGCGGAGTTCGGCGGCCTTCGCGCGCGCTTCAGCCAATGTCACCAGCTTCGCACTACCCAGACCAATGTCTTGTCGCTTGCCATCTCGCTGGAGTCGCAAAAGCCAGGAAGCCGCGCCAGTTTTTCCGACTTTCAGAAAAAGACCCTCGCCGTCCTGATAGGTGCCCGGATTCGCCAAGGCAGCCTTGACCGCCACTGCTGTAAGTTTACCCATTCTTGTTCCCCACATTTCTGGAGGCCAATTGAGAGAGCCATAGTGTGGGGAAGCCCACCTCCTTCCCCACACCTTCCCCACACCTTCCCGACACTCACTGCCGGTTGCAGGCAAATAGCAGCGAACAGGGGCGGCCACCGGAAAGCAGAATACCCTTGGTTTTCTGCGATTTCTAGGGCTTTTCGGGGATGTTCTGAGAAAGGCCGGTGGTGGACAGGGCTGGATTCGAACCAGCGTACGCTTGCGCGGGCAGATTTACAGTCTGCTGCCTTTAACCACTCGGCCACCTGTCCACTGCACGGTTTCCGCGGGAATTGCGGCATGCCCGGGGGCGGCCGCTTGCCGAGAGGCGCCCCTTTGGCGAAGGCTCGCTTGCCTGTCAATGGTTGCGCTGGCAGGGCGTGCCGCATGATACGACATGGTGGACACGAACATGGCCAAAGGTGAGCGCAAGCGGGCGCTGCGCGGACGCGCGGGGCGCAATCAGAACGGGCGCGGCAGCGGGCGGGCTGGCGGCGGCAATGTCCGGCTATGGGGCCGACACGCGGTCGAGGCGGCGCTGAAGAATCCGGACCGGGTCCATCGCAAGCTGTGGGCCACCCGCGAAGGAATCGAATCGCTCGATGGCGAACTGCCGCCCGATTTCCCGGTCGAACATGCCGACGTCCAGGATCTGGCACGTCTGGTTGCCCGCGACGCGCCGCATCAGGGTCTGGTGCTGGAATGCGAGCCCTTGCCCGACCTCCACCTCTCGGACGCCCTCGAAGAGCGCGAAGGACCGGTGGTGGTGCTCGACCAGGTCACCGACCCGCACAATGTCGGCGCGATCCTGCGCTCGGCGGCGGCGTTCGGCGCAGCGGCGCTGGTAACGCAGGACCGGCACGCGCCACCGGAATCCGGCGTGGTCGGAAAGTCGGCGTCGGGCGCTCTGGAGCTGGTCCCCTGGGTGCGCGTGGTCAATCTTGCACGCGCGCTCGACGAACTGGCGGACGCAGGATACTGGCGCGTGGGACTGGCCGGCGAGGCGGAAATGACGCTGGCGGAGGCGCTTCCCACCGGTAACCGTGTGGCATTGGTGCTGGGTGCCGAGGGCGAAGGCATGCGGCACAATATCGGCGAACATTGCGACGCGCTCGCCCGGCTGCCGATCGCCGAAGCGATGGAAAGCCTGAACGTGTCCAACGCGGCGGCAGTCGCTCTTTACGCCATAAGCGCGCGCCAACCGACCGAATAGCGCAGAAAAAGAAAAGGCCCCGCCCGCAAATCTGCGGACGAGGCCGAAATTCCTTTTCGCATCCGGCCGGTCCCACCTGCCGGCATGCGGATACGAACGCGCTGTCTTAGTTGACCGCGTCCTTCAGACCCTTGCCGGCCTTGAACTTCGGCTGGTTGGAAGCCTTGATCGTCATCGGCTCGCCAGTGCGCGGGTTGCGTCCGGTGGAAGCCTTGCGCTTCGCCACGGAGAACGTACCGAAGCCGACCAGGCGAACTTCGTCACCCTTCGACAGGGCACCCTGGATCGTGTCGAACACGCTCTCGACAGCGCTGGATGCGTCGTTCTTGGACAGACCGCTGGAGTCGGCGACGGCGCCGATGAGTTCATTCTTGTTCATTCGGAAAACCCCCTCTTTCGTATGGTGTGCATCTTTTGAATCACGGGAATCGCTTGCGCGAAGACCGCGGATTGGAGACCCTTTGCCCTACGCTGTCAAAGCAAAACCCGCTGGAACGGCCAAAAAGTGCGGCGGACGCCCGAACGGATGCAGCATCGGGCGTCGCACCATCAATGCGCGGTCGGAGAGAGTTCGCCCACGCCGCCGCCCGCCGCGGGCTGACTCGCCAGATCGTCCGCCTCGGTCCATTCGATCGGCACCGGTTGCGCGGTCAGCGCCAGCTCCAGCACCTGGTCCACATGCGAAACCGGTCGGATTTCGAGACCTTCCTTCACGTTCTCGGGTATCTCGGCGAGATCCTTCACGTTCTCCTCCGGGATCAGCACCAGCTTGATCCCGCCGCGTAGCGCCGCGAGCAGTTTCTCCTTGAGCCCCCCGATAGCGAGCACACGGCCGCGCAGGGTTACCTCGCCCGTCATCGCGACATCGGGGCGCACCGCTATTCCGGTGAGAGTCGATACGATCGAGGTGACCATGCCCACGCCCGCGCTCGGCCCGTCCTTCGGCACCGCGCCTTCGGGCAGGTGGATATGGATGTTCTTGCGTTGGAAGATGCTCGGCTTGATCCCGTAATGGGGGGCCCGGGCCTTCACGAAGCTGAAGGCGGCGGCGACGCTTTCGTTCATCACCTCGCCCAGCTTGCCGGTGGTCTTGATCTCGCCCTTGCCCGGCGTCGTGACGCTCTCGATGGTGAGCAACTCGCCGCCGACTTCGGTCCAGGCGAGGCCGGTCACGGCGCCGATCTGCGCTTCCTCCTCGCCCATGCCGTGCTTGAACTTGCGCACCCCTGCGAACTCGGAGAGGTTGTCGGGCGTGATCGTGACGCTGGTCGCGTCGCTTTCGAGGATACGGCGCAGGGACTTGCGGCACAGGCGCGCGATCTCGCGCTCCAGCGTACGGACGCCCGCCTCGCGGGTATAATAGCGGATGAGATCCCGCAGACCGGCTTCGGTCAGCTCGAACTCCTCGGGCTTCAACCCGTGGTCCTCCACCTGCTTCGCCAGCAGGTGACGCTGCGCGATCTCGACCTTCTCGTCTTCCGTATATCCTTCCAGCCGGATGATTTCCATCCGGTCGAGCAGCGGCTGGGGCAGGTTGAGGCTGTTGGCGGTGCACACGAACATGACGTTCGACAGATCGATGTCGAGCTCCAGATAATGATCCTGGAACTTCGCGTTCTGTTCCGGATCGAGCACTTCCAGCAGCGCGCTGGCCGGGTCGCCGCGGAAATCCTGGCCCAGCTTGTCGATCTCGTCGAGCAGGAACAGGGGGTTCGACTTACCCGCCTTGGTGAGGTTCTTGACGATCTTGCCCGGCAGGCTGCCGATATAGGTGCGCCGGTGGCCGCGGATCTCCGCCTCATCGCGCACGCCGCCTAGCGACTGGCGCACGAACTCGCGGCCTGTCGCGCGGGCGATCGACTTGCCCAGGCTGGTCTTGCCCACGCCGGGAGGGCCGACGAGGCACAGGATCGGCCCCTTCAACTTGTTGGTCCGCGCCTGGACCGCAAGATATTCGACGATCCGGTCCTTCACCTTGTCGAGCGCGTAGTGATCCTCATCAAGGACCTTCTGCGCGGTCGCGATGTCCTTCTTCAGCTTGCTCTTCTTGCCCCACGGCAGGCCGAGCAGGACGTCGAGATAGTTGCGGATGACGGTCGCCTCGGCGCTCATCGGCTGCATAGCCTTCAACTTCTTGAGCTCGGCGTTGGCCTTCTCGCGCGCTTCCTTGGACAGTTTGGTCTGTTCGATCTTCTCGGTCAGCTCGGCCAGTTCGTCGCCCTCGCCGTCGCCGCCGCCCAGCTCGTTCTGGATCGCCTTCATCTGCTCGTTGAGGTAATACTCGCGCTGCGTCTTCTCCATCTGCCGCTTCACGCGGCCGCGGATCTTGCGCTCCACCTGCAGCACGGACAGCTCGCCCTCCATGAAGGAGAGGACCATTTCCAGCCGCTTGCGCGGATCGGGCTCGGTCAGCAGCGCCTGCTTGTCGGCAACCTTGCCGTTGACCGCCGCGGACACCGCATCGGCAAGCTGGCCCGCATCGTCGATCTCCGCCAGTTCCTCGCTCGCCTCGTCGCCCAGCTTCTTGTTGAGCTTCGCGTAATCGGCGAACTGCTCGGTCACCGTGCGCATCAGCGCGGTCACTTCGCTTCCCGAAACGGTTTCGCTGTCGACCGTGGCGACGTCGGCGACGACCATGTCGCCTTCGATATGGAAAGCTTCAATACGCGCGCGCTCGCGCCCTTCGACGAGGACGCGCACGGTGCCGTCGGGCAGCTTCAGCAATTGCAGGACATGCGCGATCACGCCCATGTCGTACAGGTCGTCGCGGGCGGGATCGTCGCAGCCCGGATCGAGCTGCGAGAGCAGGAAAATGTCCTTGTCGCCTTCCATCGCCGCCTCGAGCGCGGCCACCGATTTGTCGCGGCCCACGAAGAGCGGCACGACCATGCCGGGAAACACCACGATGTCGCGCAGGGGAAGGAGGGGGAAAAGCTGGTTCATGTTCGTCATATCCGTCCATGGCTGCCGCTCTCCGGCGGCGCCTTTCACAGGATATGGGGAGAGCCGCCGCAGCCCGCAACAGCTACCCGGCGCATAGCTGTGGAGCTAGCTTGCCGGCGGCTGCCACAGTTCGATCGGGTTGCCTTCGGGATCGTGGATGCGGGCGAAGCGCCCGGTTTCCAGCTGATCCCATTCGGCGCGCGTCTCAACCGCGATGCCAGCATCCTGGAGGCTCGCGATCATTCCGGCGATGTCGTCGACACGAAAATTGAGCATCACCTGCTTGTCCGCCGCGAAGTAATCCGTGTCGGCCGCGAACGGAGCGAAGACCACCGGGCCGCCCTGCGCCTGCCACATCCACTCGTCCGCCGCGGCCTCCGCGTCAGCCGAGCACCCCGGCCCTACTCCAAGGTGTTTGCGATACCATTCCGACAGCGCCTCCGGATTATGCGCCCGGAAAAACACCCCGCCGATTCCCAGAACAGCCATCGAAACTCTCCTCCGACGAACGGTAAGCGAAGATTACCCCATGCCAGGAAGATTGAATCCCGGCGGCAGACCGATACCGCTCTGGATCTTCTGCATTTCCTCGTTCGAGACCCGGTCCGCCTTGCCCCGTGCGTCGTTGAAGGCGGCGGTGACCAAATCTTCCAGCATCTGTTTTTCTTCGGGCTTCATCAGGCTGTCGTCGATGTTCACCCCAAGGATACGGCCCTTCGCGGTGCAGCGGATCTTTACGAGGCCGCCACCTGCGGTGCCTTCCACCTCGATCGCGTCGAGCTTGGCCTGCGCTTCGCCCATCTGGCTCTGGATCGTTTCCGCCGCCTGCTGCGCAGCCTGGATCATTTCTTCCATCGATTTCATGCGTTTGCACTCCATTGCGCGCGCCCGTTCGAGGGTGCGTCATCCTGTTCCGTAATGAGTTCCGCGCCGGGGAAAGCGGATTTGACCGCCTGCACCAGGGTATTGCGCTCGATCTCGTCCTTGAGAGAACGAGCCTCGGCTTCCTCGCGTTCCACCATGCTCGGTGGAGCGTCCACCCCTCTGCGCTCCTCGACCTGCCACCGCTGCCCGGTCGCGGCATAGAGCGCGGCCCGCAATTGCGGGGCGATATCGTCGGTGAAATGTTCCGCGCGCGAAAAGACCAACTGGCCGGGCACGCATTCGATCACCCGCAACTGCAGGCGCATGAAACTGGCGACCAGCTGATCGCCCGCGTCCTCGACCTGGCGAACGAGCTGCGGGAAGTCGATCGCGGCGGGCGCGATCGGGACGGCCTCCGCCGAAGCACTTCCTTCCCCACCCGAAGCGGGATTTGCCCGAGCCTGAGCCGCGCCGCTAGCGATCGTCTCCAACCGGCGCGCCAGCTCGCCCGGATCAGGTATCTCCTGCGCATGAAGCAGGCGCAACAGCGCCATCTGCGCGCTGACGAGAGGATCGGGCGCGAGGCGTACCTCTTCGTATCCCTTCAGCAGCATCTGCCACATCCGGTGGAGCTGACCGGCGGAAAGACGCCCCGCCCAAGCGACCAGATCGGCCCGCTCCTCCTCGCTGGTGGCATCGGGCAAATCCTCGCCCAGTTGAGCGACGGTGATGCGATGCACCACCTCCATCAGCGCGCGCATCAGCGCGAGTGGCTCCACCCCCAGCGCATACTGGTCGGCCACCGCCGCCAACAGCGCGCGCGGCTCGCCGTTCAGGATCGTACCCAGCAGCCGCCGCTGCGCTCCCTTGTCGGCCAGGCCCAGCATGTCGCGCACCCGTGCCGCCGTCACCTTGCCATCGGCGTCGAGATCGGCATGGGCGATCGCTTGATCGAGGATGGATAGCCCATCGCGCACCGAACCTTCCGCCGCGGCGGCAACCATGGCCAGCGCCTCGTCCTCTGCCTCGACCCCTTCCTGCTCGCAGATCCAGCCGAAATGCTCCTGCAACGTTGACGTAGGGATACGGCGCAGGTCGAAACGCTGGGTCCGGCTGAGGACCGTCACGGGCAGCTTCTCGACCTCGGTCGTCGCGAACAGGAACTTCACGTGCGGCGGCGGTTCCTCCAGCGTCTTCAGCAGCCCGTTGAAGGCCGCCTTCGACAGCATGTGAACCTCGTCGATGATGTAAATCTTGTAGCGGGCGGAGACGGCGGCATAGCGCACCGCCTCGATAATTTCGCGCACGTCGTCGATGCCGGTATGGCTCGCGGCGTCCATCTCCTGCACGTCGATATGGCGCCCCTCCGCGATGGCGACGCAGGGCTCGCACACGCCGCACGGGTCGATCGTCGGGCCGCCGTTCCCGTCCGGTCCGATGCAATTGAGCGCCTTCGCGATCAGCCGTGCGGTCGAGGTCTTGCCCACCCCGCGCACGCCGGTCATCAGGAAGGCATGGGCCAGCCGATCCCGCTCGATCGCGTTGGCGAGCGTGCGGACCATTGCATCCTGACCGATCAGCTGGCTGAAGGTCTGCGGGCGATATTTGCGCGCCAGCACGCGATAGGGCTGCGCGGGCGTTCCCGCCGGCGCCTCCGGCTTCGGATCGACCGGTGGCGGCGGCACATCGTCGGCCGGTGCATCGCCGAACATGGCGGACTGCCCCGCAGCCTCCAGCTCCTCGGCACTCGGACCCTCGTCCTGCGCTTCGTCCGCCTCCCACGGCGGCGCGCCCGTATCGTCCGGTGAATCACCCATGCATCAAGAGTTAGGCGCTCCCCGCCCGCTTGTCATGCATGGGCGCACGGTTCGCCACGGAATTCGATTCCGCGCTGCATGTCATCCGATACTGCCATGAAAAAGGAGCCGAGCGACCCGCCGCAATCCACCTGGGCTGCTTCCTTCCGGACCTGACCCGGTGAGTGAACGCAAACGTCCACCCGACTCCCGGGCGGGCATATGGCGGAGCGCGAGAGGCTTTTCAAGCCGGGATGGTGCCCCTCTACCGCTCCTTCGCTTAGGGCAGCGAGGGCGAGCTCTGGACCCTACCTGAAATTATCGGCGTAAGCCTGCAGCTTCAGTCGCTTGGGAGGGGTCGCCATCACGCGCGCGGGGATGCCGTATTGCGCGGCGTAGGCCTGCGCCTCCTCCTTGCTCGGAAAGGTCAGTTGCACCTGCGCCTGCGTGTCGCCGCTGCCGGTCCAGCCCATCAGGGGGTCGGGGCGCCGCGCCTCCGACTGCTCGAATTCGAGCACCCATTCGCTGATCCGGGCCTTGCCCGACTGCATCGCGCTTTTCGGTCGCTGGAAGATACGTGCTGACATTCGTCTAATGACCCTCAATCGCCGGGCGCGGGCCATCCGGCCCACTGGCTGCGCAGCAGTGGCCGCGCCGCGCGGTCGCGCTGGCGGGTCCCCTGCGGTGACCCGTCTTCCGGTAAGTCATTCGCTGGTTTTTGAAAAGGCGTTCTTCGTTTTCAAGCTCGGCTTCTCGGCCCAGGGTTCGTCCGGCCAGCGATGTTTGGGATAGCGCCCCTTCATGTCCTTGCGCACATCGGCCCAGCTTCCCCGCCAGAAGCCGGGCAGGTCGCGGGTCGCCTGAATCGGTCGGCCTGCCGGACTGGTCAGCTTGAGCAATAGCGGCGTGTCGCCGATCTTGGGATGTCGCTCCAGCCCGAACAACGCCTGTACCCGAACCTCCACCGAAGGCGCGTCTTCGCCGGTATAATCGATGCTGTGGCTGGTCCCGGCGGGGGACGAAAACGCGCGCGGCGCCAGCCGATCGAGCCTTTGGCGCTTATCCCAGTCGAGCAGACCGAGCGCGGCCTCGGCGTATCGCCCCGCACCCACCTTCAACTCCCGCCGACCATGCAGCAGCGGAGCGAGCCAGAGATCCGCGTGTTCTGCGAGAGCCTGATCGGACAAGGCGTCCACACCGGCAAACTTCGCGCGGGCGAGCAGATCGGGAGGCAACAGCGTCCCCAGCCGTTCCACTGCCTTTTCCACAAGCATATCCACCATGGCCTGCGGATCGGGCGCCTCGTCGGGACCGCTTGCGATCACGATGGCGCCCAACCGCCTCTCGACCCTTGCTTCGATCCGCCCTTCCTTTTCATTCCAGCGCAGGATGCGGCGAGTTTCGATCCGATCGGCCAGTCCCTGCTCGACATCGACGGGTTCCAGCGCGAGCGCTGCGGTAATCCGCGCCCCCTTCGCCTGACCTTGCGCGTCGCATACCACGAGCCATTCGGCGCGCGCTAGCGGCGATGCAGGGTCGAGCACGTAGCCGCGCCCGCCCGCGCTCAGCCAATGTTCGCCGGATGGATCTCGCCGCTTCGCGACCCTGTCCGCCAGTCCATGGGCCAAGGCCAGCGCCGGGGTTCCAGCCTGCGACGGTTCGACCAGCCGCTTCGCCAGCGCCGCCCAGCGCGCCGCCAGCTTGCGGCTCGCCTCCGCCCGCCCGGCTGGCTCGCCGTTCCAGCGAGCCAGCCGGGCGCCCAGGTCCTCGCCGCGTCCGCCCAGCCCGCGTTCCTGAGCCAGCAGAGCGAGCCGCGCGACAGCCTCGGCGCAACCCATCTCGGCACCATACAACACCGCTGCGGCCATCGGCGGGTCGAGCGGCAATTGCGCGATGCGTTCGCCCAGCGGCGTGATCCGCCCCACGGCGTCGAGCGCGCCCAGCCCCGCCAGCTGCTTGCGCGCGGCTTCCAGCGCGGCGGGAGGCGGCGGATCGAGCCATTGCAGCGCCGCCGCATCCGCCGAGCCCCAGCGCGCCAGATCGAGCAGCATCGGCGCCAGGTCGGAGATCTCGATTTCCGGCGCGTCGAAGCGTGGGCGCCCCGCATGTCCGGCCTCTTCCCACAGACGGTAGGCGATGCCGGGGCCCTGACGCGCCGCCCGCCCAGCCCGCTGCGCCGCCGCGGCCTGGCTTGCGCGCACCGTTTCCAGATGCGTCGTTCCCGCCGCGCGATCAAACATCGCCCGGCGCGCGAGACCACTGTCGACCACGACCGAGACACCATCGAGCGTGAGCGAAGTCTCGGCAATGGCGGTTGCGAGCACGATCCGCCGCCGTCCGTCGGGATCGCGCCGAATCGCCGCCCGCTGCGCCGCAGGCTCCACCTGCCCGTGCAGGGGCAGGACAAGGGCATCCTTCAGCCGCATCTCCACTCGCTCGCGCACCCGTTCGATTTCGCGAACGCCTGGAAGAAATGCGAGAATGTCGCCCTCCTCCGCGCGCCAGGCTAGCGCAATCGCACCCCCCATTGCGTCCTCGATCCGCTGCGAAGGACCCGAGCCAAGCCATTCGATCCGCAGGGGAAAGCTACGCCCCTCGCTCTCGATCACCGGTGCATCGCCGAGCAGGCTTGCAAAGCGTGCGCCGTCGATGGTGGCGGACATCACCAGCAGGCGCAGGTCGGGCCGCAGCACGGCCTGGCTTTCGAGCGCAAGGGCAAGACCAAGATCGCTGTCGAGATGTCGTTCGTGCGCCTCGTCGAACAGAACGGCCGAGACGTCCGGCAGTTCGGGGTCGTCGACGATCCGGTTCACGAAGATCGCTTCTGTCATCACGGTCACGCGCGTTTTCGCGGACCGCTTCGTGTCGAGCCGGGTCGCGTAGCCGATCGTCTCGCCCGCTCGCTCGCCGAGCAGTTCGGCCATCCGCTCCGCCGCCGCGCGCGCCGCGACCCGGCGGGGACTCAGGAGCAGGATTTCGCCATCGCACCACGGCTCCCCTAGCAGCGCGGGTGCCACCGCGGTGGTCTTGCCCGCCCCCGGTGGCGCGACCAGCACGGCGTTCGGACCATCGCGCAAGGCAGCGAGCAGTTCGGGCAGTACGGTGTGGATCGGGAGTTCGCTCATACGCGAATCGCCGGCGTGGGAGGCGGCCTCAATAGCCCCGCGAGAACGCGAACTGGACCGCCTCGATCATCGCGCGACGGGCCTGCCCGTCGGGGAAAATCGCCAGCGCATCGGCCGCCCTCTGCGCGAAATGCCGGGCCCGCTCGCGCGTGTCGATCAGGCAATCGTGCTTCGCGATCAAGGACACGGCATGGTCGAGATCGCTATCCGAGCTGCGATGACCCAGAATCGCGCCGCGCCAGAATTCGCGCTCTTCCTCGTTGCCGCGCGAATAGGCCAGAATGACCGGCAGGGTCATCTTGCCCTCCCTGAAATCGTCTCCGCGATCCTTGCCCATTTTCGCCGCGTCGGAATCGTAGTCGATCGCGTCGTCGACCAGCTGGAACGCAATGCCCAGATTGCGCCCGTAATCGTCCAGCGCCCGCTCCTCCGCATCGTCGCATTCCGCGACTACGGCAGCGATCCGGCTGGCGGCGGCGAACAGCGCAGCCGTCTTCGCGCCGATAATGTGAAGGTAGCGCTCCTCGCTCGTCTCGATCCGGCGCTGGGCGGACAGCTGCGCCACCTCGCCCTCGGCGATGACCGCACTTGCACCGGAAAGGATTTTGAGAACCTTCAAGCTGCCATCTTCCGTCATCAGCTCGAAGCTACGGCTGAAGAGAAAGTCGCCGACCAGAACGGTGGCGGGATTGCCGAAGATGATGTTGGCTGCCGCCTTGCCCCGGCGCATCTCGCTGCCGTCGACCACATCGTCGTGCAGCAGGGTCGCCGTGTGAATGAACTCGACCGCGGCGGCCAGCTTGTGATGCCGGTTCCCCTGATAACCGACCAGTTCGGCGGCAGCGAGCGTCAGCATCGGGCGCAACCGTTTGCCTCCACCCGCGATCAGATGTCCCGCAAGCCGCGGAATCAGCGGAATTTCGCTCTGCATCCGATCGAGAATGACGGCGTTGACGGCGTTCATGCCGCTCGCGGTCAGCGCCAGCATCGGATCGAGTGTCGGCGCGCTCTCGCCATCGGGCTGGCGCAGGGGAATTATCTCGGCACTCATTGCAGCGCGGCAATGGGCTGCGCGTGGCCGCTTGGCAAGGTGCGATTGCTGCTAGCAAGGGGGCGACATGGCCAGAAACCCGACCGACACCGCTGCGCTGCAAGCGCCCGCCGCCGAGCCCGATCCGGTCCTGGCGGGGTATCGCCGGTCGATCGACAATATCGACGCAGCGCTGATCCACATGCTCGCCGAACGTTTCCGGATCACGCAGGCGGTCGGGGAGTACAAGGCAGGCGCCGCATTGCCGCCAGCCGATCCAGGCCGCGAACGGGATCAGATCGCCCGCTTGCGTCGATTGGCCGAAGAGTCTCATCTCGATCCGGAATTTTCGGAAAAATTTCTGCGTTTCATCATCGAGGAAGTCATCCGCCACCACGAACGGGCACGCGACCGGAACGTCTGAAGCGCGGCTTTCGCACCCCCCTGCGACCGTTGGTATCGCTGCCGGGAAACTCAGTCGCTATATGTACGGTTGCGGTGATCGTACCGGCGATCACGGTCGGACCGCTGCCCGCGATAGTCGCTCCAGTTCTCCCGATATCGGTAGTCTCCACGAGGGCGGCGGGACATCCAGTAATCCCGCTGGCGATCGTTCCACCGGTATCGGCGTCCGCGATTGTCGTACACGTGATCTCCGGCGCCGGGATAGTAATAGCCGCTGTAGTATCCGTAATACGGGGTCTTAGCATAACGATCGTCATAGCCCCGACGGTCGTCATATCCGTCCCGGCCATAATAGCCGTCAGAGTAGTATCCGCCCTGATAGCCATAGCGATCGTATGTCGAACAGGCGCCCAGCGATAGTGCAGCGGCGGCGGCCAGCGTAGCCGTGATGATCGGACGGGTCATAGGTTTCTTCTCGCTTCCGGGCCGCTTGCACGACTTCAATGAGATTTTAACAAATAACACCTTACAAAGTTGAGCGTTCCCTAACGGCCACCCCCGACATCCCCCGGAGGTGGAGTGGCACAATTCGAAAGCGGCTTATTCCCCACAGCAGAGCTGTCATGACCTCTTCCTCAGAAACGCTCCTATCCGTCGAGGCGCGCCGATCGGTCCGGGTATCGCTGGACTATGCCGCGCAGTTGGTGACCCGCACCGGAACGGTCCTGTGCCGTATCGACAACATGTCGGCCAAAGGGGCCCTGCTTACCCCACAGAAAGAGCTCGAACTGGGCGAATACGCGCTGTTGCAATGCGATATTCTGGACATGCTGGTCGAGGTGATCCGCCACGAGGAGGATGCCGTTGCCGTGCGCTTCCTGGAGGACCTGGACGGCCGAGACCTGGGTGACGATCCGGCAGCGCAGGCGCGCGCCAGTACCAACCGCCGCTTCTTCCGGCTGACCGTAGCCAGCGCAAAACATAAGGGCTGAGCGTTCAGGCCCGCGGCAAGCTGAGACGGACCAGCAGCCCGCCTAGATCTTCGCTTTCCCCAAGCGCCACGGAACCGCCGTAGATTTCGGCCACGTCGCGCACGATGGCAAGCCCGAGGCCGGTGCCCGGCTTCCCAGTATCGAGCCGCGCGCCGCGATCGAAGATGCCCTCGCGCCCGGCTTCCGGGATGCCCGTTCCATCGTCCTCGACCCATACCACGCAGGGACCGCCCGGCCCTTCCGCATCGAGAGTAACGAACACGCTGCCGCCACCATACTTGGCCGCGTTCTCGACCAGATTGCCGATGATCTCGTCCAGATCCTGCCGCTCGATCGCCACGCGCGCGGTCTTGTTCCCGGCCAGATCGAAACGGACATCGGGGTATAGCCGTTCGACCGCGCGACACACCGCCTGGGCGCTTTCGCAAACCGGGGTCTGCGCATGCCCCACCGCCCGCCGACCGACGGCGCGCGCGCGAGCGAGATGATGGTCGACATGGCGGCGCATCGTGCGCGATTCGCGCACGACGGTCTGCGCCAGATCGGGTGCCTGCGCGGTCGCGGCGTTGTTGATCACGGTCAGTGGCGTCTTCAGCGCATGGGCGAGATTGCCCGCATGGGTGCGTGCCTCTTCCGCCTGCCGCTCCGAATGGGCGAGCAACGCGTTCAGCTCGTCGACCAGGGGCTGCACCTCCAGCGGCAGCGGTTCGGTGACACGGTTGCTGCCGGTGGACCGTATCTTGGCGATCGCGGCGCGAACCCGGCGCAGCGGCCTCAATCCGTAATAGCTCTGCAGCACGGCCATGACGAACAGGCCGAGGCCGAGTACCGCGAAGCTCCACACCAGGATCGAACGGATGCGGCGAATCTGCGCGTCCAGATCGTTGCGCGCCGAAGCGACCGCGAAGGTCCACACCGTATCGCTGTCGGGCAGCACCACCTGACGTTCCACCACGCGCAGCGGTTCGTTGGGAAACTGATCGCTGTTGTAGAAGACCGGATCGTCGCCCGGCTGCCCGCCGCGAACCTCCAGATTGCGATCCCACAGGCTGCGGCTGGGGTAGCTTTCCTTGCCAGGCCCGGAAATCTGCCAGTACCGCCCGCTATCGGGCTCCAGGAACGTCTGGTCGCCCAACGTGCGGTAGAACCGGACATCGCCGTATGGATCGATTTCCGCCGAGGCGATCAGCGCGGTCTGAACATATTCCAACTGCTCGTCGAAATTGGATTGGACCTGGCTGGTCAGCGTGCGCTCCAGCGCGATACCGCCGCCGAGCAGCAGGACCACGATCCACGCAGCGGAGATCAGCATCATGCGCCGGGCAAGGCTGCCCGTATTAGCCGCGTCTCGCGGCCCCGACGATGTTATCGTCCCGTTATCGCCTCCTGCAGCCAAAGCGCGGGACCACCCTCGGTCAGGCGCGCGGACTGTCTTGGGGATCGTCGAGGCTGTAACCCAGCCCACGGATGGTCGTGATCACCTCCGCACCCAGCTTCTTGCGGATGCGCGTCACGAACACCTCGATCGTATTGGAATCGCGATCGAAATCCTGGTCGTAGATATGCTCGATCAGCTCGGTGCGGCTGACGACCTTGCCCTTGTGATGCATCAGGTAGCTGAGCAGCTTGTATTCCTGCGCCGTCAGCTTCACCGGTTCGCCCTTCAGCGTGACCCGGCCCGACCGCGTGTCGAGACGCACGTCGCCTGCGATCAGTTCGCTGGAGGTGTTGCCGGAGGCGCGGCGGATCAGCGCCCGAAGTCGCGCGATCAGCTCCTCGGTCTGGAACGGCTTGGCGAGGTAATCGTCCGCCCCGGCGTCCAGCCCGGCGACCTTGTCGGACCAGCTGTCGCGCGCGGTCAGCACCAGCACCGGGAAGGTTCGCCCTTCCTTGCGCCACATGCCCAGCACGGTAAGCCCGTCGATCTCCGGCAGGCCGAGATCGAGGATCACGGCATCGTAATCCTCGGTCGAGC
The DNA here is from genome assembly GCF_018636735.1 of Erythrobacter sp. 3-20A1M. NCBI lineage: Bacteria > Pseudomonadati > Pseudomonadota > Alphaproteobacteria > Sphingomonadales > Erythrobacteraceae > Erythrobacter > Erythrobacter sp. 3-20A1M. The sequence continues at coordinate 2,388,100 of NZ_CP045200.1, read as the reverse complement.
CGAGGAAATGCCCATCCTCGCCATCGGTGGACAGGTCCACCGCGTAGCCGGTCTGCTCCAGCGTGCTCTTGAGCTGCTGACCCAGCGTCGGTTCGTCTTCGACGATCAGAATGCGCATATGCGGATAGGTCCCCCGTTACGATGACGCGCCCTTTGGCGCTTTTTCGGACAACGCGTCAATCGCGGGCCGGTTTCAGCGCGATCGGCGCAATACCCGGCCTGTGCGCGCGTCGACATCCACGAAGATGACATGACCGTCCTGAATGAATTTGAAGCGATAGGCCATGGCGCTGGAATCGTAATCGCCCGCCAGATACTCCACGCAATTGTCGGCCTTGCTCTCGTCCCGCCGCCGGCAGATCGGTTTGCCGATGGCGGCGAAGGCGGCGTTTTCGAGCGTGCGGCGTGGCAGGATATTGCCCGCGCGCATTTCCTTGCGCGCCTCGTCCTGCGCACTCGGCGGCTCGGCACCGAACGACGGGGCCACGGACGTGAGGGCGAGCGCGGCCACCAGCGAGAGGGGGAGGACAATCTTCATCGTTCTGCCGCGCTAGCTTACACGCATTGAATACGTTGTGAATGGGCGCAAGTGGTAGCGTTCACACTTGCGCCCGATCCACTCACTTCACCATTTCGTAGGTCAGGCTGACATTCACCCCCGTACCGACGACGCCGGGCTGAACAGGAGCTTTTTCCGCGCTCGCCATCCGGGCCTGCGCCATTACCGGACGCGGCGGCTGCGGTCCGTTGCCGGTAATGGATTCGCTCACCTGCAGCAGGCGGACGTTGGAATAGCCGGCGAAGCGGGCGTATTCGAGCGCCTGGCGCTGCGCCCGTTCGAGCGCGCTTTTCCGCGCCGCGGCCTTCGCCGCCGTGTCGTCATCAACCGAGAAATCGGGTCCGGAAAGGTCGGTCGCCCCTGCCGCGACCAGCGCGTCCAGCACTTCGCCCGCGCGCTGGATTTGGCGCAGCTTCACACTGACGCGGTTCGACGCCTGATAGCCGCGAAACACCTGCCGCTGGTTCTGCTGATCGTAATCGTATTGCGCATTCAGATTGATGCCGGTCGTCTGGATGTCGCGCTGGGCCACGCCCAGTCCCTTGATCCGGTCGATGACCTTCTTCATGTCCGCCGAATTCTGTCGCAGGGCGGCGACCGCCGTCGGAGCCATCGTGGAGACTCCAGCACCGATGGTGACGATATCGGGCTCGACCTCGACCTGCTCGTATACCGACAGCTCTATCACCGGGTTCGTCGTCTGGATGGTGACGTCCGCGGCGGCGGCGGGTTGAGCGACGGCGGCAACCGTCATCGCGGCGGCGGCGAGGGGCAGAACATAGCGCATATCGGGTCGTCTCCTTGGAAAACTGATGCGACCAGAAGAGCCGCGCGGCGATTACGCGCGGCTGAACCGGCTTGTTCCGCGAAGGCAGCGCGCCTACCTCGCGCCACCTATGGCACAGCCTCCCATTCTCTCGCTCGAAGAAATCGGCCTGCAGCAGGGCGGTCGCTGGCTGTTCGGCGGGCCGAGCCAGGAGCAGTTGTCGCTCCATGTCGGTCCGCGCGACCGGCTCGCGCTGATCGGGCGCAACGGAGCGGGGAAGACCACGCTGTTCCGCCTGATCAACGACCGGATCGAGCCCGATCGGGGGATCCGCAAGGTGAAGCCAGGTACGCGCATCGTGCTGCTGGAGCAGGACCCGGACGTCGCCCGTTTCGACACCCTGATGGATTTCGCGCTGGATGGCGAACATGCCCCGGCCGAGCACGAGGTGGAGGCAATCGCCGGCCAGCTCGGCATCGACATGAGCCGCAAGGCAGCCGGTGCAAGCGGCGGGGAGCGGCGGCGCGCGGCGATCGCGAAGGCACTGGCGCAGGAGCCCGACCTGCTGTTGATGGACGAGCCGACGAACCATCTCGACCTCGCGGCGATCGACTGGCTGGAAAGCTGGCTGGACCGCTACAAGGGCGCGTTCGTCGTCATCAGCCACGACCGCACGTTCCTGAAGCGCCTGACCCGCGCTACGCTGTGGATGGACCGCGGCACCATGCGGCGCAAGGAGGTCGGTTTCGGCGGCTACGAGGCATGGGAGGAGCAGGTCTATGCCGAGGAAGCGCGCGCGGCTGAGAAGCTCGACGCGAAGCTGAAGATCGAGGCGCACTGGCTCGAACGCGGGGTCACCGCGCGGCGCAAGCGCAACCAGGGCCGGCTGGAGGCGCTGCACAAGATGCGCGCGGCACGGGCCGCGATGATCTCCGATGCAGGGGCGGCGAAGCTCAAGCTGGCGGTGGAGGAGGACTTCAAGTCGAAATCCGTCATCGTCGCGGAGAATATCACCAAGTCGTATGGCGATCGCACGATCATCAAACCGTTCAACCTGCGCATCCAGCGCGGCGACCGGATCGGTGTCGTCGGATCGAACGGCGCGGGCAAGACCACACTGCTCAAACTGTTGACCGGCGAACTCGCGCCCGACGGCGGAACGGTCGAAATCTCCAATAAACTCAGCGGGGTGATGATCGACCAACAGCGCAGCGTGATGGAGCCCGACCGCACCGTGCGCCAGGTTCTGGCCGAGGGCAGCGACTGGATAGATGTGCGAGGAAATCGCAAACATGTCCAAGGATATCTCAAGGAATTCCTGTTCGACCCCGGCATCGTCGATACCAAGGTCGGCATCCTGTCGGGCGGGGAGAAGAGCCGCCTGCTGCTGGCCCGCGAATTCGCCCGGAAATCCAATCTGCTGGTGCTGGACGAGCCGACCAACGATCTCGATCTCGAGACGCTCGACCTGCTGCAGGAGGTGATTGCAGATTACGAGGGCACGGTGCTGATCGTCAGCCACGACCGCGACTTCCTCGACCGGACGGTCACGCTGACGCTGGGCCTCGACGGCAGCGGCAAGGTCGATGTCGTCGCGGGCGGCTACGAGGACTGGGAGCGCAAGCGACAGGAGCGCGTTACCGCCAACAGGAAAACGGCACCGTCGACCTCCGGGAACAGCGCCCCGCCCCCACCACCGGCTCCGGTCACCAACAAGCTCTCCTACAAGGACCAGCGCGACTACGAAATCCTGCCCGCGCGGATCGAGGAGCTGGAAGCTGCGATCGCCAAGGGTGAGACGATCCTGTCCGACCCCGATCTCTACACCAGCGATCCGCAGCGCTTCGCCAATATTTCCAAGGGCGTGGAGAACGCCCGGCAGGAGAAGGACGCGGCCGAGGAACGCTGGCTGATGCTGGCGGAGCAGGTCGAGAAGGCGTGAGCGGGGACACGGCCGAACAGCTGAAGGGCGAAATCCGCGCCTGCACCCTGTGCGCCCCGCATTTGCCGCTGGGGCCAAAGCCGATCGTGCAGTTTTCCGCCACCAGCCGGATCGCGGTGATCGGGCAGGCCCCGGGGCGGATCACGCACGAAACGGGCCTCGCCTTCGACGACAAGTCCGGCGTTCGGCTCGCCGAATGGCTCGGCGTCTCGTTCGAGACGCTGCACGATCCGGAGCTGTTCGCGATCGTATCGATGGGTTTCTGCTACCCCGGCAAGGCCAGCGGCGGGGACAAGCCGCCCCGCCCGGAATGCGCGCCGACCTGGCATGAGCGCGTGTGGCGTACCCTCGAAAACATCGAACTGACCGTGCTTGCCGGCGCCCACGCGCAGGCGGCGTATCTCCCCGAAACGAGGCGCTGGCGCATGGCGGACCGGGTGGAGCGGTTCCGCGAATTCCTGCCCCGCTACATTCCCCTGCCCCACCCCGCATGGCGCAGCACACTGTTCATGCGCCAGCATCCCTGGTTCGAGGGCGAAGTGCTCCCCGCACTACGGAAACGGGTCGCCGAGTGTCTCCAAACGGCCACCTGACCGCCCCGCTTTCGTCACAAACCCCTTGCCCCCACCGCCCGCAGCGCCGATGTAGCGACCGCATGAAACGGCATACAACCGAAAGCGGGGGTGTCACGCGCATCCAGCAATCCGTCCTGACCCGGTCGGAACGCGCGGTGCTGAACTGGCTCTGCCCCCGCCTGCCGCAATGGGTAACGCCTGACGTGCTGACCTGGCTAGCGCTCTTTTCCGCGCTGGTGATCGGCGTGTCCTATGCGCTTAGCACCTTCGACCCGGCCTGGCTGTGGGTCGCGGTCGGCGGGTATTTCGTCCACTGGTTCGGCGATTCCCTGGATGGGAGCGTCGCGCGATGGCGCGGGATCGAACGGCCCCGCTACGGCTATTTCATCGACCACAGTTGCGATTGCCTGGGCTCGCTGCTGATGGTCGGCGGGCTGGGCCTGAGCCCCTACATAACGATGAACTACGCACTGCTGGGGGTGATCGGTTACCTGCTGCTCGCCGCCTACACCTTCCTGTTGGCGAAGGCGGGGGGCGAGTTCGAGCTTACGCATGGCGGGGTCGGGCCGACGGAGATCCGCGTGTTCCTGGTCGCGCTGACGATCAGCATGTATTTCGCCGGACCGATGGCCAACGTCCTGGGGCCCCTCAGCCTGTTCGACCTTGTCGCCATCGGCGTGGCGGGATTGATGATGGCGGTGTTCCTCGTCCAGCTCGCGGTGACCGCGCGCAAGCTTGCGCGCCGCGATCACCGCGAGCGCGTGGGCGCTATTACCCGCTGATCCGGTAGAAGTCCGCGACGCGTTCCAGCGCGAGCCGCAGAACCAGTTTCCCGCTGCGCGCCGGCCATGTGAGCGCCCGTTCGGCATCGGGCAGGCTCTCGCAGGCGCATACCACCCGCCACAGGATATCCTCCAAACCGCTGCCCGCTCGCGCGATCGCACCGTCGAACCGCATCTTTGCCGCCAGCTGGCGCTCGCTCGGCGAGAGGCCCGCGTTGGAGCCCCCCCGGATGCGGACCGGGCCCCAGCGCATCGTTACCGAGGGCGAAAGCTGGGCGCGCTCGTAATCGGCGCGCAGCCGCTCGCCCGCTTCGAACAGCCGATCGTCGAGGTGACCGCGCGCGTGCAGCCAGGCGAGCGGCGATTCCGCCGCGTTGACCGCGACGCTGCGCCGACCGGCGCGGGCCGCTCCGCCGCGTCGCGGCCCCTCTGGCGTGAGTTCTCGTTCGACGATGTGGCGTTTCATGGCGCAGCGTTCTCCTGTGGGGTCTAGCCGGCGCGCCCTTGCCAAACCCATCCTCGTGTAGGAAAGCGATTTTACCAAAACGGTTAGGAGACAGCGCTATGATCAACCGTATTCGCGCCATTCGCAAGGACAAGGGCTGGACGCTCGCCGAACTGGCGGCGGCGTGCAACCCGCCGACGACGGCGCAGACGATCGGTCGGCTGGAGACCGGCACCAGGAACATTTCCCTCGTCTGGATGGAACGGATCGCGCGGGCGCTGGGAGTCGATCCCGAAACCCTCGTCCGGTCGGAGGGAAGCGTCGCGCCGATGATCGTGGCCGAGCTCGGCCCGCGCGGGCCAGAGGCGCTGGCCCAGCCGAGGGAGGCCGTGCAGGCGGGAACGCTCGGTGGCGAGGGCCCGCTCACCGTCCTGGCGGTCCACGCGGCAGTCGGACCCTATCTGCCCGGCGACCAGATCTGGCTGCGCCAGCTGGCGCCGGAGGACGCGAGCCGCGCGATCAACCGCGACGTGCTGGTCCCGCGCAAGGGCGGCCGCTTCGCTTTCGGGCGGCTGATCGACCGGCAGGGCGGACTGGTCGGCCTGCTGCCCCCGGGGGCGGGGGAGAAGCAGGAAGTCGTCAACGATCCGCCGTGGATCGCCGTGGCGGAGACGCTGGTTCGCAAACTGTGAAGCGGGTCCTGTCGCTCTGCGCGCTCGATCCCAGAAGTTCGCGACCGCGCTTCGCCCCCTTCGTCGCCCGCTCGCTCTAAGCGCTGACGGCGCGCGGCGACTGGGAGGTCCCGGTGGTCAGACCGCTGGCGGCGCCATCGGTGCTGTTCGGCAAGGTTCGCGGGCTGGCACGCGGCGCGACCGATGGCGTACAGCGCGGTGTGGAATCCATCGCCCCAGTTTCGCACCCTGCCCGGCATCGGCGGGCGCTGGAACCCGGTGCTGATGGCCCTCGCGGTCCTCTGCCGCTCGTCCGTCGCATCGCTGCGCCGGCCCTTCCACACGCCGCCTATTACGAACGGATCATCAGGGGATAGCTATCCCCCGCAACCCACTATCGAAGATCAGGCGCCGCGTTCGCGGGCAAGCCGCTCCTGCTTGTCCGCCGTCCCCTCCTGCGGAACGAAACTGTTGCTGTTCACGCCCAGCCAGATGAGGATCGGCGCGGCCATGTAGATCGAGCTGTAGGTACCCACGAAGATACCCAGCGTGATCGCGGCGGTCAGGCCGAACAGGCTGGCGGGGCCGAAGATCAGCAGCGGGATCAGTGCGACCAGCAGCGTCAGCGAGGTCATCACCGTGCGGGCCAGCGTCTCGTTGACCGACAGGTCGAGCAGCTCGGGCAGCGGCATCTTGCGGTATTTCTTCAGGTTCTCGCGGATACGGTCGTAGACGACGATCGTGTCGTTCAGCGAATAGCCGATGATGGCCAGGATCGCGGCGATGATCTGCAGGCTGAATTCCAGCTGGAACAGCGCGAACATGCCCAGCGTCAGCGACACGTCGTGCGCCAGCGCGAACAGGCCGCCCACGCCGAACTGCCATTCGAACCGCACCCAGATGTAGAGCGCGATCGCCAGCATCGCGGCAAGCAGCGCATAGACCGCCTTCTCGCGAAACTCGCCCGCGACCTTGCCCGACACGGTGTCGTTGCCGTCGCGGCGCACACCGGGATAGGTCTTGCCGATCGCAGCAATCACCTGCTCACCCACCGCGTTCGCGCCGCCCGGGGTGTTTTCCACCGATTCGGGCAGGCGGATGCGGATCGACACCTGGTTAGGTTCGCCGAAGCGCTGGATCACCGGATCGCCGTAGCCGAGCCCGCCGACCAGATCGCGCAGCTCGCCGATCGGGGCCTGCTGGCGCTGCTCGAAGGTCAGCGTCACTTCCTGACCGCCCGCGAAGTCGACGCCGTAATTGAGGCCCTTGGTCAGCACCAGCGCCCAGCTAGCCGCCATCAGGATCAGGCTGATGACGTAGAACGGCACGCGCCATTTCAGGAAATGGATGTTGGTGTTGTCGGGGACGAGTTTCAGCAGTTTCATCGGTTCTCTCCCGCCCTCAGACGTACAGCTCGGTCGGGCGACGCTTGCGGATGTAGCCGGCGACCCACATGCGCGTCATCGTGACGGCGGTGAAGACGCTGGTGAACAGGCCGATGATCAGCACCACGGCGAAACCACGCACCGGACCGGAGCCGAAGATGAACAGCAGCACGCCGGCGATGAAGTTGGTGATGTTCGCATCGTAGATCGCGCGGCTCGCTTCCTTGTAGCCGTTCTCGACCGCGGCGACGACGCGCCGCCCCCGCTTTCGCTCTTCCCGGATGCGTTCGTTGATCAGCACGTTGGCGTCCACCGCCGCGCCGATGGTCAGCACGAAACCGGCGATGCCGGGCAGGGTCAGCGTGGTGTTGAGCACCGCCATGATGCCCAGGATCATCACGACGTTCAGGACCAGCGCCGCCGTCGCATAGACGCCGAAGCGGCCATAGGTCACGATCATCAGCGCGACGACCAGGAACGAGCCGATGCCCATCGCGACCAGCCCTTGGCGGATCGAGTCCGCGCCCAGATCGGGGCCGACCGTGCGCTCTTCCACCACTGTCAGGTCGACCGGCAGCGCGCCGGACCGCAGCGAAATGGCCAGCGCCGCCGCGCTTTCGACCGAGAAGCTGCCGGAAATGCGCGCCGAACCGCCGAGGATCGGTTCGTTGATGTTCGGCGCGGACAGAACCTGCCCGTCGAGGATGATGGCGAAGGGCTTGCCCACATTCTGCTGCGTCAGCTGGGCGAAGCGCGCCCCGCCCTGCTGGTCGAACTGGATGTTGACGACCGGTTCGTTGGTCTGCGGGTCGAAGGTCTGCTGCGCGTTGATCAGGTTGTCGCCGCGAATGCCGCCCAGGCGCCGCACCGCGAGCGATTGCCCCTCCTGCGCGCTACCGGCGGCGAAGGGCACGATCTGGCTGCCTGCCGGGGCGATGCCCTGCTGGATGTCGGACGGTTTCGCGTTCTGGTCGACCAGCTTGAATTCGAGCCGCGCGGTCTGGCCGAGCAGCGCCTTGAGCTGCGCCGGGTCCTGCAGGCCCGGCACCTGCACCACGATGCGGGTATCGCCCTGCCGGATGATCGTCGGCTCGCGCGTGCCCAGTTCGTCGATACGCTTACGCACCACCTCGGTCGCGCTGTCCATCGCCTGGCTGACCGCGTTGTCGAGGCCCGATTCCGTGGGGGTCAGGACGACGCGGCTGGTGTCGACCACGCTCAGGTCCCATTCGCGGGTCATGCCCTGCCCGTTCATCAGCGGGGTCAGGACTTCGCGCGCGCGATCAATATCGGCGCTGTTCTCCAGCATGAAGCTGAGCCGGCCGCCCTGGGTCGAGACGTCGCCGATGCCGATCGCGGGCTCCGCATCGCGCATCGCGGTGCGCACCGCCTCTTCCATGTTCTGGAGCCGCTGGCGGGCGACCTGCTTCGCATCCGCTTCCAGCAGGATGTGGCTACCGCCCGCGAGGTCGAGGCCCAGATTGACGGTCGGGTCGGGCAGCGAGGCGGGCCAGCGCGTGCCGGTGAGCGACGCGAGCGAGGGCACCGCGGCGAGCATCACCAGGATGGTGATCGCCCATAGCCAGATCTTCTTCCAGCGCGGAAATTCGAGCATTGGCGTGGTCCGTCCGTCAGTCGTTCGCGGGCTTGCCGCCCGGCTGGATCACATCGCCGATGGTCGCGCGCACGGCCTTGACCCGCACGCCCTGCGCCAGTTCGACTTCGACATAGTCGTCGTCGACTTTCACGATCCGGCCCAGCAGCCCGCCCGCGGTCACGACCTGGTCCCCCTTCTTCAGCCCCTGAACCTTCGCCTGATGCTCCTTCTGCCGCTTCATCTGCGGACGGATGATCAGGAACCAGAAGATGAGGCCCATCGCGACGAGGGGGAGAAACTGCATCCACCCCGGCGGGGCGCCTGCTGCGGCAGTGAGAAGAAAGGACATTCGCGTGTTCAGCCTGTGACGATATGCAAAACGGCGCGAGCCCCGCACGCCGTTATCTCGGATGCGGGCCCCGCGCTGGCCCTCGCGTGATACGAAAGCCGTTCGACGCCGCGCGCCTAGCAACATTGCCGCACGGTAGCAATCTGTCCGTGCGTGGGGGGCGTGAAGGGGGGACCGCGCGCCAATGCGAGGCAGCGCTTGCCATGCTGCGAACCCGCCCCTATAGGCGCGCCTCCACTGCTCGGGACGTAGCGCAGCCTGGTAGCGCATCACACTGGGGGTGTGGGGGTCGCTGGTTCGAATCCAGTCGTCCCGACCAGTGGATTTCCCCTTACGATACCACGAGAGCCACCCACCGCACGGCGGGATGGCCGAACTTCGTGCGCGCGGCGAACCTGCCCGTCGTTTCCCACCCCGTTTTCCTACACCAACCTATTTGGTTATTCCGGTGACCCCTTGGAAACCAGAGAAAGGTTGAAACAATGCCGATCATCGAATCGCTCATCGGTCCGGTCGCCTCGATCATCGATCGCATCATCCCCGACAAGGACGCGCGCGAACGCGCCAAGCTTGAACTCCTCCAGCTGCAGGGCACGCAGGAGTTGCGCGTGTTCGAGGCGCAGCTGTCGGCAATCGTCGCGGAAGCCAACTCGCGCGATCCGTGGACCAGCCGGGCGCGGCCGAGTTTCCTCTATGTCATGTACGCGCTCCTGCTCTTCGCCATGCCGATGGGGATACTCGCGGCGTTTACGCCCGGCACCGCGCGGGCCATTGCGGATGGCATGAACGCCTATCTCAACGGCCTGCCGGAACCGCTCTACGCCCTCTTCGGCACCGGCTATCTCGGCTACACCGCCATGCGCCAGTGGGGTAAGGTGAAGGGGGTCGAGAAATAGCCCCAGAACACTGTTCCATGTGTTCCATCGTGTAGGATTCGCTGCCAATCTGCGGTGGCCTCCCGGTCCGGCGCTTGCACCCCGCGCCGGACCGGGTAAGCCCCCACCATGGACACCGTCTTCATCCTCAACGGCCCCAATCTCAACCTGCTCGGCACGCGCGAGCCCGATATCTACGGGCATGAGACGCTCACCGATCTGGAGGCGCGGTGTCACGAGGCAGGCGAGCGGCTCGGCCTCGCCGTGGACTTTCGCCAGACCAATCACGAAGGCGTGCTGGTCGACTGGCTGCACGAGGCGCGCGCGGCGAAGGCACGGGCCGTAATCCTCAACGCCGCAGCCTATACCCACACCTCGATCGCCCTCCTCGATGCAATCAAGGCCATCGGCGTCCCGGTGATCGAGGTTCACCTTTCCGACCCCCGCCAGCGCGAGGAATTCCGCCATCTGTCCTATGTGGGCATGGGGGCCGTGCAAACCATTCAGGGGCGCGGGGGCGATGGCTATATCGAGGCGCTGGAACATGCCGCAACGCTCTGACCCCCCTTGCAAGCGAGAGCGGTGCCGCGCATACGCGGGCGCTTCCAAGTAATCGAAGGACGTACATGGCTGATACCAAGCGCTCTTCCGGCCGCAAGCCCGGCATGGATGTGGATGTTGACCTGGTGCGCGAACTGGCCGAGCTGCTCGCCGAAACCGGGCTGAGCGAGATCGAGGTCGAGGACGGCGATCGCAAACTGCGGGTCGCGCGCGGCGGCAGCGTACAGAGCTACGCGCCTCCTGCGCCGATGGCACCCGCGCCGCAGGCCGCTCCGGCGGCTTCCGCGCCTCCTCAGGCTGCCGAAAGTGGAGCCGACGCTGCGGCGGCGGACATCGCCGGCGCGGTCAAGTCGCCCATGGTCGGGACCGTCTATCTCGCCGCCGAACCGGGTGCGGCCGACTTCATCTCGGTCGGTCAGTCGGTGAAGGAAGGGGACACGCTCGTCATCGTCGAGGCGATGAAGGTGATGAACCCGATCACCGCCGACCGCTCCGGCACGGTGAAGCAGATCCTCGTCGCGAACGCCCAGCCGGTCGAATTCGACCAGCCGCTGGTCGTGATCGGCTGACGCGGGAAGACCCATGGCCATTTCCCGCATCCTGATTGCCAATCGCGGCGAGATCGCGCTGCGCATCCATCGCGCGGCGAAGGAGATGGGCATCGAGACGGTGGCGGTGCATTCCACCGCCGATGCCGACGCGATGCATGTCCGGCTGGCCGACCATGCCGTGTGCATCGGCCCGCCGCCCGCGACCGACAGCTATCTCAACATCGCCAATATCATCTCGGCCGCCGAGATCGCGCATGCCGACGCGATCCACCCCGGCTACGGCTTCCTGTCGGAAAACGCGAAGTTCGCGGAGATCGTGGAGGCGCACGACATCACCTGGATCGGGCCGAAGCCCGAGCATATCCGGACCATGGGCGACAAGGTCGAGGCGAAGCGCACCGCCGGCAAGCTGGGCCTGCCGCTGGTGCCCGGCAGCGACGGCGCCGTGTCCGAGGTCGAGGAAGCGCGCGCCATCGCGGCCGAGATCGGCTATCCCGTCATCATCAAGGCGGCGAGCGGCGGCGGCGGTCGCGGAATGAAGGTGTGCGAGAGCGAGGACACGCTCGAAACCCTGATGAAACAGGCGGGCAGCGAAGCGAAGGCCGCCTTCGGCGATGCGACCGTCTATATCGAAAAATATCTCGGCAATCCGCGCCACATCGAATTCCAGGTGTTCGGCGACGGACGCGGCGGCGCGGTGCATCTGGGGGAGCGCGACTGCTCGCTCCAGCGCCGCCACCAGAAGGTGCTGGAGGAGGCGCCCTCGCCCGTCATCTCCGCCGAGGAACGGGCGCGCATGGGCGAGGTCTGCGCCAGCGCGATGCGCGACATGGGCTATCGCGGTGCGGGCACGATCGAGTTCCTGTGGGAAAACGGCGAGTTCTACTTCATCGAAATGAACACGCGCCTGCAGGTCGAACATCCGGTGACCGAGATGATCACCGGCATGGACCTGGTGCGCGAACAGATCCGCATCGCCGATGGCAAGGAGCTGTCCTGCAAGCAGGAAGACATCCGCTTCGAGGGCCACGCCATCGAATGCCGGATCAACGCCGAGGACCCGTTCACCTTCGCGCCGAGCCCGGGGAAGGTCAGCGCCTATCACGCCGCGGGCGGCATGCATGTGCGCGTCGATAGCGGGCTTTATGCCGGCTATTCGATCCCGCCCTATTACGACAGCATGATCGCCAAGCTGATCGTCTATGGCCGCACCCGCGAACGCTGCATCATGCGGCTGAAGCGCGCGCTGGAGGAAATGGTGGTCGAGGGGGTGAAGACCAGCATCCCCCTGCACGAGGAACTGCTGCGCCAGCCTGACGTGCTCGACGGAGCGTACTCGATCAAATGGCTGGAGGAATGGCTGAAGGAGCGCTAATCTTCTTGACCGGCGCGCCGGTCACCTGACCCGCGCCGGCACGACAGGAGGATTGCCATGCTGCTTCCCCTATTTGCGGCCCTGCTGGGATCCGTTCCGCCTCCGCCCCCGGTGGCTGTCGCCCGCGAAGGGGTCGATACCCGCGGACTGATCAATTTCGAATTCGAAGGCTACACTTGCGCTGGCACTGCGGTGAACCCGGTTCGGCAGGCCGCGATCCTGCCGCTCGCGATGAGTGCGGAAGCTTGGCTAGAGAGGGACAGCCAGGTCCAGACCGTCGGCTTCGCCATCGATGCGCAGGGTCGCACGATTTCGATCCGTCTGCCGGATGGCACCTATGGCGACGACATCGCTCCCGCCCTTGCCGCCACTCGGTTCGCTGCCGGGACGTCCCGACAGGCGTGCACGGCCCGGATCGTTGCCCGGTACTATCCCCACGATCAGATTCCGCGCGCGCTCGCCGCTCGGTACTGGGCGATACCGACCCGCGATCGCCCTCGCCTCGAAACGCATGCTCTGATCGCGAACCCGGGCGGCAATTGCGAGGCAGGACCGCCGAGATGGCTGGTTCGCGCACAACCCGATTTCGATCGGGTGCCGGTAGAGCCGGGTGCGCTGGACTTTGTCGCCATGACCTATTGGGTCGATTCAGCTGGGCGCCCACGCAATATCGAAGCGCCCTTCACCAGCGGCAATGCGGCTTTCACGCAAGTGGGCAAGCGCGTCATGGCGCAATGGCGCTTCCAACCGGGGGAGGCGCGCACGGGATGTGCCTATGGCTACTGGAGCGCGCCGCGGAACCCCCTCCCGCCCCCACCGCTCGATCCTGACTCACCGAAAAACGATTGCCCGGACGTGCGTTTCGCCTACATGCCGGAACTCAAGCCGTATTTTCCCCGCACGTTCTCCCAGCGCTCGATCGAAGGCATCGTGCGACTGCGCTTCTCGGCCGCGCCGTGGGGCGAGATCGGCGATATCGAAGTCGTGGAGAGCCAGCCCGCCGAAGCGTTCGGCGAAGCGGCCATGCGCTTCCTGCCGCGAGCACGGCTCGACCGGTCCGACGCGCCGCGCGTCGGCTGCACGGTCGATGTCAAGTTCGCGCTACCGGAGCGTTCTCGCGACACGAAAAGGTGACGTCGGCTGGGCCGTACCGCGCTGCCGACCGCCGCCCCTGCCCGGCCTAGAGCGGAACGCCGGGTTCGTGCTTGCTGGTCCGGATGGTGAGCGAGGTCTTCACGCTGCCCACATTCGGCGCTGGGGTGAGCTTGCTGGTGAGGAATTCCTGGAAGCTTTGCAGGTCGCGGCTGACGATCTTGAGGATGAAATCGATCTCGCCGTTGAGCATGTGGCACTCGCGCACCTCTGGCAATTCGCGCATATGCTCCTCGAATTCCCGCAGCGCGCTTTCGGCCTGACTCTTCAGGCTGACCATAGCGAACACCGTGATCGCGAAACCCAGCTTGGACGGCTCCAGTTCGGCATGATAGCCGCGGATGACCCCCTGCTCCTCCAGGGCCCGCACCCGCCGCAGGCACGGCGGTGCGGTCAGCCCGACGCGCTGTGCGAGTTCCACATTCGTGATGCGCCCTTCCGACTGGAGCTCGTCCAGCAAACGGCGATCGATATCGTCGAGCGTTGCCATGCCCAGCGCCCCTCCCCTGTTGATATCTTGCTTTCCACACTGGGAAATGATCCCAATCGATCTCAACATCCCAGCATAATATAATTATACATGCAAGCAATTGTCCCGCTTTGCAACGCGGCGAGTTTACGCGCTGCCATAGCGGAACGTTGGTTGGTAAAGAGAGCTTCAATCTTGACCGGACGAGGCCAGCGCGCTTCGCCATCGCCGCAGGACCCGCGCCCCCGTTATGCAATTCGACGACCGTCTCGCCACCGTACTGCGCCAGAGCGCAGGGGCCGGGGCAGTCGCGCGCACCCAGTTTCGCCAGCTTGTCGACCTGCTGTCGCGCCCGCACGCCGCGCCGGAACCGTCGCAGCTGGACGCGGCCTGGGTCCGGCTCGACCAGCTGGCCGAATCGATCCCTGCCGAGGAGCGCGCCGCGATTCTGCGCGAGCCGGGGACCCGGCTGGCCCATCCCCGCATCGTTTGCCACATGGCGGGGCACGAGCCGGCGGTCGCATCCGCCGCGCTAGAGGCAGCGGCGCTCGATTCGTCCGGGTGGGAGGCTTTGATCCCCCGCCTGCCGGTGCGCGCGCGTGGATTCCTGCGTCTGCGGCGCGGCTTGCCGGAACGGGCGATGATCCTGCTCGATCGGCTCGGCATCCACGACCGCGCGCTGCCCCAGCCCCCGCTTCCCGAACCTGCGGCGGCCAGCGCGGAACCCGACCTTCGCGAACCGGCTGCGGGATTGGGGATTAAGCCGATCGCCGCCAACGACGCCGATCCGCCGCTGCGCGATGCGAGCGAGATAGGTGCCCTGCGGCAACGGATCGAAACGTTCCGCCAATCGCGCGCCGCGCGCAATGTCGCAGGCGATAACGAAAGAGCGGACACTCCTCGGCTTCCTCTGGGCGAAAACAACGAGGGGCGCGAGACCGCTGCGCTGCCCGGCTTCGCCTTTACCACCGATGCGCAGTTGGCGATCGACTGGGCCGAGGATCGCGCCGCGCCGATGATTCAGTACGCCACTCTCGATCGCCTGCTACCCATAGCGGCCCGGGATCTGGCGCGCCGGCGGCGAGCCTTGGAAACGATCGAACTGGAGCTGCCGGGAGCTCCGGCCTTGGCCGGAAAATGGATTCTGGACGCCCGACCGCGCTTCTCCCCGGACGACGGCAGCTTCGAAGGATATGCGGGGCGTTTCCGTCGCCCCATTCACAGCGTGTCGCCAGTGACGGAGAGCGACAGCAGGAGCGATCGACTGCGTCAGCTGCTTCACGAACTTCGCACGCCCGTAAACGCGATTCAAGGCTTTGCCGAGATACTCCAGCAGCAGATGTTCGGCACGGTCCCGCACGAATACCGCGCGCATGCGGCGAGCATCGCCGGGGATGGCGCGCGCATTCTGGCCGGGTTCGACGAACTCGACCGACTGGCGAAGCTCGAGGGCGGAGAGCAGGCCCTGGAAAGCGGTGAAGCCGACCTTTCGTCCATCGTGGAGGGGCAGGGCCGCCAGCTGGACACGATCCTGGCGCGGCGCGATGCGGGGCTCGATATCACCATAGCCCCCGACATCTCCGTCGCCATCGGGCGCGAGGAAGCCGAGGCGATGGTGTGGAGGATTCTGGCGACCCTGGCGGGATCGCTGGCACCGGGGCAACGCGCGCGGGTTTCGCTACAGCGCAAGAAGCATATGGCCCGACTGAAATGCTCGCTTCCCGGACGGAAGAATGCGGCGGAAACGATATTCGAGGCCAAGGCGAAAACCGCCGGCGGCCCTGTCAGCGCGGGCATTTTTGGGGCTGGTTTCACGCTGCGGCTGGCACGCGCGGAAGCCGAGGCGGCGAGCGGCGCATTGCGCGCGGCCGGGTCCAAGCTGGTGCTCGAACTGCCGCTATCGACCCGGTCCCAGGGCGAACCTGGGGTGGACCCGATGCGAGAGGGCGTCGCGAGAGCGTGACCTTCCGCCGGGGCGAAAGGGGGGCGCGGCACCAAAATGCGATCGATGCGCGAACCGCCGCCAGGCGAAGCCTGCGTCCGCTCTCCTGCCGGTTCGAAGCCGCGCGCCCTTCTGACGGTCGATACCGAAGAGGAATCTTGACGGTCGCGGAACTCGCCGCGAAAATGGACCGATAATTCCGCCACGCTTGCCCTTCCCTACCCGGCAAGCTACCTGCGCGCGGCACGCGCGTGCCGGGCATGGGCCTGTAGCTCAGCGGTTAGAGCTGGCCGCTCATAACGGCTAGGTCGCGGGTTCGAATCCTGCCGGGCCCACCACGGCGCTGCGCGTGCATTCCCCTTCGATCGCAAACGGTGCCGCCCGCCGCAAAGCTGCAGAACGGCAGGGGTTCAGGCTACCACTGCTCGTCGGCGCGGCAATTCGAGCATGGGTCTTCCATGCTGCAAGAAGGTTCGAAATCCGGGCACCGATGGCCCGCGCTCGCACGCCCCCGCTGGGCAAGACCGCCGGCAGAGGCAGCAGCCTTGGTGAGAAATCTCTCGATACGGCCGATCGCCGTCGATCCCGACAGGAGTTCCATGGGGCGTGCATGCCTTCACCATCCCCTGTCGTCTTTACGGGATTCCCCGCAGATCCTGTTGAGAAACAACTCCCTGTCGTGCGGCCCGTTCGCTGGACAAATGCGGTCCGCAGCCGACAGGTTCGGCCTTGCCTCCAACCCTACGAGAACCTAAGGCGAGCGCCCGGTCGGGGAGTAGCGCAGCCCGGTAGCGCGCCTGCTTTGGGAGCAGGATGTCGCAGGTTCGAATCCTGTCTCCCCGACCAATTCAGCGTTACGCCAACGATCGAGCCTGCAAGGCTCCTATAACTTCGGTCTATCGCTCCCCCCTCCCCATCGATCGCCGCAATCGATAAGCGTGTGCCGGGTAAGGGCCAGCAGCGATATCGAGCCTGGGGAGCAAATCGTTTGGACGTGACCACCGATTACGATGGCGGGCGGAAGCTTCGCACCCGCATCCTGCCGCTCTATCTCCTGCTCGGTTTTTCGGCCGGCCTGCCCTTCTTCATGTTCAATGCGGTGCTGCTGCTGAGGCTGGCGCGGCACGACATCGACATCGTGACCATCGGCTATTTCGCGTGGGTGGCGCTGCTGCCGACCTTCAAGTTCCTCTGGTCGCCGCTGCTCGACCGGTTCTCGGTGCCCGGGTTCTCGCGGTTCTGGGGCAAGCGGCGCGGATGGATCATGCTATCACAGCTCGGCATCTTCGCCGCGATGGTGGGCATGGCCTTCACCAGCGACGACACCGATCTCGCCCTGGTCGCGCTGTTCGCAATCCTGCTCGCCTTCTGGACCACCACGCTGGAGGTCGCGGCGGACGGCTGGCGTATCGAACTGGCCCCGACCCAGGAGGCGCAGGCCCCGATCGTGGCGGCCAATCTCTGGGGCTATCGCAGCGCGATGGTCGCGGCGGGCAGCGGCGCGGTGCTGATCGCGGCGCGCGCGGACTGGACGATCGCCTATCTCGCGATCGCGCTGGCCGCGTTTGCTCCCTTTCCGGTGCTGGCGCTGACCGGTCGCGAGCCCGGCACCGACGGTGCGCGCTGGCATGCGCTCGGGACGGGCGTGGCGATCGGGGCGGTGATCCTCGCCGCGTCCTGCGCGATCGTCGCCGTGGTCGGCTGGCTCGCCTTGCGCATGCTGGCGGGCGCGGGGATCGATCCGGAGACCAATCTGACCCCTGCCGTGATCGCGATCGCTCTCGCGCCCTTCGCGCTGCTCGCGGCGGCCCTGCCGCGGATCAAGCGCCTGCCGAGCGATGCGCCGCTGCTAAGCTCGACGACCCTTGGGCCCTTCGTCGACATCTTCTGGCGCTACGGCTTCGCCACGCTGGTCGTGCTAGGATTCGTTTCGCTCTACCGCGTCGGCGACGTGCTGGCGCTGACGCTATCGCATCCGATGTGGGACGCGCGCGGCTATTCGCTGGACCAGATCGGCATCGCCGATGGCGCAATCGCTTTGCCGGCGAGCATGATCGGTGTCGCTCTGGGCAGTTGGATGGCCGCGAGATGGCGCTTGTCCTGGGCTCTCGCGGCAGGCGCGCTGGTCGCGGCGCTGGGCAATTGGGTCTATGTCTGGTTGTGGTGGCAACCGCCCGAAGGTTGGGTGCTGTACGCCAGCGTCGCCGTCGACCAGCTCGGCAACGGGCTCGCGGGGGCGGTTTTCGTGGTCTATCTCTCGATGCTGGTGAACCCGCGCTTCCCGGCGGCGCAATACGCCTTCCTGTCGGGCTTCGCCTTCCTGCTCGCGCGGCTGCTGGCAGGAACTTCGGGCGAAATGCAGCAGGTGATCGGCTATGACGGGTTCTTCGCTCTGACGGGCGCGGCGAGTATTGCCGCTATCGTCTTCCTTCCCTTCCTCGCGCGAATTCGCTCGCGCGGGCCGAGCGCCGGGCCGGTGGAGGCCGCATGATGGATATAGAACACGCTTTCGCCCCCGCCCGCCGCATGGTCGAGGAAGGGCGGATGCCCTGCGCCGCATTGGGGGTCATCGGTGCGGACGGCACGAGCGCGGTCGCGTTCGCCGGTAATGCCGCGACTACGCCCGAACCCGAGCCCCTCACGCGTGGCCACTGGTTCGATCTGGCCTCGGTTTCCAAGACCATCGCCACCACCACGATGGTGTTGACCCTAGCCGAACAAGGCCGCCTCGATCTCGACGCGCCGCTGACGAGCGCAATCCCCGACCTGCGGCAATACGATGTCGAACATGCGCCGGAACGGCGGATCACCTTTCGCCAATGTCTCGCGCATCAGACCTTCCTGCCCGCCGTTTTCCCGATCTACACCTATGGCGACGACCCCTTGCGCATGCGCGCCTTCGTCCTGCAACGCGCGTGGGAGCATGGCTCGCCGGTCTATTCCGACATCAATTTCATCCTGCTCGGGATCGCGGTGGAACGGATCACGGGCGCACCGCTGTCGGACTGGCCGCTCGGCGACGGGTTGTCCTACGGGCCGCCTCCGGGGCCGGCAGTCGCGACGGAATTCTGCACCTGGCGCAACCGCATCCTGAAGGGCGAGGTGCATGACGAGAACGCGGCGGCCCTGGGCGGCGCGCCCGGCCATGCGGGACTGTTCGGTACGGTGGACGGCGTCCTGGAATTCGCGCGCGCGCTGATGGCGGGCGAGGTGCTGTCGCCTGAATCGCTACGCCTCATCCGCACCTCGCAATTCCACCACCGCACGCATGGATGGGAATTGCCCTATGGCGGCTGGTCGGGCGGGGAAGCGTGCTCGCGCACGACGATCGGGCATACCGGCTTCACCGGCACCGGCCTGTGGATCGATTTCGAGCGGGAGATGACCTGGACGCTGCTGACCAATCGCGTTCATCCCACCCGCCATCGCGACCGAGCCATCCACGAATTGCGACCGGCGGTAGGGCGCGCGGTGGTGGAAGCATGGGATGGCCGGAAATAACCGGGCTTCGGGCGTTCCATGCGCCCTTTGCCCCCGCCTATAACCCGTTGGCATGCGGCGGGATCGCTGCGCTTGTCACGAACCTATGGAGCGCCCTAGGCAAGCCGTCATGCGATCGCTTTTCCTTGTCCTGACGGCGCTACTCCTGTCGCCCGGCCCTGCACTGGCGCAGGTCGATGTGCCGGATCGAGCAGCGAACGCCCAGAGCGCCGATCTGCTGGCGGAACGACTTGCCATACCCTTCGCCTCGGGGCTCGTCGGCGCGGAGCTGGCACCGGTCTTCGCGTGGGTGGAAAATACGCGCGGCGTGCGCAACGTGATGGTCGCGCGCGCAGGGGAAGCGCCGCGCCAGGTGACCGATTATCGCGAAGACGACGGGATCGAGATTTACGGCCTGGCATTGTCGCCGGACGGAACGCGGCTCGCTTTCGTGCGCGGCGGCGATGCATCCTTTCCCGACGACGGCCTGCCCAACACCGCCCAACGCGTCGAGGCACCGAACCAGACCGTGTTCTTCGCGGACCTCTCTTCCGTTTCACCGCCGAGCCCGATGGGGCAGGGTCACGATCCGGTATTTTCCCCCGATGGGCGCAAGTTGCTGTTCACCCGCGCCGGGTCGATCATGGTCCGGGCGGGCGAGGAAGACGCGCGGCGGATCGCCGATCTGCGCGGCAACGCAGGCGATTTCAGCTGGTCGCCCGACGGATCGAAGGTCCTGTTCCTCGAATCGCGCTCCGGCCACAGCGTCGTCGGCGTGATCGACGTGGCGCAAAGCAACCTGCGCTATCTGGGCGCGACGCTCGGCTATTCGAGCGACCCGGTATTTTCGCCCGACGGTGGTTCGGTCGCCTTCATCCAGTTCCGCGATCCGCCCGCCCGCTTCGCCGACAGCCGCAAATCCTTCTGGTCGGTGCGCGTCGCCGACATCGCGACCGGAGCGGTTCGCATTGCATGGTCCGCGCCCGAAGGCGACGGCGGTCAATATTACGGCACACGCGGGCGCAACCTGTTCTGGACCGCGTCCGGCCATCTCCTGTTTCCGTACGAAGGCAGCGGCTGGCTCCATGTCTTGGCGGTGCCCGCGGCGGGCGGCCCAGCGCGCGACCTGACGCCGGATGCAAACGAGGTCGAGAATTTCGTGCCCACCCCGGATGGGCACGGCGTGATCTATTCCGCGAACCCCGGCAATCTCGACAGCCGCACCCTGTGGCAAGCCGATATCGCGAGCGGACAGACAAAGCGCCTTACCGGCGACGGGCAGTACGCCTTCTTCCCCACCTATGGTGGCGAGCGGCTGGCCGCGACGGTGACCGACGCCCGGTCCCCTGCGCACATGGTTCTCGTCGAGGGAATGGAGCCGCTCGGCCGCAAGCCGACGATCGCGGGCTATCCCGCACCGGAAAACGTCACCTTCACGGCGGAGGACGGTACGGTTGTGCATGGCCAATATTTCCGGGGCGTGGGTAACGGAGCGCGACCGGCCCTGATCTTCGCCCACGGGGGCCCGCGGCGGCAAATGGTCGCCGCCTTCCACCCGTATTTCTATTACCACAATACCTATATCCGGAATCAGGAATTCGCAGCGGCGGGCTACGATGTCCTGTCGGTCAATTACCGCAGTGGCACCAATTACGGACGCGCCTTCCGCGAAGCGCCCGGCACCGGGCGCGATGGAGCGTCGGAATATCGCGACATCGTGGCAGGCGCGCGGTGGCTCGCGGCGCGGCCCGGCGTCGATCCAGCGCGGATCGGCATCTGGGGCGGAAGCTGGGGCGGCTATCTCACCGCCCTCGCCCTCGCGCGCGACAGCGACCTGTTCGCCGCGGGCGTCGACCTGCACGGGGTGCATGCCATGGTGCGCTCGGTCCCCGACTCCTATGCGCCGGACGAGGTGCTCGCCATTCAACGCCTGCAATGGGACAGCTCGCCGATGGGCGCGATCGATGAATGGCGTTCCCCCGTCCTGATCGTCCATGGAGACGACGATCGCAATGTCGACTATCGCCAGTCGCTGCTGCTGGCGCGCGAACTCACCGCGCGCGGCGTCCCTTTCGAGGAACTGGCGCTGCCGAACGAACGCCACGATTTCTTCCGTTACGCCAGCTGGCTGACCGCGCTCGAAGCGTCGGGCGATTTCTTCGAGCGCAAGCTAGAACCGTCCCGATGATCCGCGCCCTGTTCGCCCTGATCGCGGCGCTGGTAATCGGCGTCACCGTGTTGCCCGCCGACGCGCGGCAGGACGACGTGACGCTGATCCGCGACGCGCGTATCTTCGATGCCACGGGCACACCCGCGTTTCGCGGCGACGTCCTGATCCGCGGCGGCACGATCGCGCAGGTCGCCCCGCACATTCGGCGTCCGCGCGGCGCGCGTGTGGTCGATGCGAAGGGCCGGACGCTGATACCCGGCCTGCACGATCTCCACACCCATCTACGCTCGCCCGCCTATTCCGCGCCGGAGGACATGGCGAAGGCCTGGGCGGCCTACCTCGTCAACGGCGTCACCACGGTGAACGATTATTCGCTGTCCGCCGAAATGCTCGAGCCGATCCGCGCGATGACGAGCGGACCGGACGCGATCTGGGCACCGCATCTCAACCTTGCGGTCCGCGCGGGCGTGCCGGGCGGACACGGCACCGAATACGGCTGGGGCGACTTCTTCACGATGAAGGCTGCAAGCCCACGCGCCGCGCATTTGATCATGGATCGCGCCCTGCCCTATCGGCCCGACGTGGTGAAGGTTTTCGCCGATGGCTGGCGCTACAATCGCGGGCCCGACCTCAATTCCATGAACACCGAAACCCTCGCCGCGATCGTTTCCGATGCCCATGCGCGCGGCACGCCGGTGGTGACGCATACGGTGACGCTGGAGGGCGCGAAGGTTGCCGCTGCGGCGGGCGTCGACGCGGTCGTGCACGGGATCGGGGATAGGCCGGCCGACCGGGAAGTGATCGACCTGATGCGCAAACAGGGCACGGCCTATGTTTCGACGCTGGTCGTCTACGAGCCAAGCGATGTCCGCACCATTTCGGACGCGGAAGAAGCGGTGCTCTCCTCTCCGGAACGCGCGCGCGAAGCGGCGCGGGCCGCGCGCGGCAATCGCGTCGTCGATGCCGAAGTGTCCAGCCGATGGGGCGTTCTGAAAGCCAATCTGCGGACGATGCACGACGCCGGCATTCCGATAGGCGTCGGAACCGATGCGGGGATCAGCGGCGTCTATCACGGCAGTTCCACGATCCGTGAGATCGGCTGGCTGGTCCAGCTCGGCTTCACCCCCGCCGAGGCGCTGATCGCGGCCACCCGCACCAGCGCGCAGATCATGGGACAGGGTGACGATCACGGCACAATCGAGGTCGGCAAGCGCGCCGATCTCGTGCTGGTCGACGGGCGACCGGACGAGGACATCACCGACCTCTGGAAAGTGGCGCGGGTGTGGAAAGCGGGCCGCGAAGTGCCGTTGGTGCAGCTGCGCGCCCGGCGCGACGATCCGGCGATGACGCCGCTGCCGACGGTCCGCATGCCCGGCCCGATCCTCACCGGCGCGCGCGCGGACGGGCGAACCGATCTCGACACCCTGCCGGTCGATTCGACCGATGCGGGCAACGACCACAGCGATATCGCGTTCGTCCATCGCCACGGCCCCACGGGCGACCATCCGATCTTCAGCCTGGCGACGTTCGGTGCCAGCGCGAAGCCTTTTGCACAGCTCGTTCTGCCTCTGACGAAGGGCGCGGTTCTGCCCGCCGATGCCAGCCGGTTCACGGGCATAGAGTTCACCGCGCGGGGTGCCGGGACCTACCGCCTGCGCCTCGAAAGCTATGGCCTGAACGGGCGGGACTGGTTCCGGACCGATTTCACTGCGGGGGCCGAGGAGCAGACAATCCACCTGCCCTTCGCTGCGTTCGCCACGAGCGGCGAGGCGCAACTCGATCTCGAACGCCTGCGGGCGCTCCGCTTCGAATTGACCGGCGAGCCTGGCGGGCGTGCCTGGCTGGAGCTGAGCGATGTGCGGTTCTACTGAGCGGCTAGCCGCGCAGCCGCTCGACCATGGCGTCGAACGGTTCGCCCGTTTCCAGCGAGCGCCGGGCCGCTTCGCGATCGTGTCCGAGCGCCACCAGCACGGCGACGCGAATATCGCCCTCGGCGATCGCCAGGGCATGCTTCGCGCGATCCGCATCGACGCCCGCGACCCGTTCGATCATCGCGATCGCCCGGCCTTCCAGCTTGGCGTTGCTGATGCGCATGTTCACCATCAGTCCGCGATACACCAGGCCGAGCTTCAGCATGATCGCGGTAGAGAGCGCGTTCAGCGCCGCTTTCTGAGCGGTGCCCGCACCCAACCGGGTCGATCCCGCGACCGCTTCCGCTCCGGTATCGAGCAGGATCGCGTGCTCGCCTGCCTGCAGCAGGGCGCTGCCGGGATTGTTTGCGACGGCGATGGTCAGCGCTCCGCGCTCGCGCGCTTCCCGCACGGCACCGATCGTGAAGGGAGTGCGTCCGCTCGCCGCCAGGCCGATCAGGACGTCCGCCACGCCCAATCCGGCCTCACTTACCGCGGTACGTCCCGCACCCTCGTCGTCTTCAGCCCCTTCCACCGCGCGCATCATCGCATCGGGTCCACCGGCGAGGAAGAAGGCGAGCCGATCCTCCGGCCAGCCGAATGTGGGCCTCAGCTCCACCCCGTCCTGCACGCCGATCCGGCCCGATGTGCCCGCGCCCGCATAGGCGATCCGGCCGCTCGCCCCCAGTCTCGCCGCCGCAGCCGATGCAGCATCTGCGATCGCCCCGTCCACCCGCGCGACGGCGGCCACGGCCCTGCCCTGCCCGGCAAGGATCGCGGCAACCGCGCGCTCCAGCGGCCAGCGGTCGATTTCCTGCAGTTCGGGATCGATGCTCTCTGTGCTCATCCCGGCGGCGTATCGCGTACCGTTGCGCATTGCCAAGCTGTATCGACACCGCTGCCCTATAGGACGCGGCTATGACCCTGAGGGATTTTTCAATGTCGCAAATGCTTATCGAAGCGGCGGAAGCGCCCGAACGGATCGCGCTCCAGCGAGACAAAAACCGGGACGTACGGCGGGCGGCGGCACAGCGCATTCGCACGCTCGATCCGCCATTCGCAATCACGATCGCACGGGGATCCTCGGACCATGCCGCCAGCTTCGCCAAATATCTGTTCGAAACGCGTCTGCGCATACCGGTGCTCAGCCAGGCCCCTTCGCTCGCAACGCTTTTCGAGGCGACTTCGCCAAAACTGAACGGCACGCTAGCGATCGCGATCTCGCAATCCGGACGGAGCCCCGATCTGATCGAGACCGCTGCCGCCGCCAGCGCAGCAGGCGCTCTCGTGGTCGCGCTCGTAAACGACGAGACTTCGCCTCTGGCACAGCAGGCCGATATCCTCCTGCCCCTGCATGCGGGCGAGGAGAAGAGCGTTGCGGCGACGAAGAGCTACATCGCCTCGCTGGTCGCGATCGCCGACCTCGTCGCCGAATTGCAGTCCGACGATCGGCTTGAGCGGGCGCTCGACGAGCTTGCTCCGGTCCTGCAACGCGCCTGGGACGCGGATTGGAGCGCCGCGCTGGAACCGCTGGCCCGGATCGAGCGCCTGCTGGTCCTCGGGCGCGGGTCGACCCTGCCGATCGCGGCCGAGGCGGCGCTCAAATTCAAGGAGGTCGCGCAAATCCAGGGCGAGGCATTCAGCAGTGCGGAAGTCGCCCACGGGCCGATGGCGCTGGTACGCGACGGCGACCCCGTTTTCGCCTTCGCGCCGAGCGATGCGGCTCGGGAAGGCTTTGCCGATCGGCTTGCCGCTCTGAAGGATCGAGGCGCGACCATCCTGTGCACCGGGAGCGAGGAGAGCGCGGTGCCCCTGCCGGTCGCCCGGTCTGGCGATCCGGCGGTGGATGCGATCGCGATGATCCAGAGCTTCTATCGTTTCGTGGAAGCGCTTGCCCGCACGCGCGGGCTCGATCCAGACAACCCCCCGCATCTTTCCAAAGTGACCCGCACGCGATGAGCGGAACCCGCCTTTCCGGTGCCCGAATCGTCGCGTCGGACCGCGTGCACGAAAACGCGGTCCTGACGATCGACGGTGGCTTCATCCACGAAATCTCTACCGATGGCGCGGGCTCCTTGGGCTCGCTGGATCTCGAAGGCGGCTATCTCTTGCCCGGCTTCATCGACACGCAGGTCAACGGCGGCGGTGGCGTGCTGTTCAACGACGCACCCACTGTCGAAACCATCGCCGCCATCGCCGATGCGCATCGCCGTTTCGGGACCACCGGCCTGCTGCCGACATTGATCAGCGACGATCTGGCGAAGATGCAGTGCGCGATCGGAGCGGTGGATGCGGCGATCGCAGCGGGTGTGCCGGGCATTCTGGGCATCCATATCGAAGGGCCGTTCATCCATTCCGAACGCCGCGGCATCCACGCCGAACGCTTCGTGCGTGCGCCAACCGACGACGAGCTCGAACTTCTAACGCGAAAGTCGAACGCCGTCCGGCTCGTCACGCTGGCCCCGGAAATGGTGCCCGCAAGAACCATCGCGCGGCTGCACGAGGCCGGGCTGCTGGTCGCGGCGGGCCACTCGACCGCCGATTACGCCGCGACGCGCCGTGCGCTGGAAGAAGGGCTCGACGGGTTCACGCATCTGTTCAACGCTATGACCCCGTTCGGATCGCGCGAGCCGGGCATGGTCGGGGCGGCGCTGGAAGACCGGACGAGCCGGTTCGGGATCATCGTGGACGGGCATCACGTCCATCCCGCCAGCCTGCGCGTCGCGCTCGCCGCGCGCGGCCTGGAAGGGGCCATGCTGGTAACAGACGCGATGCCGCCTGCGGGAACCGACATGTCGCGGTTCGATCTTCAGGGGCGTGCGATCGCGGTCGACAAAGGTAGCTTGCGCGGTGCCGACGGGACGCTAGCGGGCAGCGCGCTGACCATGGATGTGGCGTTTCGAAACGCCATCGACATGCTCGGCCTGTCGCTGTCCGACGCATCCCGCCTCGCCAGCGCCAATCCCGCAGGCTTCCTGCGGATGGACGCCCTGCGCGGTACGATAGCGCCCGGCATGGCCGCCGACCTCGTCCATCTCGACGACACGCTACGGGTTCGCCGCGTCTGGATCGGCGGGCGGCTGTTCGACTACAGCCGGCGATAGCCCGCCAGATACAGGGCGCCGTCGACCGGATCGCCTTCGGCCGGAACCAGCCGCGCCACGGTTCGCGCCTTCAGCCACGGCTGGATGCGCGGCGCGAGGCCGCCCGCCAGCGAGCAGCGCGGCGCACCGCGTTCGAAAATCGTTTCGATGAAGCGTTCGATATGCTGCGCGGCATCTTCGACGATCGAGCAGGCGATCTCGTCCCCTGCCTCCGCAAAGTCCATCACCAAGGGCGCGAAGCTGGCGTAGTCCGCGGGCTGCGCCGCATCCATCCAGGCGATGGCGCGGGGCGTCTCGTGCCCGAAGCGCTTCGTCACCGCGCTGCTGAGCGGCGTGGGCTTGGTCCGCCCGTCGAGCGCGCGCAGGGCATGCCGCATCGCGCTGAGGCCCAGCGCGGCGCCGCTGCCTTCGTCGGATATCGGAAACCCGTACCCGCCGATCGTGAAGCTCTTGCCGTCATGGAGGAGATGGGCCGAACTGCCGGTGCCGATGATCAGGATCGCCCCATCGGCTCCACCATGCGCGCCGAGATTGGCGATCACCCCGTCGGAGGCGAACGCGGTGGTCGCGTAGGGAAATTCCATCGCCTCGAGCGCGGCGCGCGCACCGGTGCGCGAAAACCCGGCGATTCCTGCGCCCATCGCCACATGGCCGATCTCGTCCGCGTCGAGCCCGGCCGTGGCGATTGCTTCCTGTCCCGCTTCGTCGAGCACGCCGCGAACGCTGTCGAGACCCATCCGCGTATTGCCCGGCCCGGCGGCACCCGAGCCGAGCACCGTTCCATCCGTGTCGATCAAGCGGGCGCGGGTGCGGCTGCCGCCGACATCGAAGCCGAGATAATATCGCACCATCGCCTGCCCTCCAGTTCGCATCGCAGTTACCCTCCCCTAGCCGCATGACCATGACGATGCGCGGAATGACGATAGGGCGGCCATTACCACAGGTTATGGACTAGCGCGCAAGGCCGCAGGAAGATGCTGTTGCGGCGGCGTTCACGCGCTAAGCATCGCTGATGCGTTTCATCCTCGCCTGCACGCTCGCCCTGTCCCTGCCCATGCCGGCCATGGCGCAGCAGACCTCGCCCTCGCCCCCAGCCACTGCGTCGACTGCGGTACCCGACTCGCTTGCGGGTTCGATACAGGCGATCCTGTCCGAAGCGCCCGCGGGGACACGCTATGGCCTGGTTGTCCAACGGCCCGATGGAACCGAGATCCTGGCCATCGCGCCGGATGCGCGGTTCATGCCCGCGTCCAATACCAAGATCTACACCACTCTCGCCGCCTACCGGAACCTGCTTGCCCTGCAACAAGCGGCGGAGGGAACCGGCGTGCGTCTCGAACCCGCGAAGCGCGGAAGCTTCGATATCGTACTGGAAGGGCGCGGCGAGGCGACCCTGTCGAGCGCACCCGATTGCCAGGTCCAGTGCCTCGCCACGCTCGCCGACGCGGTGGCAGCGCGCACGCGGCGGGTCCACGACGTCATCGGCGATGCGACCTGGTATCCCGACGAGCGCTGGAGCGCGGGGATGAGCTGGAACAACATTCCGTTTCGCTATGGCACCGCCACCGCCGCGCTGCTGGTGGACGATAACGAATTCGCTCTCTCGGTAATGCCCGGCAGTGTCGGCGCTCCGGCCAGGATCGAGAGCGATGGCTATTACCGCATCGACAACCGGACGCGGACGGTCGCGGGGTCGGATAACGCGCTCGATATCCGCCGCCTGCCCGGCAGCGACACGCTGGTGGTGGACGGAACGCTCGGCCAGGATGCAGAACCCGAACAGTACCGCCTCGGCGTGGACGATCCCGCGCGCCGCGCCGCCTGGCGGTTCGCTCGCCTGCTGGAAGCACGCGGCGTCGTTGTTTCGGGAGAAATCGCCGGGCGCTATCGCCCGCTATCGCCGGACGACGATCCCGAAAACCGCGGGGGAATGCCCGCTACCCACGCACCGCCCGAAACGATGTTCTCGCAATTGCCGCCCGAGGCGCTGGCTGCGGACATGGTCACGATCAACAAGCAGAGTCAGAACCTGCATGCCGAATTGATGCTGCGCCGGGTCGCGAAGCTGCAGGGCAGCGGGTCGATCGCGGACGCCCAGCTGGCGCTGGCGGATATGATGACCGCCGCGGGCCAGCCTCGCGATGGCTTCGTGCTGGCCGACGGGTCGGGCATGTCCAGCTACAACCGGGTCAGCCCGCGCGTCACCGCACGCCTGCTCGCCTGGGCGGCTGGCGAGGATTGGGGGAAGAACTGGCGCGCGACGCTTCCTGTCGGCGGCGTGGACGGGACTCTTGCACGGCGCTTCGCCGGAACCCCGCTCGACGGGCGCATCTTCGCCAAGACCGGCTCGCTCAACGCATCGCGCGCGCTTTCGGGATATATGGTGGCGGCAAGCGGCGAATTACTGGTCTTCTCCGCCTTTGCCAACGACATCCCGCCCGGCGGCGAAGGCGCGGCCATAGGCGCCATGGATGCCGCGCTTCTGGCGGTCGCCGCCGCGAACTGATCTCAGTGCGGTGAAAGCGTGAAGCGCTTCACCGCCGCCTCGTCCACCGCGGCGCGGCTGAAGGACCATTCGACCATCTCGCCCGCGAGCCAGGGCGCATAGAAATCGCGGTAATGGGGCGAGGCGGGATCGGCCGATTGGCCGGGCAGCAGCAGGAAGCGCGTCCGGTCCCAATTCCCGACATCGGCGGCGAAGAGGAAGCTGGCGCCGTGCCGCACGGAATAGCCCCCGCCCGCACGCATCCCGCGCGCCATGACCGTGGTGCCGTCTCCGCCCGAACGACCACTTCGATCGGCGGGAAGTCCGAAGCGATGGCGGCGATGTCCGACAAGGGATGCGCGATGTTCACACGATGCAGATCACCCCAGCACCATTGCGAGGGATCGGGCCCGACCAGTTCGACCGCCTTTGCCCACCCATCGACCAGCGCGCCCTCGATCAGCGTTCTTCTCGTTTCGGCCGGATCGCTGCCCAGTCGCGGATCGAGCGTGGTGAGTGCGGTCAGCATCGCGTCCAGATTGACGCGCGAGATCAGATCCTGCGCCTCGGGAGGAATGATCGCTGCGTGGAACCGCTCCGACAGCGCCGCGATCACCATTTCGTAAAGCAGGGCCGCCCCGCTGTCCGCGCCGAGATGGCCGTCCCACCCCGAGAGCATCGCCGCCGCTTCGCGTGCTTCCGGCGAAGGATTTTCCGGCAGGAGGGCGATCAGCTCGGTGGCGGGAATGGCGAGCGTGTCGTGGAGCAGCGCCTCGCTGTCGTCGAGCGAATGGATGTCCTGTTCGCCCAGCACCTGATAGATCCGGTCCTGCCGGAACGGGTCGGACCAGGTGAAGCTCAAGATCCGTTCGGCGAAAGGATAATCCGCCGGCAGGTTCATGGCATTGGCGGATGCGATCAGGCCGGATGCCGGATTGAACAGGCTGGGCATGTCGTCCACGCTCAGTATCCCGGTCCAGTCGAAGGATCCGTCGCCGGGCGCGGGAAACAGACCGTCATGGCGCTGCCGCACCGGCGCGAACCCGATCGCGTGCCAGCCGGTATTTCCCTCGATATCGGCGTAATGCAGATTGGTGGGGGATACGTGCAGGCGGAACGCCTCGCGCAGACCGTCCCACCCCTTCGCCAGATTGATTGCCACGATGGCGAAGCGCATATTGGCGCCGGGCAGCATGCTCGTCGTGGCGAAGGCGATCGCGCGGTTCCGCTCCCGGTCCTGCGCGATCACGGGGCGACCATCGGCATAACGCAGAGTGACCTGCTCTGCCGCCTGGCCCTCGACCTCGACCGTGTTCTCGACCACGTCGAAGGGCGTCCATTCGCCGTTATGGCGATAAAGGTCCGGATCGTCGGGATGGGTTTCCAGCACGAACAGGTCGGTCTGGTCGATGTGGAAGTTCGTGCGCCCGAAGGCGAACCGGTCGGTATGGCCCTGCATGATGCCGGGCAGGCCCGGATAGCCCGCGCCGATGATGTCGAGGCCCGGCGCGGTCAGGTGGACGATATGGCGGGGACTGAAGCCGCCGATCGCCAGATGGGGATCGTTGGCCAGGATCGGGCGTCCGGTGGGCGTGTGCGATCCCGAGACGGTCCACGCATTGCTGCCCTGCGCGGCGAGGTCGATCCGCCGCCCTTCGCGATCGAGCGCGCTGTCGATCCGGGCGACAAGCGCCGGTTCGATGGCGGGCGGGCGATCGTGATCGCCCAGGATGCCCAGATCGTCGCGGCTCACCGCCGCGCAGTCGAGGCCTTCGGGAACGGTAAAATCCCAGTCGAAGCGCAGCGGTTCGCGCCAGTGTTCCAAATCGATCAGTCCGCGCGCGGCCAGCATGGCGCGGCGAATTTCCTCGTCGGCATCGTCGCTGCCCGCACCGCGGCGCAGCACGCAGTCGGCTAGCGACCAGCGCAGCGGCGCGATGCCGAGGATCGCGTATTCGCGCGGCGCCAGTTCGGGCCGCGCCGCGATCTCGTCGATCCGCGCATTGATCCCGGCGCAATACCCGCGCACGCAATCCACCACATCAGGCGGGATGGAGGCCAGTTCGGCATCGAGGTCGCCGCGAAAATGGAAGAGGCGCGCGGCGCGATCGGCGGGCACGAAGGATGGGCCAAACGCCTCCGCCATCCGCCCCATGTCCCGCCGCAGGTCGAGATCGAGCTGGAACAGGCGATCGCGTGCCACCAGATAGCCCTGCGCCCAATAGGCATCGTGGATCGAATTCGCGCGGACGTGCGGGATGCCGAAGCGATCTTCGAGAATCTCGATCCCGTCCCGCAGCCCCTTGCCCGGACGCCGGGAACCCGGTTTGAACTTCGCTGCAACCGCACCCGGCAGGTTCGTGAAAATGCCGAGGGCCGCAGAGGCGAGGAGGATCGCCCGCCGCGTCACTCGGGAAGACGCAAGTGAATTGTCAATCGAGCTGCTCCGCCTGCAAAAGGACTAGGCCCGATCCTAGAAGGGGAGCGGGACGACATGCATATCGTTGTGCCCGCCTGCCATAACCTGGGGCTATCTCGCACCGGGTGGCTCGCCCTGGCTCCTTCCAGCCTATACCCTGCGTTTATACACTACTACACAGGTCAATCACGTCATCATATTGACGCGAACGCGGCTGCCGGTAGTTTCGATCCTGCGGGGAAAGGCACAAACCAAAAATAATTAGCCGTTTTCACGCAAGAGGCGCGCAAGTTCATAACACGGACGGAGATCGATCCGCCGATTATGAACGATCGTGAAACCAGGTCCGGGCGAACCGGCCTTGGCATTCGAGGGAAGAGGGCCGGTCCTGCTTCGTAGCGTCGCAACCCTAACGGTTGGTCCACGCGGCAGCATCGATCGGCCCGATGAATTATGAGGGCTTTACCGATGAACTCTTCTTTGCGGACTCGTACGCTTTCCGCCTTTTCGCGCTCCTGTTTCGCGCGGCGCAACGCGCTCGCCAGTGTGGCGGCGATCGGCCTTCTGGCATCTCCGGCTGCGGCACAGACCGTCGCTACCGATGACGACGAGGACCCGGTCACGCGTACCGTCGATTCGGTCGAGCGGCCTTCGACAGAGATCATCGTCACCGGGTCGCGCGTCGCGCGCCTCGGCTTCGACAGCCCGACGCCGCTGACGGTCATCAGCACCGAACAGATCCAGTCGGAAGCGCCGACCAACAATCTGTTCGACCTCGTGAACCAGCTTCCCTCGGTCGCGGGCAGTTCGCAGCTGTCGAACTCGCGCTTGAACATCAGCTCGGGCATTTCGGGCATCAACACGATCAACCTGCGCAACTTGGGGCTGGAGCGTACGCTCGTCCTGCTCGACGGGCGGCGCACGGTGCCCTCGACCGTACAGGGGTACGTCGACGTCAACACCTTCCCCCAGCAGCTGATAAGCCGGGTCGAGGTCGTGACCGGCGGTGCCTCGGCCGCCTACGGCTCCGATGCGGATGCGGGCGTGGTCAACTTCATCCTCGACAAGCGCTACCAGGGCCTGAAACTGAGCGCCAACACCGGCATCACCGACGAGGGCGACGGCTTCACCTGGCAGGTCAGCGCTGCGGGCGGCACCTCCTTCGCCGAAGGACGCGGACACCTGCTCCTCAGCGGACAGCTGTCGCACCAGGACGGCATCTTCTCGGTCGACCGCGACTGGAACTTCGGCGTGCCGCAGATCATCGGCAACCCCGATTACACCGCGACGAACGGCCAGCCGCAGTTCCTCGTGGTCGGCCCCGGCAACCGCAACAATTCGGCACCGGGCGGCATCATCAACGCCTCGCGCGGCGGCACGCCCAACAGCCTGAGAGGGATCTATTTCGGTCCGGGCGGGTCGATCAATCGCTACGACTACGGCACCTATCCCAACGCCGGCACCATCACGATCGGCGGCGATTACCTGGTGGACGACACCAACCGCCGCATCGGCCTGGGCGCGGAGGAAGACCGCCGCAACGTCTTCGGTCGCCTCAGCTTCGATGTGACGCCATGGGCGACCGCTTTCGTAGAGGCGTCGTACAACTGGCAGGAAACCCTCTTCAACGCGGGTCCGCAGTTTTTCACGAGCACGTCGTCGGGGCCGCTGGCGAACATTCCGCGGGACAACGCGTATCTGCAGCAGGCGCTCGGCTCGCTTCTGCCTGCCGACGTGACCTCGGTCGCCATCGGCACAACGCTGTCCGACGTACCCTTCCGCAAGCTCAACAACACGCGCGACGTGCAGCGCTATGTCGGCGGGTTCGAGGGTTCGTTCGACATCGCCGGCAAGCCCGCGATCTGGGACGCCTACGTTCAGTACGGCGAGACGAACTCGCACGAACAGCTGCGCGACATCATCAAGAATACCGAGTTCGCCAATGCGGTGGATGCGGTGTTCGCGCCCGCCGGTAACGCGGCGGGCGTGGCCGCGGGTACGATCGTCTGCCGCAGCACGCTGACCAACCCCGGCAACGGATGCATTCCGCTCAACGTGTTCGGCCAGGGCGTCGCGAACCCCGCTTCGTTCGACTACTTCCTCGGCGATCCCTATCGCGACCAGAAGCTCCAGCAGACGGTGGCGGGCGTGAACCTATCGTTCACCCCGTTCACCCTGTGGGCGGGCGACGTCAGCCTCGCGGTCGGCGGCGAGTACCGCAAGGAGGAAGTGTCCGGCTCCGTCCCCGAAGAATTCCAGGGCGGGTTCCAGGTCGGCAACTATGTGCCCACCTTCGGCGACTACAACGTCAAGGAAGCCTATCTCGAAACGGTCGTACCGCTGGGTCTCGGCATTACCTTCAACGGTGCCGTACGCGCGACCGATTACTCGACGTCCGGCTATGTCACGACCTACAAGGTCGGCGCGACGTGGCAGCCGATCGACGACATCAGGCTGCGCGGCACCTATTCGCGCGACATCCGTGCGCCCAACCTCAACGAGCTGTTCCAGGCGGGCAGCTCCAACACCAGCACGTTGGAGAACGGCCAAAGCTACCGCGCTGTGCTGTCGGGCAACCTCGATCTGGAGCCGGAAATCAGCAAGTCGCTGACCGGCGGCGTGGTGCTCACCCCGCGGTTCATCCCCGGGCTGATGGCGTCGATCGACTATTACAAGGTCAAGATCGACGGCGCGATCGGGGCCTACGGCGCGCAGGCGGTCTTCGACCGCTGTCAGGAAGGGGTGCAGCAGTTCTGCAACGCCTACGGCCCGGATCCCGATGGGGTGCGCGACCTGTTCTTCCGCGCCAGCTTCTTCAACTTCAACGTCGTGAAGAACGAAGGCATCGATTTCGACGTGTCGTACCGCGTGCCGCTGTACGATCTGCTGAGCATGCCGGACAGCTCGCTGTCGTTCCGCGCGGTCGCGACGCACTATCTCGAAAGCATCACCGACGACGGGATCAGCGAACCGATCAGCTCGCTCGGCACCCTGTCGGGCAGCGGGCCGCCCGACTGGCTCTACCGTGGCTCGATCTCGCTGCAGACACCGGATTTCGGCCTGACCGCGGTCGGTCGGGGCGTGAGCAGCGGGCGCTATTCGGCCACCCGCTTCGGATGCACCGCTTCGTGCCCGGCAACGACCCCGACGGCGCGCACCACCAGCGACAACAGCATCGACGGGGTGTTCT
Organism: Erythrobacter sp. 3-20A1M; assembly: GCF_018636735.1. Classification (NCBI taxonomy): domain Bacteria; kingdom Pseudomonadati; phylum Pseudomonadota; class Alphaproteobacteria; order Sphingomonadales; family Erythrobacteraceae; genus Erythrobacter; species Erythrobacter sp. 3-20A1M. Next base: position 2,353,346 of record NZ_CP045200.1, on the reverse strand, counting down.
ACGTGGACCTCAACGCCACGGCCAAGATCGCGGAAACGATGGGCGGGGATGCGGAGGTGTTCATCCACATCACCAACCTGTTCGATGCCGATCCGATCATCCTGCCCGAAACCGGGCTGGCTGCGAACAGCACGTATAGCGACCTGCTGGGCCGCTCGTTCCGTGTCGGCGTCCGGCTCGAATTCTAAGGTCGGCGTAAAGGGTGAAGAAAAGGCTCGCTCGCGGTTCGCGCCGCGGGCGAGCCTTTTGCTTTAGGGGCAGTTTTCCGGTTGGGGCCGCAGCAGCACCCGTCCCGCCGCCTCGCCGGTAATTTGGCTGTGCTCTACCGCCGACCGGCCGTTCACGAACAGCGCCTCGACCCCGACGCTCAGCTCGCGCGGATCGAGATAGGTCGCACGCGGCGCGAACTTCGCGGGATCGAACACCAGGACATCGGCGAAATACCCCTGCTTCAGATAGCCCCGCTCCGCGATGCGGTAGATATCCGCGACCTGGCCGGTCGACTGGCGGATGAACCGCGCGAGGTCGATCGTCCCCCGCTCGCGCACATAGGTCCGGTATTTCTCCGGATAGGTGGCGAACATGCGCGGGTGGCCGAGCGACCCGTCGGACGATGTGACGACCCAGGGTTGCTGCATCAGCAGCTCGACATCCTCCGGTGCCATGTTGAACGATGCGACCTCGGTCCCACTGCCCCCCTCGCGCACGACCTGCGCGATGATCGCCAGCGCGGTGTCGACCGGGTCGGAGCCCTGCACCGCCGCGTATTGGGCCAGGGTGCGACCGGTCCAGGGGCGCGCGGGCGCGGTCAGCAACAGGGATTTCGCCCCGCCCCTGCGCCGCAGGTTCTCCTCCATTTCGTTGCGGATCCGTGCCGCCGTCTCCGGCTCGGCGAGTCGCGCCAGAAGCGCGCTGCCGCCGCCATCGACCGCCCAGCGCGGCAGGAGCGACGCATCGAGACTCGATCCCGAAGCGAGCCAGGGATACTGGTCGGCGGTCACGTCGACGCCGCGCGCGCGCGCGGCGTCGATCAGCGCGATCAGCTCCGGCGCCTTGCCCTGCACATCCACGCCCAGCGCCTTGATATGCGCGAAATGGACCGGCGCGCCTGCTTCCTCGCCGATCCGGATCGCCTCGCGGCTCGAGTCCATCAATCCGATCGTGTACGAGGATTCGTCGCGCTGGTGCGTGTCGTAGAGCCCGCCGCGGCTCCCCGCCTCGCGCGCAAGGGCAATCACCTCTTCCGTGCTCGCGAAACTTTGCGGGGCGTAGAACAGGCCGGTCGAGAATCCCGTCGCGCCCGCGCACATCGCGCCTACCACCATGTCCTTCATCCGGGCGAGTTCGGCCTCGTCCGGCGCGCGCGCGGCATCGCCCAATACGCGGCTGCGCACGGCACCGAACCCGACGAAGGGCACGACGTTGGTGCCTATCCCCGAGGCGGCGAGCTTGCGCGCGTCCTCGGCGACATCGGGCGTGCCGCCGCCATCGACGCCGATCACGACCGTGCTCGCCCCCTGGGCCAGCCACGCCGCGTTCACGCGCTCGGCCGGATCGTCGGAGCGCAGAAAGATGTCCGCATGGGTGTGGGGATCGATGAAGCCGGGCGCGACGATCATGCCGCCCGCTTCGATCACCCGTGTCGCCGCGAAGGACCTAGGCGGCCCCACATAGGCAATCCGATCGCCCGCGATCGCGACGTCGCCGGTGAAGGGCGCATCCTCGCTACCGTCGTAAACCGTGCCGCCCTTGATCACGACATCGACCGGTGGAGGAGCGGTGGTGGCACAGGCCCCCAGCGCCAGCGAACATGCGAGCGCCATGAGCGAAGTCAGGCTCCGGTTGTTGGGTGGGGACATGGGCAAAGCTCCTCCTCGCGCGCGGCATGCGGCCCGCATCGGAATGATACGGGGTATCCGCGCACGACAGGCATTTACGATCGCCGCCGATCCGTCCACCCCTTTGCCATCCCGCGCCTGCCGGGCGTATAACCCCGGCGAATGCGTGTCCGCCCAAGGAGGTCGTCCAGCCGATGAATCTGCGCCAGATCGAAGTCTTCCACGCCGTGTTTCTTCACGGCACGGTCAGCGCCGCGGCGCGCGCGCTCAACGTCTCGCAGCCCAGCGTAACCAAGGTGCTGCGGCACGCGGAAAAGTCGCTCGGGCTGGACCTGTTCGAGCGCACCAAGGGCCGGTTGATCCCCACCGAGGATGCCCGCACCCTGTTCGGCGAGGTATCGGATATCCAGGACCGCGTGCGCTCGCTGCGCCAGGCCTGCCAGAACCTGCGCCAGGGCGAAGGCAGCCTGCTGCGCATTTCCGCCCTACCCTCGCTCGGCCTCGGCGCGCTGCCCGAAGCGGTAGCGCAGTTCACGGCGAAGCGCGGCGAAATCCGCTTCGACCTCCAGACGCTCCATCACGACGAGATCGTGCGCAAACTCTACGAGCGCGAGACCGATATCGCGATCAGTTTCGAGGTTCCCCCGGCCGCCCCGGTCGCCCACCAGGTGATTGGGGAGGGCGAGCTGGTGGTGCTGTTCCGGCCCGAGGACCTGCCCGATGCCCCATCGCGCCTGCACCTCGCCGATCTGGTGGGCCGGGATTTCATCAGCCCGATCCAGAACGGCCCGATCGGGGAATCGCTACGCAGCGAGCTCGAACGGCTCGACGTGACCCTGACCGAGAGTGCCTCCTCCCGGACCTATTACATCGCGGCGGCGCTGGTGCGGGCGGGCCTCGGCATGGCGATCGTGGACAATTTCACGGCTGAATCGTCGCTCGCAGCGGGGCTTGCCAGCCGCCCCCTGCAACCCGCGCTCACCTTCAACATCAATGCGGTCTATCTGCAAACCCGACCTCCGTCGCGCGCGGGCGCGGACTTCCTCGATCTGCTCGCGGACGTGATCGACGCGGTATAGCCGGACGCTATGCCTGCGGTGTCATGCACAAGCTGGGTAAGCCGCCTCCGGACGGTTAGGATCACGTTCCCTTAGGCTTTCGAGCAACTTATGATCGCGACACCCTATCTTCTGTATCTCGGCAATGCGACCGATCCCTACGCCATCAAGACCGCGCGCGGCCTGGCGATCTTCCGACCGGAAAGCTGCGTCGGCGAATTCCGTACCGATCGCTGCACGTTGACGCTCGACCTGCCGCGCATGGGCTTCGCAGAAGCCGCAGCGGCCGGTGCGCGGACCATGGTGCTTGGCATGGTCAATGCGGGGGGCACGCTCGACCGGGATATAGTCGAGGATGCGATCGCGGCGATGGAGGCCGGCCTCGACATCGCATCCGGCCTGCACCGGCGATTGAAGGACGAGCCGCGACTGGTGGAGGCGGCGGAGCGCACCGGACGCCAGCTCCACGACGTGCGCCACCCGCCTGCGGACCTCGTGGTGGGATCGGGCGAGCCGAGGGTGGGCAACCGGCTGCTGACGGTCGGCACCGATTGCTCGTCCGGCAAGATGTACACGACCCTGGCGCTGCAACGCGGGATGGAGGCGCGCGGCGTCGCCTGCGATTTTCGTGCGACCGGGCAGACGGGTATACTGGTGGCGGGCGCGGGCGTCCCGCTGGACGCCGTGGTGGCGGACTTCATCTCGGGCGCGATCGAACAACTTGCACCTGCCCGGCACGACGATGGCTGGGATCTGATCGAGGGCCAGGGATCGCTGTTCCATCCTTCCTTCGCAGGGGTTTCGACGGGGTTGCTGCACGGTGCCCAACCGGCCGCATTGGTGATGTGCCACGATCCCACGCGGCGGGTGATGCGCGGGCTGACCCGCCGCGCCCCGCCCGCTCTCGGCGAATGTATCGCGGCCAACCTGGCGACCGCGCGGCTGACCAGCCCCGACGTGCGAATGATCGGCATCGCGCTCAACACCTCCAGCCTCGATGCCAACGAAGCGCTGGCGCTGTGCCTGCGCTTGCAGGACGAACACGACCTGCCGTGCATCGATCCGCATCGCATGGGCGTGGAGCCGATCCTCGACGCGCTGCTCGGGCCGATGGAAGGGGCCGAGCGGGCCTGATGGCGACACCGCCGCGCACCCTTTCCGCTCGCCACGAGAGCCTCCCGCTCGCCCGGCCATTCCGCATCTCGCGCGGGGTCAAAACCGCGGCGGACGTGGTGACGGTCGCCATCGCGCAGGACGGTGCCGTGGGGCGCGGCGAGGGCGTGCCCTATCCGCGTTACGGCGAAAGCGTGGCGAGCGCGCTCGCGGCGATCGAAGCGCAGCGTTCTGCGATCGAGGCCGGGGTCGGTCGGGAGGAGCTGCTGGACCTCATGCCCGCCGGCGCCGCGCGCAATTCGGTGGACTGCGCGCTCTGGGATCTCGAAGCGCAGTTGGCGGGAAAGAGCGTTTTCGCGGAGCTCGGCCTCGCCGAACCGCTCCCACCGATCCCCACCGCCCTCACGGTCGGCCTCGACACGCCCGACGCGATGGGCGCGGCAGCGCGCGATCTGGCCGATGCGGTGCTGATAAAGGTCAAGGTCGATGCCAGCGATCCCGCCGCACAATTGCGCGCCGTGCGCGAAGCGGCCCCGCATCCGCGCCTGATCGTCGATCCCAACGAAAGCTGGTCGATGCGGGAGATGGAGAAATTGCAGGACCTGATGGTCGAATTGCGTGTCGACCTGCTCGAACAACCGCTTCCTGCGGGAGAGGACAGGGGTCTCGATGGTTTCCGCTCGCGCATTCCGATCGCCGCCGACGAATCAATCCACACCGCTGCCGATCTCGACGGTTTGCCGAGCGGGTACGCCGTCGCCAATGTGAAGCTCGACAAGTCGGGCGGGCTCACCGCGGCGCTGGAGCTGGCGCACGGAGCGCGCGAACGCGGGCTCGGCCTCATGACCGGGTGCATGGTCAGCTCGTCGCTCTCGATCGCCCCTGCCCTGGCGCTGGCTGCGGATAGCGCGTTCGTCGATCTGGACGGCCCGCTCTGGCTGGCCGAAGATCGCCCGGACGGTGTCTCGCTGGCAGACGGCATGCTGCGTGCGCCTCGTGCCGGATTCTGGGGCGCGTCAGGGTAGGAGGGATGAGCATGGGGGGATGGTTGCGGCGATGGCAGGCGATGGCGCTGTGGCGCCGCGTGCTGGTCGGCCTGATCGCCGGGATCGCCTTCGGCCTGCTCGCTCCCTCGGCGACCGCCTATACCGCCTTTCTCGGCGATCTGTTCGTGCGGCTGATCCGCATGCTGGTGGTGCCGATCGTCTTCATCAGCATCGCGTCGGGCGTCACCGCGCTCGCCGATCCGCGCAGACTGGGCGCGGTCGGCGGCCGCACGGTCGCCCTGTTCGCCTTCACCACCGCCTGCGCGGTCATGATCGGGATGGCCATGGGCCTGCTGATCGAGCCGGGCGCGGGCGCAGCGATCGGTAATGGCGAGGCATACCAATTGGGCGAACCCGTGCCGGTTTACGACCAGCTGATGGGGATCGTGCCGGTCAACGTGGTCGAGGCGCTGGTCTCTGGCGACATGCTCGCGATCATCTTCTTCTCCATCGCCTTCGGTTTCGCCACCGTGCTGGCGGGCGAGGAAGGACGGCCGGTCGCCGTGCTGCTGCAATCGGCCGCACGAATCCTGTTCCGCCTCGTCGCGCTGGTGATGGAATTCACGCCGTACGGGGTCTTCTCCCTGATCGCGGTGGCGGTGGCGCAGAACGGCGTGGCGGTGTTTGCCAATATCGGCTGGCTGGCCCTGTGCGTGGTCATCGGCGTGATCGCGCAGATGGCGCTCGTTCACATGCCCTTGCTCGCCTTGGTCGCCAGGCGGCATATGGGCCGGTTCTACCGCGCCGCGGTGGACGCGCTCGCCGTGGCCTTCGCCACCGCATCCTCAGCGGCGACCTTGCCCGTCGCCCTGCGGATCGCGATCGACAAGATGCACATCGATCGCGGCGTCGCTTCGACCGTGCTTCCGATCGGTGCGAGCATCGGCAAGGACGGGACGGCGATGTATGTCGGGCTGCTCAGCGTCTTCAGCCTTCAGGCGCTGGGCGTGACACCCGATCTCCCCATGCTGGGCATCGTGCTGCTGACCGGATCGCTCGCCGCTTTCGGGACGGCCCCGATACCCTCGGCCTCGCTTTTCATGCTGGCGGCGGTGCTTGCCTCGGTCGGCGTCTCGACCGCACAGACCGCGCTCGTGATCGGCTTCGTCCTGCCGTTCGACCGCCTGCTCGACATGACGCGCACGGTAGCCAGCGCAAGCGCCAACCTGACCGTGACGGCGTCGGTCGCAAGATGGGACAGGGGCGGAACGCCAAAGACCGAAGAGGGTTAGCGCAGCGGCCGCAGCCTGCCGCCTGCGTCAGCTCCAGTCCTCTTTCACCTTCAGCGGACCTTCGCCGTACAGGTAATCGGGATCGAACTTGGCATAGGCCTTCAGCCGGTCCCAGTCGTCGGTATAGAGATCGCCGCGCCGGATTTCCCCGATGCCCAGTTCCCGCAATTTGCCCACCGCGCGATTGGCATGGATCGCGCTGACCCCGCACATGTCGGCCATGTCGAATTGCGTGAACGGGGTCCTCAGCGCGCGCGTCACCGGGCGGCCGATCAGCGCGAGGCGCGCCTGAAGCTCCGCATAGAGATGCGCGATCCGCTGCGGCGCGTCGAGCTGTTCCAGCACCTGGATCCATTTACGATGGATCGCCGCGTCGAGCAGCGTCGCGAACCACATGGCGCGCGCCACACCGGGCCGGTCCCGCATGACGGTGCGCAAACTGTCGTGGCTGACGCAGCCTACCCTTACCGGGCCGGCTGTCACCACGTTGTGATCCAGTCGCTTTAGCGCGAAGCCATGCAGATCGACGAAATCGCCCGGGACATGCAGCCCGACGATGAAGCGACCGTCCTCGCTGTCGATCGATCGGAAGATATAGCCGTCGATCAGGATGGTGCTGCGTTCGGTCGGCGCACCGCGTTCCAGGATACGGGCCCCGTCCCCATGCTGTTCGACCGTCTCGACCAAATCCTCGATATAGCGAAGGTCGTCGAGGCTAAGATTGTCGCGAAGACGCCCCTTGAGAAAATCGCCCGTTCGCGGAAATTCCATATCTGGCCTGTTACCGCTCACTAACTCCATGCGGGCGCGATAAGCGGGAGGAGCAATTTCGGTCTATAGACGGATGTTAGCTTTCTGTTCTTTTCCGGTTTCCGCCGGATTGTCGTCCCTCGCTTCGTCCGGCTTCTCCAGAACGGCGAAGACCTCCTCGCGCACCTGCCGCAGCGGATGGGCGATGTGGGGGAGGAAGTTCTCGACCCCTCCTCCGGCGCGGTAACCCCAGCGGCGCATCCTGTGGTCGAGGTCCGCATCGAGCGCGACCGGCACCGCGTAATCGCGGTTGCCGTCCCTGACATCCAGCCGATCCGATTTGCCCGGCAGCGACAGAAAGGCGAGGAAAGCGCGCATCCACCGGTCGGGGCTACGAACGAAATCCTCGTACCGCAGGACGAGCGCGGAATGGAGGAAGGGCAGATCGTCGTACAGCCGTTCGTATGCCTCCACCCCGTAGCGCACGAGTTCATCGGTCGGCGTATCGGTCCATTTGGCCAGCGCCGCCGCCATGACCTGCGGATGACGCAGGACGATCACGAACTGGCAGGTGGGAAAGAGCTGCTGATACAGCCGCATCCGGGTGAGGTTGACCGGCGATTTTTCCAGCCACCACGGCTTCGCCGGATCGAACCACGGCGCCCAGTCCGCGAGCAGGCGCTCACGCGTCTCGAGCCGGTCGTAGCGCGAGCCCTCCACGTGCCGCTCCCGGGGATCGGTGGCGAAGCGACCGGGAATGCCATCCAAGGCCGTGTGCGGGATCGCACCCTGCAGATAGCAGCCTTCGTTTTCTGGAGCGGGCGAACCCTCTATCGCACTGACCTGCGGATGGGATGCGATCGCCCGCGCGATCAGGCTCGTTCCCGTGCGATGAAGCCCGGCGACGAAGACGAAGCGCGAGCGCACCCGGTCCTACATCCCGTCCCTGAGAGACAGCTCGCCTTCGCCGTAGAGGTAGTCTGGCGTGAAGCGCGCATATTCCTCCAGCCGCGCGCGATCCGGAATACGCACCTCGCCCCGCTGGAAATTCGCCAGCTCGTGCTTGCGCAATTCCGAAATCGCGCGATTGGTATGGATCGGCGTGGCGCCGCACATGTCGGCGAGGTCCGTCTGGCGCAGGGGCGTGCTGAAGCCGTCCGCCAGCCCCAACCCCACCATCTCCAGCCTGCGCCAGACCTCCGCAAAGACATGCGCGATCCGTTTGGGCGCGGTGAGCTGTTCCAGCTTCATGATCCATTCGCGATGCATCGCCGCATCGAGAAGGGTGGAAAACCAGAATAGCCGCGCCAGATGCGCGTTTTCCTGCATCACCTGCGTAATCTTCTCATGCGGCACCCGCCCGATCTTGGCCGGCCCGATGCAGTCGATGTTATGATCGAGCCGCTTCAGCGCGAAGCAATGCAAATCCACGAAATCGCCGGGCACATGGAAGCTGACCGCATAGCGACGCCCCTCGGTTTCGAGCGTGCGCAGCATGAAGCCTTCTATCAGGATCGTAGAGTGTTCGCACTGGCCGCCGCGCGCGATGATCCGTTCGCCATCTTCCGCCTGCCGCGTATCGCCGACGAGGCTTTCCAGCTGCTGCTTTTCCTCCTCGGACATATCGTGGCGCAATCGGCCGGCAAGAAACCGCCCGGTATTGGGGTATCGCGCCAATTCCCCCTGCAAATCCATCTCGCGCTTCTCCTGCAAACCCGCGCCCATGCCTATCGCGGAACATGAATGTTAGCTTGGTCGCCGGCCAGCGTCACCGCCCGTTCCATACATATGCAGTTCGATAACCATGGCTACCCGTGAAGATCGCCGTCCTAGCTCATATTCGTAATGCCATCGCCGAGCCGTTCAATGGGGGGATGGAGGCGCATTGTCACCTGCTGTGTCGCGGCCTGCGCGATGCAGGCCACGAGGTTGTGCTGTTCGGCGCGCGCGGATCGCAGGACGAGGGGCTGTTCGAGATCTGCGCCGCTCCCTACGACCGGGTCCTCCCCTGGGCACGCTATCGCGGAACGAGCGAGCTGGCCGCGTATCAGCGCACCGCGTTCGAGCGTGCGCTGCTCGCCATCATGGCGGGCGAGTTCGACGTGGTGCACAACAACTCGCTGTTTCCCGACATCATGACCTGGTGCACCAATGCCGGGATCGCCTGCGTCACGTCGCAGCATGTCCCCCCCTTCGGCGCGATGTTCGATACCGTGCAGAAAGTGGTGCGCTACCCCAATACCCGGATCACCGTAACGTCCGATCACCAGCGCGCCCTGTGGGAATCGCGCGGGTGTGCGGGCCTGCACGTCGTCTCGAACGGGGTGGACGTCGACCACTGGCAGCCCGGCCCGGCGCGCGAGGATCACTTTATCTGGGTGGGACGCATCGTGCCCAACAAGGGGCTTGCGGAAGCGGTGGCGGCGGCGCGGATCGCCGGGGCGAAGCTGCGCATCTTCGGCCCGATCGAGGATGCCGGTTATTTCGCCGACCGGGTCCAGCCGTTCCTGTCCGACGGAATCGAATATCACGGACACGGTTCGATGCAGGACCTGCGAGCCGAGGTCGGTCGCGCGCAGGGGGCGCTCGTCACCCCGCTCTGGGATGAACCGTTCGGCCTGGTCGCGGCGGAGGCGCTGGCATGCGGCACACCGGTCGCCGGGTTCGACCGGGGTGCGCTGGGCGAGGTAGTGGGGGATTGCGGCGTGCTGGTTGCCAGTGGCGACACAGCAGCATTGGCCCATGCCATGACGCAACTGCAGTCGATCGACCGCGACGCGTGTCGGCAACGGGTGCTCGAGCGATTTTCCATCGCCGCGATGATCGCCGGCTACGAAGAGTGTTACACCGCCGCCATCGAGGGGGCGCGGCGCGTATCGCTGCCCCGGCTGGCCTGGTCCTCCAACTGGCCGAGGACCAACGCGCTGCTCGCATAGGGTTGATCCTCCTGCTGCCGGGTGAGCGCCAGATGATGCGCGCTCGGCTCGCGCAGCTTGACCCAGCCGCCCCGCCCATCCGGCTCGATCAGGCCCATCAAGCGAAATGCGCGCAGCCAGTGCTGCATCGTCGGTTCGCCCCATTTGTCCGCAAAGACCGCCGCATTGGCGAGCACGCTGTCGAGATGGTGAACCGGCGGCATGTGATGGGGGTGATACTGGTGATAGGCCTTGGCCCCGCGCGCCCACCATATCGGTATCCCGCGCGACGATAGCGTGCGCCCGAAATCGGTGTCCTCCCCCCCGTACCCGACATAGCGCGGATCGAACCCTCCCTCTTGCGCAAACGTAGCGGCGCACAGCGCGAAATTAAGCGACCAGAAACAGCGGTAATCCCGGCATTCGCCCAGCTGAGCGATCGGCGGGCCGGCCCTTTCGGAATGCTTCACCGCCACCCGCTGGAACCGCTCGAAGTCGATCCCGCCGTCGGTGGCACCCTTGGGCAGATAGCCGACTTCCCCCATCAGCACGCCCTCGCGCAGTTCCGCCGCCGCGGCATAGTCCGCCACCAGTTCGGGATCGGGGATGCAATCCACATCGAGGAAGACGAGCAATTCGCCCCGTGCCTCTCGCGCCGCCGCATTGCGCGCTTCGGCCAGGCAGATGCCGCCTTCGCCCAGCATGATCTGCCGCACCGGAAAATCGGTCGGCGGGAGGTCGTAGGCTTGGCCCTGCATGACCGCGACGACCAGTTCGCACGGCGCGCGCCGCGACCGCGAAAGCCCCTGCACGAGATTGCGCAGATGCGCCGCCCGTCCATGGGCCAGGGTACAAACCGATATCGTCACGCCACCACCTCCAGCGGCGGATGCGGTGGCGCGCCGCGCCACAGGCGCTGCGCCGTCTCGTCGAGCCATGCGGCTGCGTCGGCCGCCGGATCGTCGGCGATGACCGCGCGCTGGCGCTCGGGATCGATCAGGCGGGCCGCCGCCCACAGTTTCTCCCACCCCGCCGCGTGCGCGGGCCAATGGCGCGCGACCGCCGCCAAGCCTTCTCGGTCGAGCACTTCAGCCTTGCAGACCTGTTCGTCGAAATAGCGCCATTCGGGCACGGCGATCCAGGGCTTGCCTGCGGCCAGGATCATGTGAACGGTGGTATTGCCGCAGGACGAAACCACACGGTCGGCAGCGGCGATCCAGTCGCGCGGATTGTCGACCCAGCCGCGATGGTCGAGATTGCCCGGCGGCGTCTCGTGCCATTCGCTCCGCACCTGGCCGATCGTCACCCACAGCGTATCGGGTTCGGCCCGTGCACCCAGCGTCAACGGCGCGGTCGGCGTGCCTTCCCCACCACCGCCGGCGACGACCAGAACCAACTCCCGGTCCGGGTCGATACCCAGCCGCTGGCGCGCGTCCTCACGGGTCGGGAAGGGTCGGCAATCGACCCCCACACCGGACGCATAATGGCTCTTGTCGCGCAGCCGCTGGGGGCGATCCCGCTGCTCCAGGCTGGCGGCATAGGGGGCCAGCAGACCGACCGCGCTTTCATATGCCGCCATGTGGCCCGGATCGCCACGCTCGCCATGCTGCAGCACCGCGACATGGGGCACGGAGCACAGCCGGGCGAAGTGCCCCAGCTCGGCGGACACGTCCGTCACGAACAGGGCAGGCCGTTCTTCTGCAAACCACCGGGCGATATGCGCGAAGGCTTGCGTGATGTTCGGCCAACCGACCGGCGCGCAATGCACCGTTTCGGGCATCGGTAGCGAGGCCATCGCGGGCGCTTCGCGGCCCGATGGTTCGAACAGCGAAGGAATGCGCTCTATCCGGATACCGCTCTTCAATTCGGGGAAGATGTCGTCGCGGGCACAGAACAGGGTGACGGGACGCAGGTCGATAAGCCGGTTGGCGATCGCCGCCGCCCGCTCCGCATGGCCGCGCCCTTGGTGGTGGACGAAATAGCCAACCGGCCGTGCACCCTTCATGCCACTTCCCTCGCGCTTTCGCGTTCGCGCTCGCCACGCCTTCTCGCGCGATATTGCATCAGCACGCCTTCCAGTGCGCCACCACCATGCCGACGGCGTGCGAGATAGACATTGGCCCGGTCCGCCAGCTCGGCGATTTCGGGGGCGTAATTGCCGACCAGGATCGCGTTCGCGCAAGCCGTCAGCATGTCGGCGTCGTTGCCGCTATCCCCGGCTGCGAAGACCTGCAGCGGGTCGATGGAAAGGCGATTGGCGACATGGTGCATCGCCGCCGCCTTTCCAGCGCGCGCGGGCAATATATCCAGCAGCCGCTCGTGGCTGAAGACCACACGGGCCGATAGGCCGACCTCGTCGAGCCGGGCGCGAACCTTCTGCACCAGGTCCGCACCCGCGGCGTAATAGCTGCGCTTGAAATCGCGTTGTTCGTGCATGGCCTGGGGGGCAAGACCCTCGATATCCCGCAGCGCGGAGCTGATCGCCGCCGGTTCCCAGCCCGCCTCTATCTCGCGCGAGAAGCTTTCGTCGCGCACGAGATCGCCGTCGGCTCGCTCGAAATATATCTCGGTCCCGACCGAGGTAATCCACGCGTCCGGGCGGGGAAGCGCCCAGTCCCGCACCAGTCGCCGCGCTTCGACGATCGACCGCCCGGTCGCGACGACGAAACCGAAATCGCTGCGCCGATGGAGAAAGCGTGAGAAGCGCCCCGCCCCCTCGCCGCAGCCCGTCAGCGTATTGTCGAGATCGCTCACCACCAGCCGTGTCCGCACCCGCGATCTGCGCGGTTCACCCCGGCGCAGGACGTCACGGGCGAGGTCCACGAACCGCGCGGCATAAGCATCCCAGTTCATCGCCAGCGAATTGGTGCGACCGTTGTGCGAATAACGCGCCCACAGCGCGTGGTCCGAAACCAGTCGCTCGATCGCGGCACCGATGTCCTCCGTCGAGCGCGGATCGACCAGAATGCCGTGATCGAGTTCGGCGAGTATGTCCTGCGGTCCGCCGTTCCGCGTCGCCACCACAGGCAGGCCGTGCGACGCCGCCTCGACCAGCGTCAGGCCGTAAGGCTCGGTCAGGGCAGGATTGACGAACACGCCCCCGGTCCGGGCGGCGAGCCGGTACAATTGCTCCACCTGCTGGCGGGTATGCGTTTTCGGGTAGGCTACGCTGCCGTAAAGGTCGTGCGCGTCGACCGCGTTGACGATGTCGCCCAGCACGCCTGCCTGTTCCGGTTCGCCACAGCGCAAGTGCGACCTGAGCCCGGCCAGGATCACGAGGTTGCAATTCTCGCGCAGATACGGCGACCGCCCGAAAGCCTCCACCAGCCGGACCAGGTTCTTCTTGCGCACCGGCCGGGCGATCGCCAGCACCATCGGTTTGGCCAAATCGCGCAATTGCCGGGATACGAGATCGAGCGCGGCGGATACCTCATCGCTCGGGCTCGGTCGATCGATGCCGGGGATCAGCCGGTGAATCCGGCCCACGCGCGCACCGGGATAGACCGTCAGCTGCCGCTCGCATTCGTCGCACGACGATCCGATGACCGCCCTCGCCGCCGCGATCGCGCGGTCCTCCTCCACGATCCGGCCCTGCAGGGCGGACGACGGCTCACCGGTGGCCTTGAGCTTGTCCATGCCGAGCGAGTGCGCCGTATAGACGAAGGGGATGCCCAGTTCCTTCTCCACCTGTATCGCGACATCGGCGGCGTCGGCGAAATGGGCGTGGATCAGATCGGGCAGCCGCTCGCGCCCGCGCAGGTCGGCTATGAAAGCGCGGGTAAAGGCGGCCCGATCCGCGCCCAGCGCTTCCTTCGCGAGATAGCGCGGGTTGCCGCTGTCGATCCGCCGGACGACCAGATTGGGCCCCAGCCATTCCTCGCCGCTCGCATGTATGCCGCCGAGTTCGGGTGCATCGAACCTTCGCGTGACGATCTCGGCCAAATCCACGTCCGCGCGGCGGGCAAGAGCCGACATCTCGCCCAGAATATAGGTGATATGGCCCCCGGTATCTTCGGTAATTCCGTAACGAACCGGCTCCCCTTTGAGGCAACCGCCCAATGCCAGCGATACGATGTGCAAACGGTGTCCCCCGGTAAAATGCCGGTTAGAAACGGGTGGCCCCGGCGATCTCTCCCGAACAAATATTTGTTTAGCCTCGCGGATGATCATATTGGCCGGCGATGACCGGCGCATCCTCCCCCTCGTTTCGAGCCGGCACCATCTGGGCGATCACGCTGCCCGCGATGGTCACCAATGTGGCCACCGCGCTGATCGGCGTGGGCGACATGTGGATCGTCGGGCGGTTGGGCGATGCACCGACGCAAGGGGCGGTCGACATCGGCGCGCGGCTGTTCGCGATGCTGTTCACGGTGATGAATTTCCTGAAGACCGGGACCACCGGTCTGGTCGCGCAGGCCGGAACGCGGGTCGGCGAGCGCGAGCAGGCCGCCGTCCTGTTGCGCGGGCTGACCATCGGCCTCATCATCGCGTTGCTGCTGCTGCTGGCGAAACCGATGCTGCTGCCCGCACTACTCGACGTGCTCGGCGCTCGGGGAGAGGTGCTTGTCGCGGCGCGCAGCTATTCGTCGATCCGATACTGGGCGGCACCCGGCGTCATGCTGAACCTCGCGCTGGTCGGCTTTCTCGTCGGTCGGCGGCGGATGACCGCAGTCCTGCTGTTCGAAGTCGGCTACAATCTCGTCAACGTGGCGCTGGGCCTGTGGTTCGTGCTCTCGCTCGGCTGGGGGATCGAAGGGATCGCTTGGTCCAGCCTGATTGCCGAATATGTAAAGCTGGTGGCGGTCGGCGGGTTCGTCTTCGCGCGGATGGGCGGCCCGGTACTGGTGGCGCAGGCGCGCGACAGGTCGGTCTTGCAATGGGACGCGATGCGCCGGTTCCTCTCGGTCAATCGCGATCTGTTCCTGCGCACGGTGGTGTTGATGGTGGCGCTTGCCGCCCTCACCCGGCTGTCCGCGGAGCGCGGCGTGGTGACGCTCGCCGCGAACGGCATCATGTACCAGCTCTTCGTGGTGACCGCGCTGCTGCTCGACGGGTTCGAGAACGCGGCGCAGGTGCTGAACGGAGAGCGGGCGGGCGACGACGACCGGGATGGGTTCGCCGCCGCGCTGCGGGCGATCCTGATCCGCGGTTTCGGCACGGCGGCACTGGTCGCGCTCGGCTTTGTTATTCTCGCCGACCCGATCCTGGCCAGCTTCGCCGCCACAGATGAGGTCACCGTAGCCGCGCAGGCCCTCGCACCGTGGCTGATCGTCATCCCCTTCGCCGGGGTCGCCAGCTTCGTATTCGACGGGGCGTTCGTCGGCGCGAGCTGGACCCGCGCGTTGCTCCTGTCGATGGTCGGTGCCACTGCCGGATACGCGCTGGCGCTATGGCTGAGCTGGCCGCTGGGTAATAACGGACTGTGGCTGAGCTTCTGCCTGTTCCTGGCGCTGCGGGCGGCGCTGCAGGCAGCGCTGCTTCCCCGACTGCTGCGCCGGGGGTTCGCGCGCTAGCCGCGATCGACGCGGGTCACGTTCTCGATCAGCGTCTCGTCCAGCGTATCGCCGTGCAGGACCGACACATCGCCGGTCGTTTCCAGCACGACCGCACGCACCTTGCCGAAATCGAGCACATTCGCCTCGCGCAATTTCGCAATCAGATCGCTTTCCGCCATGCGAGTCTTCGCCAGTGCGTCGTGGAGAATCTTGCCGTCCCGCATCACAAGCGTGGGGGCGTTCTGCATCAGGCTTTCGACCTTCTCGTGCGACCGCCGCAGATATGCCGCGGTGGCCTGCGTTATGAACAGCCCGACCATCGCCAGGCATGCCTGGGCGAAGCCCTTCCACTCGGTCGCCTGCGCCGCGCCCGCCAGCAGCGAGCCGAGGGCGACCGTCATCACGAAATCGAAATTCGTCATCTTCGACAGCGAACGCAGCCCGTTCAGCCGGACCAGCACCACGACCCAGACCAGCGCGACGGATGCAAGCACCAGAGAGCGCAGGATCAGGTCCCACATTGTATCGGATACGAAGATATTGTTTCTCCCTGTCTTTCCCGGGGATCAATCCGCATCGTCGGGAATGGGTCCCAGCCAGACGGCGAGAATGCAGATCACCTGCGGCCACACCGCCACGTTCGGCAGGCCAGCGGCGGGCGGGAGGGTATCGGCAAGCGCGCGGTGCGGTAATCCACCGCGCGCCTTGCCAAGTTCCTAGCTGCTCTTCTGCAGCTTCTCAGCCGTATCGAGGTGCTTCTGCAGCGTCGGCACCGTCTGCTCGGCCAGGCCGGTCACCGGGGCGGGATCGCTGCTCTTCGCCTCTTCCTGATAGGCGGCAATGTCCTTTTTGTGATCCTTCACCATGGCATCGACGAACGCCTTGTCGAACTCCGCGCCGGACAGGCCCTGCAGGCGCTTGTACACCTCGTCTGCCTCGGCCTTCGTTTCCTGCGTCACGGGCACGTTCATCGATTTCGCCAGCGTCGCCACCTTGTCCATGTGCGCGCCGTGATCGTTGACCAGCATCGTGCCGAAATCCTTCACGCCCTGCGTCGCGCCCTTTTCGGCGGCCAGCTTGCCGACGCGGACTTCCGAATTGTCGCCTTTCATCGCGTCGGTCAGGAACTGGGTCGTGTGCGCATCGGCCGTCATGCCGGCGGTTTCGGCAGTGGTGGCGGGCGCGGCCGCATTATCCATCATCGCACCGGTGGTCGCCGTCGTATCCGCAACGGGCGTATCCGTGGCCGCGTTATCGCCGCAGGCGGCAAGGGAAAGCGCCGCAGCGCCGGTCATCAGATAGAGTGCAAGTGACTGTTTCATCGCGAGGTCTCCGGTTCCTCCGCCCCGGAATCCGCAATGAGCATCATCGCGCTTCGTTCCGCACCGTCGCATTCTCCCTGGCAGTGCACGCATGCTTGCCCCCGCGCCTCTCGCCCCCTATCTGGCGCGGCAAACCTCTCCAGCGACAAACCAATCCGAAGGACCCCTGCGATGGCCGCGCAATACGCCTATGTCATGAAGGACATGACCAAGACCTTCCCCGGTGCCCCCAAGCCGGTGCTGGCGAACATCAACCTGCAATTCTACCAGGGCGCGAAGATCGGCATCGTCGGGCCCAACGGCGCGGGTAAATCGACGCTGATGAAGATCATGGCCGGGATCGACACCGATTTCGCGGGTGAGGCATGGCCGGGCGAAAACATCACCGTCGGCTATCTGCCGCAGGAGCCAGAGCTCGACGAGAGCAAGACCGTGCTCGAAAACGTGAAGGACGGCGCGCGCGACGTCGCCGACATGGTCGACCGCTTCAACGCGATCAGCGCGGAGATGGGCGACCCGCAGGACGACACCGATTTCGATGCCCTGATGGAAGAGATGGGCACGCTGCAGGAGAAGATCGACGCGGTCGACGGCTGGACGCTCGACAACCAGCTCGAAATCGCCATGGAGGCGCTGCGCTGCCCGCCCGGCGACTGGCCGGTGAACGACCTGTCGGGCGGTGAGAAGCGCCGCGTGGCCCTGACCCGCCTGCTGATCCAGAAGCCGTCGATCCTGTTGCTGGACGAACCGACCAACCACCTCGACGCCGAAAGCGTCCAGTGGCTCGAAACGCACCTCGCCGAATATGCCGGCGCCGTGCTGATGATCACCCACGATCGCTACTTCCTGGACAATGTCGTGGGCTGGATTCTGGAGCTCGATCGCGGCTCTTACTATCCCTATGAAGGCAATTATTCGACCTATCTGGAGAAGAAAGCGAAGCGGCTGGAGCAGGAAAGCCGCGAGGAAAGCGGGCGGCAGAAGTCGCTCGCGCGCGAGCTGGAATGGATCCGGCAGACGCCCAGCGCCCGCCAGACGAAGTCCAAGGCGCGTATCCGGAAGTTCGAACAGTTGCAGGACAGTGCCAACGATCGCAAGCCGGGCAAGGCGCAGATCGTGATCCAGGTGCCCGAACGGCTTGGCGGCAAGGTGATCGAGGCGAAGAACATCACCAAGGCCTATGGCGACAAGCTATTGTTCGAGGACCTGTCCTTCATGCTGCCGCCGGGCGGCATCGTGGGCGTGATCGGTCCCAACGGCGCGGGCAAGTCCACCCTGTTCCGCATCATCACCGGGCAGGAGGAGCCGGACAGCGGCAAGCTGGAAATCGGCGACACCGTGCATCTGGGCTATGTCGACCAGAGCCGCGACGATCTGACCGCGTCGAACAACGTGTGGGAGGAGGTCTCCGACGGTCTCGACTACATGAAGGTCAACGGCCACGACGTGTCGACCAGGGCCTATGTCGGTGCGTTCAACTTCAAGGGGCAGGACCAGCAGAAGAACGTCGGCAAGCTGTCGGGCGGCGAGCGCAACCGCGTGCACATGGCCAAGATGCTGAAGAACGGCGGCAACGTCCTGCTGCTGGACGAGCCGACCAACGACCTCGACGTGGAAACGCTGGGCGCGCTGGAGGAAGCGATCGAAAACTTCGCCGGCTGCGCCGTGGTCATAAGCCACGACCGCTTCTTCCTCGACCGCCTCGCCACCCACATCCTCGCCTTCGAAGGCGACAGCCATGTCGAGTGGTTCGAGGGCAATTTCGAAGCCTACGAAGAAGACAAGCGCCGCCGCCTGGGCGACGCGGCGGATCGCCCGACGCGGTTGCAGTACAAGAAGCTGACGCGGTAAGGCTCGACGGGCGCGTGCCCGGCGCGCGCCCCATTACTGTCGAGAGAAATCCGGGTTAACTTGTTTCCCTCCCGTCACCCCGGACTTGATCCGGGTCCAGCTTCTTCCTCCCGATGCCGGAAGCGAACCTCATCCCGGCTCGTTGGCCGGGATCACGAAGGGGAGAGGTTGTCCCTCCAGCTCGACCCAACGGAAGTTAGCCTCGGAACCATCCCCCTCTCCGCCGCCTCTCTCGGGCATGGGGCATTTCTTCTCAAAGTATCGCATCTGGCCGATCGTGGCCTTTCTGTTCATCTGCGGCCTTGGCTTCGGGGCGCGCCAGGCTATCGGCACCGTCTATGGCGGAGCCGACGCGGCGCAGCTGTTGGAGGCGCTGTCGCGTGCCGGGCTCTATCTCGGCTCAGCGGTGGCGACGGCTTCTGCCACCACGCTGGCGCTGATGCTGACGCTGGTCGGGATGATCCGGCGGGCGGAGACCGAGTTCGATACCGAGGCCTACACCCGCGTCATCCTGATCGCGCGCATGTCCACGATCACGCTGATGAGCAGCTTGATCATGCTGCTCGCCTTCGTCTTCCCCGTTGGCGAGTTCGATGCCCTCCCCACCGACTGGTACGGCCTTCTGTACGAGGGGCTGTTCGCCGCCACCGTGCTGACCGTGGCGCTGCTCGCGGCGACCGTGCTGGTGGTCTACATGACGCTTGAGCACGTGATCCGCGGCGTAACACCGGGTGACAATCTGTGACCGCGCGGCGCGTGATTCTGCATGGCAGGGTGCAAGGGGTGTTCTACCGCGACTGGACGGTGGAGACGGCGCGCGGGCTGGACCTCGTGGGTTGGGTCCGCAACCGCTCAGACGGGACGGTCGAGGCGCATCTGGAGGGCGAGCGCGACGCGATCCGTCGGATGATCGAGGCGATGCATGCCGGCCCGCCCCGCGCGAACGTCGACCGGATAGAGGAGAGCGCGGCAGACGAGGAGGGGCTGGCGACGTTCGAACGACGCTAAGCCCGATCTCCGCACGTTTTCCTACTACGCCGCCACGGGCTAGTCTCACCGGATGGCCCCGTTACCCTTCAGCCTAGCGGAATTTTCGAGCGCGTCCCGAACCCTATTGGAAGGCGCGCATCCGAGGGCTGTTTTCCCGCCCCAGGACACTGTTCCAAGTGTTCCATCCTGTAGGGTTTGGCGGGATGGCGAGCGCTTATCGCGCGGGCGCGGAAACCGGCGCGAATCCCTTCGCCAGCGCGTGGTACAGGCGTTCGCGGCAGACCATGCCGCCCGCCCAGTCGCCGATCAGGGCGGTGGCGAACAGCGGCAGGATGGCGGAGCTGGTCCCCGTCGCCTCGCTGAGAATGATGACCGCGGTCAGTGGCGCGCGCACGACGCCGGTGAAGTACCCGCCCATGCCGATCAGCACGATGATCCCGGCCTTGTCGGCCGGGAACAACGGCGTCAGCAGCTCTCCGAAGCCCGCCCCCACCGCCAACGAGGGGGCGAAGATGCCGCCCGGAATGCCGCTGGCGCTGGTCGCGAGTGCCGCGATGAACTTCGCCGGACCGAACCAGTATTCGCCCGCGCCGCCTTCCAGCAGCATGCGCGTCGGTTCGTACCCCGTGCCCGACGTGACGCCGTCGGTAACGAAACCCAGCACGCCCACGATCACGCCGCAGACCAGTGCGGTGGTCAGCGGCTTCTTGCCGAACCGCGCGGTGAAGCGCCCGCCCGGCCCGCGCAGGGCAAGCAGCGAACGCGAGAACGCCCCGCCCAGCATCCCGCCGATCACCCCGGCCACCGGCGCCGCTATCAGCACCGATGTGAGCGGCAGCCCGCCGGTGATCTGCCCGAAATATACGTAATTGCCCGCCAGCCCCTGGCTCGTCAGGCCCGAGATCATGACCGCACCCATGACCAGGATCGCCACGCGTTGCTCGTAAGCCACCGCCAGTTCCTCGATCGCGAAGGCGATTCCCGCCAGCGGCGTGTTGAACGCGGCGGCGACGCCCGCCGCGCCGCCCGCGATATAGACGCCGGAGGTGGAAGGAACGCGGAAGAAGCGATGCACCTGCACCATGATCGCCGCCCCCAGCTGCACCGTGGGGCCTTCGCGCCCGACCGAGCCGCCAGCCAGCAGCGCGCCCAAAGTCAGCACCACCTTGGCCAGTGCGGTGCGCAGGGAGACCAGCCGGCGGGAGGTGCGGCGCAGCGGCTTGCGACTGGCGGCGATCACCTGCGGGATGCCCGATCCCCGCGCCTGCGGGGCGTAGCGGAAGGTCAGCGCCGCGATCCCCACGAACATCGCCGGGGTCAGCACCAGATGGACCCAGCGCGAATGGTTTGTAACCTCGGTGAACAGGCGATTGGCCCAGTCGCCCGCCCATGCGAAGCCCATCGCGACCAGTGCGATCAGCACCGCGCTGACGAGCGTGGCGGCCCTACGGCTCCAGTCTTCGGGCCGGATCAGCTCGCTCGGCACCTTCGCGTTGAATTCGGTATCGAAGGGCCGGGGGAGTTTCATGCGCGCCCCCCTTATGCCCCGGCAGGGCGGTCGTCCACCCGTGAGAACCGTTCCATATCGCCCGCGATCGAATGGACGGTACGGTCGGTTCGGAAACATCAAGCAAACGGGGACGAAACTGCACAAGCGTTCATCTTTTGCCATCTAAACCTGAACGATGCCCTTTGAGACGGTTCAGTTTCGGGTCACTTGGTTATCCATAGTTTGATAACCATCGAAGACGGCGCAGGGTGGGCTGGCAGAGCGAAGGGATACGTATGATGAGCCTGAAATTCCTGACCAATACCGTGGGCGCATCGGCCCTCGCCCTTGCCGTGTCCCTGACCGGGCTGGCCTCGACGGCCCATGCCGCGGACCGGCCCGATCGCCCGAGCGAACGCCTGGAACAGAGAGTGGAGCGCCGGGCTGCGCCGGACCGGCCGCAGGCCCGTCCGGATCGTTCGGCACGGTCGAGCTCACGGGCTTCGCAGGCGCCCGAGCGCCCCACCTTCCGCACCCCTTCGCGCTCGACCGTCGATCGCGTGGACGTACGGCGCAGCAGTGCGGCCGATCGCGGTCGCCCCGTGGGTGTCGACCCCCGCCGCAACGGCTCCGTAGATTACAACCCGGTCCGGCAGGTCCAGGCTCGCCGTGACGCTTACGACGCCCGCCGCGATCGGGAAGAAGCGGCGCGCCAGCGCCAGGTCACGCCCGCCGAGCAGCGTTTCCGCGAGCAGCGCACCGCCCGATACGGCAATCGCGAGGACCGGCGCGACAACCGGTACGATCGACGTAACGACCGCCGGGACGACCGGGCGGACCGCCGCGACAATCGCCGGGACGGACGCTATGACCGTCGTGACGATCGCCGGGATGGCCGCTACGACCGGCGCGACGATCGGCGGGACTGGCGTAACGACCGGCGCGACAATCGCCATGACTGGCGCAACGATCGGCGCGACGGACGTTACGATCGCGACCATCGCAGCTGGAACCGGGGCTGGCGCTCCGACCGGCGGTACAATTGGCAGTATTATCGCAACGCCCATCGCAACCAGTATCGGCTCGGCCGGTATTACGCGCCCTATCGCGGCTATTCCTATCGCCGGTTGAACATCGGGTTCCGGCTCGGCAGCCTGTTTTTCGGCAGCCGCTACTGGATCAACGATCCGGCCTATTACCGCCTGCCGCCCGTTTACGGCCCCTATCGCTGGGTGCGGTATTACGACGACGCCCTGCTGGTAAACACCTACACCGGCCAGGTGGTGGACGTGATCTACTCGTTCTTCTGGTAGGACGCAGCCGACAAGGCACCCGAGACCCCGCCGGTTCGCGCCGGCGGGGTTCTTCGTCTCCGCTCAGACCCGGCCGAAGGGCAGCATGCGGAAAATCCCGCCGTCCCGGTCGAAGAAGGTGTGCTTCAGCGCGCCCAGCACATGCAGGATCACCAGGATCATCAGGAAACTGCCGCCGGTGGCGTGAAGCTCGAAGATCTGGCCGCCCAGTTCCTTGTTCGCTCCCACGGGAAGCGCGGGAATGGTGAACAGGCCGAACATGTCGATCGCCTTGCCGCCCAGAGAATTCGCGATCCACGCGCCCAGCGGCAACGCGATCAGGAGGATGTAGAAGACCACATGGGTGGTTCGGGCGAGGATGCGCTCCCAGCTCGCATAGTTCTGCGGCAGGCGCGGAAGCGGCGTGGTTAGCCGCAGCGCGAGGCGGGCGAGCGTGAGCGCCAGGATCGAGATGCCGATCGCCTTGTGATATCCGAACAGCTCGCCCGCCGCCGCCCCGCCGACATCGTGCGCGCGTTCGGCGAGATACCAGTTCGCGATCACCAGCGCGGCGATCAGCCAGTGGAAAAACATCGCCCCTGCCGAATAACGCTTCTTCACGCTCGATACTTCCATGTGCGTGATCCTCTCCTGTTGTCGTCCGCTGGGGTCTAGCAGCGTGTGGACACCGCTGCTACCGTCGCGCCATGTCTGACACGAAGACCATGGTTCCGGACAAGGATGCACTCGCCCGCGTGGGTCGGGAGGTGCGCAAGCGGCTGAAGGCGGATCGGCGGGTGCACAAGATCCCGACCGACGATGCGGAGATATTCGCGCTGGGCGAATTTGCGACGCCGAACGAATGCCAGCGCCTGATGCACATGATTGACGTCGTGGCGGTGCCAAGCACGCTGTACGCGGGCACGGAGCAGGAAGGGTTCCGCACCTCCTATTCCGGCAATTTCGATTCGCGCGACCCGTTCGTCGCGGCGATCTCGCGGCGGATGGACGATACGCTCGGTCTCAAATCGGCGCTGGGCGAGACCATCCAGGGGCAGCGCTACCTGCC
Source organism: Erythrobacter sp. 3-20A1M (assembly GCF_018636735.1). Lineage (NCBI taxonomy): Bacteria > Pseudomonadati > Pseudomonadota > Alphaproteobacteria > Sphingomonadales > Erythrobacteraceae > Erythrobacter > Erythrobacter sp. 3-20A1M. Next base: position 2,329,886 of record NZ_CP045200.1, on the reverse strand, counting down.
CGGCCAGCAGTTCAAGCCGCACCACGATTTCTTCTTCCCCGGCCAGTCCTACTGGGAAGACGAGCGGCGCCGCGGCGGGCAGCGCAGCTGGACGGCTATGCTGTTCCTGAACGATGTGCCGGCGGGCGGCGAAACCGAATTTCCCAAGCTCGAGCTCGCCATCACGCCTAAGGAAGGCGTGCTGCTGATGTGGAACAATGCGGGGCCGGACGGGGTGCCGAACCTCAGCACGCTGCACGCCGGGACGCCGGTGATCGACGGCGCGAAATACGTCATCACCAAGTGGTACCGCACCCGCAAATGGGGGTGATCAGCGCGTAGGGTTCTCCGCCCCGCCGACCGTCCGCTCGATCGCCTCCAGCCGGTCGAGGAGCGCATGGCCCATCCGGTCGACCCGGCGCGACAGGCGCAGAATCTCCAGCTGGGTGCGCAGATTGACCTCGTAGTCGTGTTGCGCGGCGACGCGATCCTTCGACGCCTGCCGGTTCTGGCTCATCATGATGACCGGCGCCTGGATCGCCGCCAGCATCGACAGCATCAGGTTGAGGAAGATGTACGGATAGGCGTCGAACGGCTTGATGCCGAGATCGACCAGCACCTCGCTGTTGATCAGCATCCAGCCGAACAGGACGATGCCGAAGAAGATGATGAAGCCCCAGCTGCCGCCGACCGCCGCGACCCGGTCGGCCAGCCGGTCGCCGAAGGTCATGCGCATCTGCGCCGCCTCGTCGGCATCCGGCCCGATATAGGTCCCGCCCGCGACGCGGCCCAGCACCGCCTGCTCTTCGGGTCCCAGCTCGGTCAGCTTGCGGCCGAGCAGCTCCTGCGCCAGCTCCTCCGCCGTGCGCGCGTTCATCGCGCCAGCGCCTCCGCGATCAGCTGACGGGTGTTGGCGATCCCGTAGAGCGCGATGAAGCTGCCCATGCGCGGCCCCTGCTCGCTGCCGAGCAGCGTTTCGTAGAGCGCGCGGAACCAGTCGCGCAGCGAAGCGAAACCGTACTCCTCGCGCTTCCCGATCTCGTACACCTGCGTCTGCAGATCTTCCGCCGACATGTCCGCCGGGGCATCCGCCAGCACGCCATCGAGCTCGCGCAGCGCCGCGGCCTCGGTCTCGGTCGGCGCCCGCTTGGCGAGATGCGGGGCCACGAAATCGCGATTGTAGGCGACCGCGGTGCCGATCAGTTCGCGCAACTTGGGGTCCGTCACCGGCTCCCCGGTATAGCTTGCCAGATAGTCGGCGACCGATTCCGGCGTCGCTTCCGCGCCCAGCACGCTCGTGAGGTTGAGCAGCAGGCTGTAGGGCACCGCCAGGCTCTCCCCCGCGCCCGGCGCCTCCGCCCCTTCGAAGCCGCCATTGGCGCGCGCGAGGTGCCACACCGGATTGCCCAGCTGCTTGTCGAGGTCCTGCTCGGCCAGCCGCTCGCGGAACTGCCAGTAATCGTCGACCGCGCGCGGGATCACCCCGGCATGGAGCTGCTTGGCGCTCTTCGGATTGGGGAAGATGTAGAAGCCCAGGCTCTCTTCGCTGCCATAGGTCAGCCATTCCTCGATCGTCAGGCCGTTGCCCTTCGACTTGGAAATCTTCTCGCCATTGGCGTCGAGGAACAGCTCGTAGATCAGCCCTTCCGGCTTCCTGCCGCCCAGCACCTTCACGATGCGGCCCGACTGGACGCCGCTGTCGGTCAGATCCTTGCCGTACATCTCGTAATCGACGCCCAGCGCGTACCAGCGCATGGCCCAGTCGACCTTCCATTGCAGCTTGGCCATGCCGCCCAGCGCGGACTGTTCGATCGTCGAGCCATCCTCGTCCGTGAAGCGCACAGTGCCCGCATCGGCATCGACCACCTCGACCGGCACCTGCAGCACGCGCCCGCTGCTGGGCGAAACCGGCAGGATCGGCGAATAGGTCTGCCGCCGCTCCTCGCGCAGCGTGGGCAGCATGATGTCGAGGATGTCCTGGTTCTTGCGCAGCACCTGCCGCAGCGCGTCGTCGAACGCGCCGGCATTGTAGCGATCGCTGGCCGCGACGAATTCGTAGTCGAAGCCGAACCGGTCGAGGAAGGCGCGCAGCTTCGCATTGTTGTGTGCGGCGAAACTCTCGTACCCCGCCTCGAACGGATCCGGGATGCGGCTGAGCGGCTTGCCCAGATGCTGCGCCACCAGATCGCGATTGGGGATGTTGTCGGGCACCTTGCGCAGGCCATCCATGTCGTCGCTGAAGGCGACCAGCCGCGTCCTGCCGTCCTCCGGCTTCGCACCGATCAGCGCCTCGAACGCGCGGCGGACCAGCGTGGTGCGCAGCACCTCCTGGAACGTGCCGATATGCGGCAGGCCGCTAGGGCCGTAGCCGGTTTCGAACAGCAGCGGCGAGCCGTCCGGTTTCGCCCCGTCGGGATAGCGCTTGAGCAGGCGCTGCGCCTCCTGAAACGGCCAGGCCTTCGATGTGCGCGCGGCGGCGATCAGTTCGTCCATGCTCATGGCGCTCGCCTTCGCGCGAAGACGCCGATGTTGCAAGAGCGCAAGGCGCTTCGGGACGGCGTAGAAATCCTACAGGATGGAACACATGGAACAGTGTCCTGGCGCGGGAAAAAGGCCCCGTACGCGGGCGTATTCGACCGTGGTTGCGACAGGCTGGCGGCAGGAAACATGCGCGTTGGAATAGCCCCGGCGGGCCGCGCAGGACAGCGGCTCTACACTCAGCGCTGCAACACCTCTTCGACTGGACTAGTCCACCGGGCCCAGTTCCGGATCGAGATCGCGCGGGCGGCGGAAGTCCGCGATCGCGCCGTCCTGCCCGCCGAGCGCGCCCCAGTCGTCGATCGGCAGATCGAGCAACGCGAACGAGGCGGTCGGATATTTCACCACCGCCTCGTCGAAATGCGCATTCTCGCGATCCGGCGCGACGAGCGAAAGCAGCACGTCCTGCAAACCCGGATTGTGGGCGGCGACCAGCACCGCGTCCGCATCGCCCGCCTTTTCCGATACGACATCGACTATCGTCTCGGCGCTGGCGAGGTAGAGCCGCTGGTCGAATACCGGCTCCAGCCCCAGCTGCGCGGCGGCCAGCGTCGCCTTCACCCGTTCCGCCGGGCTGGCGAGAAGCAAGTCGAACTCCGGCCCGTTTTCGCGGATATAGCGGCCCATCAGCCGCCCGCCGCGCCGCCCCCTGTCGTTGAGGCCGCGATCGAAGTCGCGCTTGTCCGAATCGTCCCAGTCGGACTTCGCGTGGCGCAGCAGGCCAAGTTTCTTCATGGCGGGGATAGGTGTCCGTTGAGGGTGCCGGTTTCCGTAGCGTCTTGCACGCCCGGCGGCCCGGCTGCAACCCGCGCCAGCGCCTCGTCCAGCGTTACCCGCGTAATCGGCGTGCCGGGCGGGAAAGCGGTCAGCAAGCGGCTGGGGAAAGCGGCGGAAAGGACGACGAAATGGCCCGCGTCCTCGCGCGTGCGGATGAGCCGTCCGAACGCCTGCGCGATGCGCGCACGGATCAGCCGGTCGTCATAGGCACCGCCGCCATTCGCGGCGCGGCGCGCGCGGTGGAGGATGGTCGGGCGCGGCCACGGTACCGATTCCATGACGACGCAGCGCAGGCTTTCCCCCGGCACGTCGACCCCGTCGCGCAGCGCGTCGGTGCCGAGCAGGCTGGCCGAGCGGTCGTCGCGGAAGATATCGGTCAGCGTTCCGGTGTCGATCGGGTCGACATGCTGGGCGTAGAGCGGCAGCCCGGCCCGCGCCAGCCGATCGGCGATGCGCCCATAGACCGCGCGCAGGCGGCGGATCGCGGTGAACAGGCCCAGCGTGCCCCCGCCCGCCGCCTCTATCAACCGGGCATAGGCACCCGCCAGCGCGGGCAGATCGCCGCGCTTTATATCGGTCACGATAAGCACCTCGGCCCGTGCGGCATAGTCGAACGGGCTCGCATGGCTGCCGGTCTTGGGCTGGAGCGCGATATGCGGCGCGCCGCTGGCCGCGATGGCCCCTTCCCAATCCTCGCCCGCTTGCCGCGATCGGTCAGCGTGGCACTGGTCAGCATGACACCGTGCGCGGGTTCCAGCACCACCTTGGCGAAAGGCTGCATCGGGTCGAGCCAGCGGCGGTGCACGCCGATGTCGAATTCGCGCGAATCGTTGCGGTCGACCGCGAACCAGTCGACGAAATCGGGATCGGTCGGCCCGCCCAGTCGGCCCAGCAGCGCTTCCCATGCGGCGACCAGATCGACGCGCCAGGCGAGCGAGTGGCGCGCGCCCTCGATCCGGGCCCGGCCCTGCCCGTCGAGCCAGTCGGGCGGGTCTTCCAAGATGGCGGAAAGGCGCACGCCGAGCGTGAGCAGCGGCTTGCGGATCGCGGCCAGTGCCTGCTGCGCGCTCTGCGCCGCTTCGATCAACGGACCGGGAAGCTGCGCGATCTCGGTCTCTATGCCGTAGCCTGCCTCCTGCCCGCCGCTTTCGTCGCGGGCATAGGTGAGCGCGCGGACCTGGCCGAGCAGCTCCTCGACCGGCCCCTGCGGCATCCCCTCGGCCAGCCGCCCGAGCCAGCCTTCGGACGGCAACACCCCCGCCGCATCGACCGCAGCCTCCACCGCCTCGCCGCCCGCCTCGTCGTAGGAAGCAACGTCGGCGAGCCGCGCGGCGAGCCCGCGCCTGCGCCCGCGCGTATTGCGTTCCGGCCCGACGATCCAGCGGCGCAGCTCGATCGCCTCCTGCCCGGTCAGCGCGGCGGCAAAGGTGGTGTCGGCGGCGTCGAAGACGTGGTGCCCTTCGTCGAACACGATCCGGGTCGGCGCGGGGCCGTGGTGGCGCCCGCGCGCGGCGTTGATCATCACCAGCGCGTGGTTGGCGATCACCAGATCGGCCTGCGCGCTGGCCCGCGCGGCGCGTTCGATGAAGCACTTCCGGTAATGCGGGCACCCGGCATAGATGCACTCGCCGCGCTGGTCGGTCAGGGCCGCGATGCCGCGCTTGCGGAACAGGGTGCCGAGCCAGCCGGGCAGGTCGCCGCCGATCATGTCGCCATCGCGGCTGTAGGCGGCCCAGCGCGCGACCAGTTGCGCCAGGATCGCGGGGCGGCCCGCGAACCCGCCCTGCAACGCATCCTCCAGATTGAGGAGGCAGAGGTAGTTTTCGCGCCCCTTCCTCACCACCACCGGCGGGGTGCCGTCGGCGCGCCGTTCGGGCCAGGCGCGCGCGCTTTCGCGGCGCAGTTGGCGTTGCAGGTTCTTGGTATAGGTGGAGACCCAGACGGTGCCGTGCGCCTTTTGCGCCCACAGCGCGGCGGGGGCGAGATAGCCCAGCGTCTTGCCGATCCCGGTGCCCGCCTGCGCCAGCAGCAGATGGGGGCGGCCACGGTTTTCGCGTGGGGCGAACACGCCACTGGCGCTGCGGGTATAGGCGCGCTGCCCCTCGCGCCGCTCCGCCCCCTCGCCCGTCAGGCGGGCGAGATGCGCCTCGGCCTCGTTCTCCTCGATCAGGACCTGCGCGGGCTGCGGGCGCTCGGGCGCGTCCTCCCATTCCGGCAGGCGCGAGAAGAGCCATTTCTCCGGCCTCTCGGGCTTGCGCACATGCGGGCTGAGCACCTGGGCCCAGGGCCAACGCAGCCGCATGAGCGATTGCAGCGTGCTCCACGCGCCCTCCCGCTCGGCCCAGGCGTCGCTCTCGCAATGCGCGATCAGCGCGCCCGCCGCCGCTTGCAGGAAAGCGGGAATCGCCGCATCGCCATCGGGCTCGGCCAGGTCGAGCGCATGGGCGAGCCCGCGCGCGGTCGGCACGCAGAAGCGCGCCGGGTGGACGAAGGCGAACAGCTCCAGCAGGTCGAGGCCGGAAAGATCGGGGTAGCCCAGCCGGGTCGCGACCAGCGGGGCGTTGATCATCAGCACCGGCGTGTCGGCGGCGGCGTTGATCGCCTCCCCCTTGGAGCAGCCGCGCGTGTCGCGCCCGTCCGTATCGCTATTGGGCTCCGCCAGCCAGCAGCCCGCGTGGCTGGCATGGAGGGCCGGAAGGGGGATCGCCGCCATGACGCTCAGCGATGATGAATGCGGAACGAAAAGTAAACAGGCGCCGCGGCGCTAGACCCCGGCATTGCCCACCACGAAGCATGCCGCGGCCATCAGAAACCCCGCCATGCGGTTCGACCGGAAGCGGTGGAGCGGGTTGCCAGGGTCCGCGCCATCGACGGTCAGCACCTGCCAGGCGAGATGCAGCGCGACCGGCACCAGCGCGACGATCGCCACCCAGTCTTCGCGCAGCAGCCAGAAGGCGAGCGCCCACAGCGCCACCGCCCCGGCGTAGAACAGCGCGACGCCCGCCCGGACATGTTCGCCCATGCGCAGCGCGCTGGAGCGGATGCCGACCAGTGCGTCGTCCTCCCGGTCCTGCAGCGCGTAGATCGTGTCGTAGCCGATGCACCAGCAGATCGCCCCGGCATAGAGCGCGGCGAGCACGTCCAGCCGATCTCCCCGCAACGCGACCCAGCCGACCAGCAAGCCCCAGGTAAAGACGAGGCCGAGCCACGCCTGCGGCCACCACGTGATCCGCTTCATGAAGGGATAGGCCGCGACCAGCACCAGGCTGCCCAGCGCGACCAGCTGTGCCTGCCACCTGAGTTGCAGCAGGACCACGAGCCCGACCGCGGCGAGCACCGCCAGCCACGCCCACGCGGCCCTTTTCGACACGCGCCCGCTTGCGACCGGGCGGCTGGCGGTGCGCGCCACCTTCCGGTCGAGATCGGCGTCGACGATGTCGTTATAGACGCACCCCGCCCCGCGCATCGCGATGGCGCCCAGCAGCATCCATGCGAGCAGACCGATCTGCCACCCCGCGCCCGCCAGCCACACGCCCCAGGCGCAGGGCCAGAACAGCAACCACCAGCCGATCGGCCGGTCGAACCGCGCCAGCTGCGCGAGGTCGCGCGGAAATTGCGGCAGGCGCGCGACGATCCCGCCCGAAAGGCTCCTGCGCTCGCTATCGGGGACGACGGTGTCGGAAACTGAGGTATCGCTCATCGCCTTGCGCCCTACCGCGCGCCGTGCCACCTGCCTACCCATGCCCGCTACCCCCGCCTGGCCCCCGAAGAGCGCGCCGCGCCTGTTCGTGCCCGACGAAATCCGCGCGTTCGAGCCGGTCGCCATCGGCGAGACGGGCGCGCATTATCTCTCGCGCGTGATGCGGGTGAAGCCGGGCGACGTCGTGATATTGTGCGACGACATCAGCGGCGAATGGGCGACCAGCGTCGTCGTGGCGGAGAAGCGCAGCGTCACGCTGGAGCCGGTATCGAAGCTGCGCGGGCGCGAGGCGGTGCCGGACTTCTGGCTGTGCCCGGCGCTGCTCAAGAAGGACCGGTTCGATCTGGTGCTGGAAAAGGCGACCGAGCTCGGCGTCGCGGCGATCCGACCGGTCGTGACCCGGCGTTGCGTGGCGGACAAGCTGAACCTCGATCGCGCCCGCACGGTCACCACCGAAGCGGCGGAGCAGTGCGCTCGCACCGCGCTGCCGGCGCTGGAGGAGCCGGCGAAGCTCGAAGCGCTGCTGGCGGACTGGCCCGCCGATCGCACGCTGTTCTTTGCGGACGAGGAAGGCGGCAAGCCCGCCGCCCGGGCCTTCGCCGCCTCGTCCGGCCCCGCGGCCCTGCTCACCGGGCCCGAAGGTGGCTTCGACGCTGCGGAGCGTGAGGCGGTCCGGGCGCTGGCGCAGGCGGTGCCGATCTCGCTCGGCCCGCGAATCCTGCGGGGCGAAACCGCCACGCTCGCCGCGACGGCGCTCTGGATGGCGGTCGCGGGCGACTGGCGCGATTAATCCTTTTCAGCAACCCACCGGCGGCGTAACGCGCGGCGAATGAGCACGCGCGAGGACAGCAAAGCCGACGATCCCGTGATCGAATCCCGCGACCAGTTGGTCGCGCCGATGGCCAATGGCGAAAAGCCGCGCGAGCGATGGCGCATCGGCACCGAGCACGAAAAGCTGGTCTACAAGCGCGACGACTTCCACGCACCGAGCTACGACGAACCCGGCGGTATCCGCGATATCCTGTTGTCTATGCAGGATTTCGGCTGGCAGCCGGTCGAGGAAGGCGGGAAGATCATCGCACTGAAGGGCGAGGACGGGGCGATCAGCCTGGAGCCTGCGGGCCAGCTCGAACTCTCCGGCGCACCGCTCGAAAACCTGCACCAGACCTGCAACGAGACGGGTCGCCATCTGGCGCAGGTGAAGGAAATCGGCGAGCGCTGCGGAGTCGGCTTCCTCGGCTTGGGCATGTGGCCCGACAAGACCCGGGCCGAGCTGCCAATGATGCCCAAGGGGCGCTACGACATCATGGCCCGGCACATGCCGCGCGTCGGCGATCTCGGCCTCGACATGATGCTGCGCACCTGCACCATCCAGGTCAATCTCGACTATGCGAGCGAGGCCGACATGGTGAAGAAGTTCCGCGTCGGGCTGGCGCTGCAACCGCTCGCCACCGCGCTGTTCGCGAACTCTCCCTTCACCGAGGGCAAGCCGAACGGCTACCTGTCCTATCGCAGCCATATCTGGTCGGACACCGATCCCCACCGCACCGGGATGCTGCCCTTCGTGTTCGAGGACGGCTTCGGGTACGAACGGTGGGTCGACTACATGCTCGACGTGCCGATGTATTTCGTCTTCCGCGACGGGAAATATATCGACGCGGCGGGCCTGAGCTTCCGAGATTTCCTCGACGGCAAGCTATCCGTCCTGCCCGGCGAGAAGCCACGCGAGAGCGACTGGTGGGATCACCTCTCCACCGCCTTCCCCGAGGTGCGGTTGAAGAGCTTCCTGGAAATGCGCGGCGCCGATGGTGGTCCGTGGAGCCGTATCTGCGCCCTTCCCGCCTTGTGGGTCGGCCTCCTCTACGACCAGACTGCGCTCGATGCGGCGTGGGACCTGGTCAAGGATTGGTCGATGGAAGAGCGCGAGGCACTGCGCGACGCGGTGCCGAAGCTGGCTCTGGATGCGAAGATTCCCGGGGGCGGCCGGTTGCAGGATCTGGCGAAGGACGCGCTCAAGATCGCGCGGTCGGGTCTGTCTGCGCGCGCGCGCCTCGGCGAAGGCGGCGACAACGAGACCGGGTTCCTCTCCACGCTCGACGAGATCGTCGAAAGCGGGAAGGTTCCGGCGCAGCGCCTGCTCGACAAGTTCCACGGCGAGTGGAACGGCGACATCGAGCGGGTCTACAAATACAGCTTCTGAGCTTTTCCGGTGGCTGGCCGATCGCCGGGCCGGGCCGTTTCCATAGACCACCACCGAGCCCGGAAGGGTTAAGCGAGCGGTAGCGCGTGCGCGCCGCGCTCTTGCCGCCCCCTTACCGGCCCGTTTCCCTTTACCGGAACGCGGTGATGCGGCCGTTGTCGTCGAGGATGTAAAGCGTGCGGTTGGCTACGACCGGGGGCAGGCTGACCCGCGCTTTCAGGTTGGTCACCATCTGCGCCGCGCCTTCACCGGCGCTGGCGCGCCACAACTCGCCCTCGGAACTGACGACATAGAGCGCGTTGTTGGCGAGCACCGGACCCATCCAGAAGATCGGATCCTTCTTCTTTTCCTCGTTGCGATAGCGCGCCAGCTGCGTGATCCAGCGGATCCGGCCGGTCGAACGCTGGATCGCCAGCAGACGCGCGTCGCTGGTCAGGGTGAAGATCCATTCGCCCGCGATCGCCGGCGTGGAAATGCCCGCGAGGTTGAGTTCCCACACGCGCTGACCGGTCACCAACTCGTAAGCCGCCATGCGCCCGCCCTGGCCCAGCGCATAGACGCGGCCATCGTCGATGATGGGATCGGCGTCGATATCGGTCAGCGATCCCACCTCGGTAGAGATCGAGGTGCGCGCCAAAGCATCGGACCACAGGACGCGCCCGTTCTCGTAACGATACGCGATCAGTTCACCCGAGCTGTAGCCGGCGATGACGGTGCCCTGCCCGGCGGCCGGGCTGGCGACGCCGAAGACGCCCGCCTGGGTGGTGGCGCCCGATTCCTGCCACGTTACCTCGCCGGTGTTCGCGTCCAGCGCGAAGATCTGGTTGTCCTGCGTCATCACGAAGACGAGGTTGAAGGCGACCGTCGGGGAATCGCGCAGCGGCCCCGCCGGCTTCGCGCGCCACAATTGCTCGCCCGTGTCCGCGTTCAGCGCCACGACCTCGCCCACGCCGCTGGTGGCGTACACCTTCCCGTTGGAGAAACTGACACCGCCGCCGAACGCGGATTTGCGCTGATCGGAGGGGACGTCCATCCGGTGCGACCAGACCTGCCCGCCGCTGTGCGTGTCGAAGGCAGTAACCGTGCCGGTCGTATCGACCACGAACAGCTTGCCGTTGCCAATTACCGGTGCCGCGCCCAGGCGCGCCTTGTTGCTGCTGCCCGCGACCGATGCGGTCCAGGCCACCGATGGCGCGTCGGCCAGTTCGAGGTGGCCCTCGTTCTTGTCCGCGCTGCCGCCCGCCTGGCTCCAGTCGGGGTTCAGATGCGGCGGCGGCAGGACGACCGAGACGCCTTGCAGCGCGGGATCTACCTTCGCCCCCGCTTCGATCCGCGACAGCACCGGCACACGCTCGCCCAGAGTCGGCGTGCCCGCCTTGTCCCCTCCCTTAAACAGGGAACATCCGGCGAGCACCGCGCCAAGGGCGATGGGGAGCGCCAGCCGCGCGACGGGCCTGATCGATTTCATGCGATTCATCCTTACTGTTGCGGTGCCGCCGCGCCGGGGCCGCCCGGGCCGCGGGGGGCCATGACGCCGGATTGCGCGATCGCCTCGTCCACGTCCTCGATCGCGTCGACGCCCAGCACGCCGGCCATCTGGCGGGAGCGCGAGCGTAGCGAATCGGGCACCTCCTTGTCCTTCGAAATGCGCGCGAACAGCTTGCCCGCCTCGGCGCGGTTGCCCTGTTGGAGATAGGCCATCGCGAGCATCTCGCCCGCGCTGCCGAAGAAGGCGTTGCCGGGCACCGCCAGCGGCTTCAGCCGCGCGATCACGGTTCCGGGTTGCAGCGTGTCGAACTGCACCGCGACGCTGCGGATAGTTGCGAGATCGCGCATCGCCTGCGGCGCGTCGGCATTGTCGGCGATATGGTCGAACAGCTTCGCCGCCTTCGCCGGATCGTTCTGCTCCGCCGCGATGCCTGCCTGCAACATCCGCCCGACCGATGCCGGGCCTGCCCACTCATCGGTGACGAGCGGGTCGAGATTCTTCGCGGCGGTATCAAGATTGCCCGCCTGCAACTGGTCCAGCGCCAGCGTCATCTGTTCGGAATTGTGTTCCCGGTCCACCGATTGCCGGTGCTGCCAGAACAGATAGCCCCCGAAGGCGACCAGGCCGATGACGATCGCCGCGATCAGCGGTATGCCATACCGCTTACCGAAATTGGCATACTGGTCCTGCCGCACGGCGTCGTCGACCTCGCGCATCAGCGCGTCGCCCTGCGCCGCCTGCGCTTGCGCCCGCTTGTCGGCGTCGGTCTTGTTGCGATCGGGTCTGAGAGCCACTCGCTGTCCGTCTTTCTTCGGTTTGGGGGAATGCGCGGCGTCTTTAAAGCATGGTGGCGGCAATTCAATAGACCGCGCGGTGAACGCCGGGTGAAGGAAGGTTAGAGCTCCACCCCCATCGCGCTGCCGTAAAGGCGGCGATAGGCGTCGATCATCATCTTCTCGTCGAATTGCTTCTGAGCGCGCTCGCGATTGGCGGCACCGATCGACTTGCGCAGCGCAGGGTCCCGCGCCAGCGCCGACAGGGCGGAGACCAGCGCGGGCTCGTCCCCGGCAGGTGCGATGTAGGGTGCATTCGCATCGGCCACCATCACGGGAATATCCCCCACCGCCGGGGCCGCGACCGGCACGCCCGCCGCCATCGCCTCGACCACGGACAGCGGAAACTGCTCGGTGTCCGATGACAGCGCGAAGATGTCGAACAGGCCGACATACTTCTCCGCCTCCGGGACGAAGCCGGGCATGTGCAGGCGATGGCCGATGTCGAGCCGCTCCGCCTCGGCGCGGATCGCGTTCTTTTCCGGCCCGTCCCCGACGATCACCAACTGCCAGGTGTCGGGCAGCGCGGCGAAGGCCCGCACCAGCAGCGGCAGATTTTTGACCGGGTGCAGCCCCGCCATGGTGCCGACCCAGAATTCGCCATCGCGTTTGATCACGCCGGGCAAGGCATCGGCGCGCGGGCGCTTCGCGAAGGCACGGGCCGGCACGCCATTGGGGATATGCTTCACCCGCCCCATCGGCTGGTCCCACCGCTCCAGCGCGATCCCTTCTAGCACTTCGGACGCAACCACCAGTCCGCTGGTCTTCCCCAGAGCCAGCTTGCGATAAATGTTGCGCCGCGTTTTCAGGCGCTTGCGCTCGTCTTCGTCGAAACCGTCTTCATGATGGATCAGCGGGGGCAGATCCAGCCGGTCGTGAAACAGCGTGTGGGCCATCGGCCCGTCCATCGCGCCCCAGTTGTAGGTCAGCACGAGGTCGAAGGATTTCATCTCCTCCGCAATCGCCCACAGTCGCCCGGGCATTGGCGCGCCTTGCAACGAAGGGAAATCGTCCGGAAAATCGACCTTGATCTCGCGCGCGATATGCCCGGCAGCGCCCAGTTCGCCAGGCACCCCGGATACGATGGTGTGCCGCAGCTTCGGGCCGAAGGCGTTGATCAGGCGGACGCTGCGCAGCTCCTTCCCCCCGGCAGCGAAGGAGGAATGAAGATGCAACACGCGCGGCAGGCTGGGCACGGAGGGCGGCCTCATTTAACCTGCGCAACCCACCGGTCGATTGCGCCGCGCGCCTCCGCCTCGTCGAGCAGCGGCGCATGCCCCACATCGGGCACCGTCACTACGTCCAGCCGGGGGTTGCGCCGGGCCATCGCCGCCGCGGTATCGGCGGAAAGCAGGTTCGAGAGCCCGCCGCGCACCAACAAAAGCGGGATATCGCCCAGTGCGTCGAACACCGGCCACAGGTCAGGCTGGTCACCCTCTGCCTCGTTCGTATCGCGAAACGGCTCGGCGATCGCCATGTCGTAATCGTAGCTGATGCGGCCGTTCTGCAGCAGGACCATGGTACGCTTGGCCATCGCCAGCCAGTCCTCGGTCTCGAACGTCGGATGCGATCCGCCGTGCAGCTCGCGCAGCGCACGCGCCGCGTGCATCCAGGTGGGAAAGCTGCGCCCCTGCCCGACATAGCCCCGGATCGCGTCCAGCCCCGCAGGCTCCAGCTCGGGCCCGATATCGTTCAGCAGCGCGCCCGCCACCAGGCCCGGATTACGCTGGGCCAGGAACATGGTGACGAGACCGCCGAGTGACGTGCCGATAGCGGCGACGCGGTCGATTCCCTGCGCTTCCAGCAATTGCTCCACATCCTTCGTGTAGCGCAGCGGCTGGTAGCTCCCCGCATCTTCGGCATAGGCGCTGGTCCCGCGCCCCCGGAAATCCGGCACGATGACCCGGCGTCCCCCGGCCAGATGGTCGGCCAGCCCAGCGAAATCGCGCGCGTTGCGGGTGAGCCCATGCAGGCACAGGACGGGAACCTTGCCTTCGTCCCCCGGATAATCGCGATAATGCAGCTTCAGCCCGTCGTCGCTCGTCCAGAAGCGATCGGCATAGGGGTGGTCCATCGAGTTGTCGTGCCCTTCGCTTGCGCGGATCGTCGCTTGCGCCGATGGGCGCCCGTCCCCACTATCGCGCGATGCGCTTCGATCCGCAACCCGCGAGCTATCGGCCCGATCCTGCCATCCTTCCCTTGGCCCCGTGGCTGGCCGATCCGGTTGAGGCTGCGACCTTCCCGCGTCACGATCTGCGGTTTCGCAACGATCGCTGGGCAACGGCGGTCGGGCTGGCGGAGCTGTCCGACGCGGCATGGGTAACCCATTTCGGGCGGTTCGCGCCGCTGTCCGACAACCTCCCCCAGCCGCTGGCCCTGCGCTATCACGGCCATCAGTTCCGCGTGTACAACCCGGAAATCGGGGATGGCCGCGGCTTCCTGTTCGCGCAGCTGCGCGACGGAGACGACCGCCTGCTCGACCTGGGCACCAAAGGTTCGGGCCGCACGCCGTGGAGCCGCACCGCCGACGGTAGGTTGACGTTGAAAGGCGCGGTCCGCGAAATCCTGGCGACCGAAATGCTGGAGGCGCTGGGCGTATATACCTCCAAGACGTTCAGCGTGGTCGAGACGGGCGAGGAACTGGTGCGCGGCGACGAACCGTCGCCCACCCGCTCCGCCGTAATGACCCGCCTCAGCCATGGCCATATCCGCATCGGCACCTTCCAGCGCCTGCTGGTGCTGGAAGAACGCGATCACACCCAGCGGCTGGTGGATTACTGCCTCGAGCATTTTCCCGGCCCTCCCCCGCCCCAAGACGCGCCCGATCGCGACAATCCCGCCGTGCGGCTGCTGCACCAAGTGGTGGAGCGGCTCGCCGATCTGGCCGCCTCGTGGATGGTCGCCGGCTTCGTCCACGGTGTGCTCAACACCGACAACATGAATGTCTCAGGCGAGAGTTTCGACTACGGGCCGTGGCGCTTCCTCCCGAAATGGGAGCCTGGCTTCACCGCCGCCTATTTCGACCATCAGGGGCTGTACGCCTTCGCCCGCCAGCCGGAGGCGGTGCAGTGGAACCTCGGCCAGCTCGCCATCGCGCTGCGCCCGCTTTGCGAAGCGAAGCCGTTGGTCGCGGCGCTGGATCGATTCGGTCCGCTCTACACCGCCGCCTTGGCGAAGCGGTGGTGCTGGCGACTGGGCGTGGCACCGCGCGGCGAGGATTTGGACGCGCGTCTCGTTTCCGCGTGCGAGCGCGCCATGCGCGAGGATGGATCGCAGCCCGACGCCTTCTTCCATCGCCATCGCGGCGGGCGCAACGCCAACGATGAACTGGCGGAAGCTTTGCAAGGCTACGCCGCAGTCGAGGACGAGGCCGAATACTGGTCCGACGACCGGCCAGAGACGATGGTGATCGATGAAGTCGAACGGATCTGGGCAGCCATCGACCGCGACGACGACTGGACCGCGCTGACCCGCAAGATCGCCGCGATCCGGCGGATGGGCGCGGGACATGGCGAGCCGCCGGTGCCAGCCGGTCACTTCAGGCGGGATCGCACATGACCACTCTGCCGTTGGGCTATTTTGACGCGGGTGAAGTTCCCGCTAGAAGCACCATCTCGGTCGGTCGGACCGGGCAAATCGGCAGGATGTGAGAGAAGGGCGGACCGCGAGTGTCGGACAACACGATCGTTTCCTTTAACCCGGCGACCGGAGAGGAATTGTGGCGAAGCGCCCCTGGGGACGTCGAAGGCGCGGTGGCGAGCGCGCGCGCGGCATGGCCCGGCTGGGCGTCCAAGCCGCTGGCCAACCGGATCGAGTTCATGCGCCGCTTCGTCAACGAAGTCCGCGCCGCGGGCGACGATTTCGCGAAGCTGATCGCCCGCGAGACGGGCAAGCCGTTGTGGGAAGCGCGTACGGAGGTGGACGCGGTGATGGGCAAGGTCGAAGTGTCGATCTCGGCCTATGCCGATCGCACTTCGCAGCGCAAATTCGACTCCGCGCTCAACGGAACCGCCGCCGTGCGGCACAAACCGCATGGCGTGATGGCGGTGCTGGGCCCTTACAACTTCCCTGCGCACCTGCCCAACGGCCATATCGTGCCCGCACTGATCGCGGGCAATTGCGTGATCTTCAAGCCGAGCGAGAAGACCCCGGCGGTCGGCGAGATGCTGGTCCAGCTGATGCACCGCGCGGGCGTACCGGAAGACGTCGTGCAGGTGTTGCATGGCGGCCCGGCAGAGGGGCAGGCGCTGGTCGCGCATGACGATGTGGACGGCATCCTGTTCACCGGCAGCGCGCAGGCGGGCATCGCGATCAATCGCAAGCTGGCGACCAATCCGGGCAAGATCGTCGCCTTGGAGATGGGCGGCAACAATCCCATCGTCGTCACCGACACCCCGCTGGTGCCGGATGCGGTGGCGCTGATAATCAAGTCCGCCTTCACCACCGCCGGGCAGCGCTGCACCGCGGCACGGCGGCTGATCGTCGTCGACAGCATGTACGACAAGCTGATCGAGGCGTTGCAGGCGGCGACCGACCGGCTGATCGTGAGCGAACCCTTCGCCGAACCGCAGCCGTTCATGGGCTGCGTGATCGACAACCGGGTGGCGGACCAGCTGGTCGAGAGCTTCCTTTTCCTTCTCTCCAATGGCGGTCGGGCGATCCGGCACATGGTCCGGCCCGACGATTCGCTGCCGTTTCTGAAGCCGGCGATCATCGACACCACGGCGGTGGAGAACCGCCCCGATGTGGAGCTGTTCGGCCCGCTGCTGCAAGTCATCCGCGTGCCCGATCTCGATGCGGCAATCGCGGAAGCCAACAACACTCGCTTCGGGCTCTCGGCCTCCCTGGTGGGCGGCAGTCCGGAGGATTACAACCGCTTCTGGGCCAGTATCCGCGCCGGCATCGTCAACTGGAACCAGCCGACCAACGGCGCGTCATCCAAGGCACCGTTCGGCGGTATCGGCCTGTCCGGCAATCACCGCCCGGCGGCCTATTACGCGGCGGATTACTGCGCCTATCCGGTCGCGAGCAGCGAGATGGAGCAGCCGCGCGCCTCGCTCGGCGTGGGTTTTCGCGACAGCTAGTCGCGGAGCGGTGCCGGGGCGCTATCGAACCTGCCGACGATCAGCTCGCCGCGGATAATGCCCCCCGAATCGGTCCACGCGAACAGGGCAGCGATGCGATTCGCTTTCCGGCCGAGCAGGACCATTAATGCTGCGAACAGGAGCGGGGCGAAGCGCATCGGCCCGCCAGTACCCGCCGAGAGGGAAGATTTCGATGCCACCCAAAGGTTTGGAGGTGCCCCCGTTCCCGAAGGATACGAGGACACCTCCCGCGGCTTGGTGGGGTACCGCGCCACGTCCCCGCCGAGACGGGACCGCAGATCGGGGACAGGCGAATCGCACAAGCGACCGCCCGCCGTTGGTGTTCATGTATATGGGCGCCTTCCTTAACGAAGTTCGATTAACCCGTTCATATTTCATTCGCTTGCGCGGACAATTGCGCTTGCCTAGGGCGCGGCGATGAACGGCGAGGAAAACACCCCCACTCCCTCCGGCCTTCCGGCCGCCTTGGGGGCCTATATCATATGGGGTTTCCTGCCGCTCTACCTGATCCTGGTGAAGAGCGTCCCGCCGTTCGAATTCGTCGCCTGGCGGATCGTGTGGACCCTCCCGATCTGCCTCGCCATCGTCGCGTTCCGTCGCCAGGGTCCGGACGTGCGCGCCGCGATGGGCGACGGCCGGGTCATCCGCATGTTGCTCGCAAGCGCGACGCTGATCGCGATCAACTGGGGCACCTATGTCTGGGCGATCCAGATCGGGCATGTCTATGCCGCCAGCCTTGGCTATTACATCAATCCGCTGGTCAACGTCCTGCTGGGCACGCTGCTGCTGAAGGAACGGCTCAGTCGCCTGCAATGGATCGCGGTCGCCATCGCCGGATGCGGCGTCGCCATCCTCGCGGCGGGGGCGATCACCACGCTGTGGGTCAGCCTGACGCTCGCCTTCAGCTTCGGCACCTACGGCCTGATCCGCAAGCGGGTGGAGGTCGGCTCCCTGCCCGGCCTGACCATAGAGAGCGCGCTGCTGCTGATCCCCGCCATCGGCGTGACGCTGTTCTACGGCCTCGGGCCGGAAGGATCGAGCTTCCTGCGCACGCCCGCGCTCAGCCTGTCGATCATTCTCGGCGGGTTCCTGACCGCGATCCCGCTGCTGATGTTCGCGATCGCGGCGCGGCGGATGAGCTATTCGACGCTCGGCTTCATCCAGTTCCTGGCCCCGACAATCGTCTTCATCCTGGGCCTCACCGTCTTTCACGAGGAGCTGCACCCGGCGCAGGCCGCCAGCTTCGGCCTGATCTGGGTCGCGCTGGCCCTGTTCGTGTGGGACATGTGGGCGCGCGGACGCCGGGCTAGGCCAGCCGCCACCCGAGCGTAGCGCCCGCGTGGAAGGGGACGAGAGCCTCCCCGCCCGCCTCGATCGTGTCGGGTACGGTGGTTGCCACCCGCTCCAGCGTGACCGTGCCTTCGTTCAGCGGAAGGCCGTAGAAGCGCGGGCCGTGCTCGCTGGCGAAGCCTTCCAGCCGGTCAAGCGCGCCCTCCTCCTCGAACACGGTGGCGTAGCTTTCGAGCGCGAAGGGCGCGTTGAAGATGCCCGCACAGCCGCAGGCGCTTTCCTTCGCATGGCGGGCATGCGGCGCGCTGTCGGTGCCGAGGAACATCTTCGGAGAGCCCGAGATCGCCGCCTTGCGCAGCGCCAGCCGATGCGTCTCCCGCTTCGCTACCGGCAGGCAGTAATTGTGCGGCTGGATGCCGCCTACCAGCATCGCGTTACGATTGATGTGGAGATGCTGCGGCGTGATCGTTGCCGCGACGGCTTCCCCCGCGCCCATCACGAAATCGACCGCGTCCGACGTGGTTATGTGTTCGAACACGATCTTCAATTCGGGCAGCCGCGCGTGGAGCGGCGCGAGGACCCGCTCGATGAACACCGCCTCTCGGTCGAACACATCGATCTCGCCATCGGTCACCTCGCCGTGAACGCACAACACCATGCCGATCGCAGCCATCCGCTCGAACACCGGTTCCAGATTCGCGACATCGGTCACCCCGTGGGCGGAGTTTGTCGTAGCGTTGGCGGGATAGAGCTTCGCCGCGGTGAAGACGCCATCGGCATGGCCCGCTGCCAGTTCACCCGCATCGGTCGCGTCGGTGAGGTAGCACGTCATCAGCGGCGTGAAGTCGCTGTCGGGGGGCAGGACGGCCATGATCCGGTCGCGATAGGCGGCTGCCTGCGCCGCAGTGGTGATCGGCGGGGCGAGATTGGGCATCACGATCGCCCGGGCGAACTGGCGCGCGGTGTATTCGGCCACGCCGCGCAGCATGTCGCCGTCGCGCAAATGGACGTGCCAGTCGTCGGGGCGGCGGATCGTCAGGCTGTTCGAATCGGACATGCTAATCCTACACGATGGAACACATGGAACAGTGTCCTGGGGCGAGAAAACAGGGCACGCGCGCGCCGGTCCGATCGCACGGAAACGGTGTCGTCTGCTGAGCTGGACCGGCGCGAAACATGGCCGCCCCCATGGCACAAACGGCGCGGGTAGGACAGGCGGCGCGCGGTCCGGGCTTGATTTGCGACGCGGATACGCCAGCTTGATCATCATGCCTGCCAGCCATCTGTCGCATCGCACCGTGGTCCGCCTTTCCCCGCAGGAGGATGGCGAGGACGTCGTCGGCTTCCTCCAGGGCCTGCTGACCAACGATCTGTCAGGCGCGTTGCCCGTATATGCCGGGCTACTGAGCGCGCAGGGCAAGACGATGTTCGACATGATCGTGTGGCCGGGAAAGCCGGGCGAACTGCTGCTCGATTGCGAGGCGGACCAGGCGGACGAGCTGGTCAAACGCCTGTCGCTCTATCGCCTGCGCCGCAAGATCGCGATCGCGCGCGACGACGGCGTGGGGGTCCACTGGCAGAAGCAGCTCGGCGATGGCGGCGCGCCCGACCCGCGACTGGGCGATCTGGGCGAACGCTGGCTGTCCCCCATCACCGGCGAGGAGCAGGCGGCGGACGAGGAATGGCGCGCGCATCGCCTGTCGCTGGGCGTGCCGGAGGGGCAAGCCGAACTCGGCGACATCCTGTGGCTGGAGACGAATGCGGTCGAACTGCACGGCGTCAGTTTCGCGAAGGGCTGCTATATCGGGCAGGAAAATACCGCGCGCATGAACTGGCGGCAGAAGGTCAATCGGCGGCTGGTCGTGGTGCCGTCGGGCTCGGTCGAGGAGAAGCGGATCAAGGCCGACTATCCGGACCTGCAGCTGGCCGTCGCCCATCTGCGCGTGGACGACATCCCGCGCGAGCACGTACCCCCCTGGATGACGCTCGAAGCGCCCGAAAGTTAGCCGCCGGTTTCCAGCTTCGCCTGCTCCAGCGAGGCGGTGACGAAGCTCTCGGCCAGATCGCGCGCGGTACCCTCTGGCAGCTTGAGCGAGCGGGCAAGCGGTTCGCCCAGCAGCGAATGGCCCAGCGACAGCAGCACCACCGCAAGCGTCGCGGAATGGGCGGCCTGCCACCCCTCGTGCCCACTCTCGGTCGGCTCCAACCGGTCGACCAGCGCGTGGATCGTCTCGACGAAGGGCTCGATCGCATCCTCGTGCCCGGTCGCGAGCATCCAGCTGACCAGCGCGCCGCCACCCTCCCGATCGAAAGCGTCGAAAGCTAGGTCGACGATTTCGCGCGGGGAGCCGATGCCCGCCCGGCTGGCATGTACCGCCTCTGCGATACTCTCGCACACGGTCGCGGCGAGATGTTGCGCCAGCGCCCGCTGCAGACCCGCCGCCGAGCCGAAATGGTGCAGCAGGTTCGCATGCGTGCGCCCGACCCGCGCGCCCACCGCCTTCAATGTGACAGCTTGCGGCCCCGCCTCGATCAATAGGCTGCGCGCCGCCTCCAGCGCGGTCGCGCGCGATTCCTCGGGCGTCAGGCGTTTGCGGTTTCTCATGGGGCGCGGTGGTAGTGCGACGAACGAACGCTCGCAAGCGGCGCGCCGTGCAGATGCCGCTGCACCCTATTGACATTAATGTAAGTAAGGGTTAGCTACATGGAAACGGAAAAGGGTTTTCGAACCATGAACGCACAGACACACGATTTTGCCCCAGACCATACGATCACCGTTCGCGACGAGCGGTTCAATCGCGAAAGCAAGCCTTCGCGCTGGTGGGCCGGCGAACCGTTCGGCACCACCTGGCACAACGCGCTGTCGGGCACTTTCCCGCGCGGCGAGGCCTTCTTCATCGAATCGGTGAAGGCGTTTCGCGAAGGGGCCGGTCCCCAGCTGGCAGCCGAAATCCGCGCTTTCGTGAAGCAGGAAATAAACCACACGCGCGAACACGTCGCCTTCAACCGCCTCGCGGCCGATTCCGGTTACGACATGGCGCGCATCGATCAACGAACGGGCGAACTGCTAGCCCTGACCAAGGGTCGCCCCGCCATCGCCAACCTCGCCGTCACCATGGCGCTGGAACACTACACGGCGATGATGGCGCACGAATTCCTCGCCAACCCGCAGCATTTCGCCGACTCCGACGAAGAGGTGCGCGCCATGTGGCAATGGCACGCGGTCGAGGAAATCGAACACAAGGGCGTGGCGTTCGATACCTGGAACCACGCGACACGCGACTGGAGCGGCTGGCGCCGCTGGCGCGTCCGGTCGCTGGTGATGCTGATGGTCACCGTCCGCTTTTTCAAGAACCGCTGGATCGACACGATGGACCTGCTGGCGCAGGACGGCATCACCGGATGGCGGGCCAAGAGCGGCCTGCTCAAATACCTGCTGGTCAAGCCGGGCGTAATCCGGCGGATCTTCCCCGCGTGGCTCGCTTATTTCAAACCAGGGTTCCACCCGTGGGATCACGACGATCGCGCGCTGATCGGGAAGTACGAAGGCGACTACGAAGCCGCGTTGATGCCGGCGGAGTGACACCCCGCCGGCTTTCGTCTCAGGCGGCGGCCCGCATCTGGACGGTCGGGTCGCCGTCTTCATCCGCGCCGATCGGCGAAAGCTCGATGGCGTAGCGCCGCGTCGGCACCCTGCGCCCCCGCGCGAGGCAGGCGGTATTGCCGAGCTCGCCCGTACGCCGGAAGCCGGCTTTCTCCAGCACCCGTCCCGAGGCGGGGTTATCCAGGAAATGCGCCGCAACGATGCGCCGGTGGCCGAGCATCTGCGCCACCTGAAGCACGCCGCGCGCCGCTTCCGGGGCGTAACCCTTCCCCCAGTGCCGCCGCGCGATCCAGTAGCCCAGTTGCACCTCGCCCGTATCGGGTTCGATGCCGAGGCCGCACCCGCCGATCAGCCCTTCGCCCGGCAATTGGACGACGAACCCGGGTACGCGCGCGTCCTGCCCGCGCATGGCGAAGCGGCGCGCATCCTCCTCGCGATAGGGCCACGGCGCAGTCGACAGATTGCGAACGATGGATTCGTCCGCGATCGCCGCGTGAAGCGCCTGCCAGTCTTCGGGAAATGTCGGCCGCAGGAACAGCCTGCTCGTCCGGTGGAACATCGCTCGTACTCCCTCGTGCGCGCACCGGGCTCCTATTCCGGCGGCGTTACCTCGTGATGGCTTGCGTGTTGCAAGCCGGTGAAACAGAGGGAGAAACGACAAGAGGGAGACGGGTCGGCCCCATCTCCCTCTTCGTCTGCCGGTGCGTCAGCCCGGCTGGGACCGTCCCGTCTGGACGATCCCGTTAGCGAACCGTCCGGTTATTCCGCGGCTTCCGCCTGCATGTCGACCGATACGAATTTGCGGCCGAGCTTGCCCGAATGGAATCGGACAATGCCGTCGGTCAGCGCGAACAGCGTGTGGTCCTTGCCCATCCCGACATTGCTGCCCGGATAGAACTTCGTCCCGCGCTGGCGCACGATAATGTTGCCGGCAACCACGTCCTGGCTGCCGAACTTCTTCACGCCGAGGCGACGGCCGGCTGAGTCGCGGCCGTTGCGGGAGGAGCCGCCTGCTTTTTTATGTGCCATGGTTGCTGCTCCTTACTTTTCGTCGGCGGCCGGTTTGGCGGCCTTCTTCGGCGCGGCCTTCTTGGCAGGCGCCTTGTCGTCTGCGGCCTTGGCCGGGGCGGCGTCCTTCTTGGGCGCGGCCTTCGTCGCCTTGGGCGCGGCCTTCTCTTCCGAAGTGTCCTTCGTCGGAGCGGCCTTGGTCTCGGCCTTCGGAGCCGCGTCCTGCTTCGCCGCGGCCTTCTTCTCCGCCTTCGAATCGCCGACCGCGGTGATGCGCAGCAGCGTCATCTGTTGGCGGTGGCCGTTCTTGCGGCGATAGTTGTGGCGACGCCGCTTCTTGAAGACGATGACCTTCTCGGACTTCGCCTGCGCGATGATTTCGGCGGACACGGTCACCTTGCCGGCTTCCGACATCTGCTCGCCGTCGCCGGCCAGCAGGACATCGCCCAGCGTAACGGTGTCGCCGGCTTCACCAGCGAGCTTCTCGACCGCGATCTTGTCTCCGGCGGCAACCCGGTATTGCTTGCCGCCTGTGCGCACTACTGCGAACATGGGTTTCAACTTCCAATCGTATTGCTGTGCCGATCCCGCTCTTCGGAAACGGCGCGGCCGGGGGCCAGCCATAGGCAGGCACCCCGAAAGATGGGTGCCGTTAAGGGAAGCATCGGCCGAAGTCAACGCCTGCGGCGCGCCTCGCGGACAAAAATCCGCCACTGTCCGCCGCTCGCGGCTGGCACCCGCGCGCCTGCATGATATGGGGGAGGCACGATGATCCGCAAGTTCGCTACCTCCCTGAGCCTCGCCCTCATGCTGTCCGCCTGCGCCTCCAGCGGCGATTTCCCATCGCTGGCGATCCGCGATGCGGAGCGGGCGGAGGGGCAATTCGCGGCGCCCGAACCCGCGCCACCGCCGCCGCTGCCCGCACCTCTCAGCGCCGACATGACGCAACGGCTAACGCAGATCGTCGATCAGGCGCAGGCGGCGCATTCCGATTTCACGAAAGCCCTTCCCGCGGCCAAGCGACGCGTCGCAGCGGGGCTGCGCGCCGCCGACGGCACCGATGCGCGCGGTGACGCGCTGGTCGCGCTCGCCGACCTCGAATCGATTCGCACCCGCACCGCGGTGCCGCTGGCCGATATCGACATCCTCTACACCGACGAGGCCGTGCGCGGCGATTTGCGCGATGCGGTGGTCGAGGCGCGCGCGACCGTCACCGACCTGATCGCGCAGGAAGATGCGGCGCTGGCGAAGCTTTCGGGCGGGGGCGCCTGATGCCCGATTGCATACACTGCCCCGTCCGCGAAAGCGCCGCCTGCGCGGTGCTGGAAGAGGACGAACGCGAGGCCCTGGCGCGCAGCGGCCGCAACCTGACCGCGCAGCGCGGCGAGACGGTCTTCGCCGCCGGGGACGAGAACACCGCCTGTGCCACGCTGGTGTCAGGCGCGCTGAAGGTTCGCTCCGTCGATCCCGAAGGGCGCGAACGAATCCTCGCGCTGATCCACCCCGCGGGGTTCGTGGGCGAGATGTTCGCGCCCTTCGCCAGCCACGACATCGTCGCACTGACCGAAAGCAGGCTTTGCGTGTTCGGGCGCGGCGCGATGGAGCGCGCGATCGAAGACCACCCCGCCCTCGCCCGCGCATTGCTGCGCCGCTCGCAAGCCGCGCTGCACGAAAGCCGCAGCCTGCTGGAAATGACGGCCCAGGGCCGGGCCGAGGCCCGTCTGGCCGCGCTGCTGCTGGATTTCGCCGCCGCAGCAAGTCATTCGCCCTGTCACGGGACGGAGCGGTTCGACCTGCCGCTGTCGCGCGGGGACATCGCCAACCTCCTCGGTCTGACGATCGAGACGGTCAGCCGCAAGATCGGCGCGTTCGAAAGCGAGGGGTCGATCCGGCGCGAAGGGCGGCGCGGGATCGAACTGCTCGACCCCGCGCATCTTGCCGAGATAGCCGGGCGCTAGACCAGCGCGGCGATCGTCACCACGGTCAGCCCCCAGGCCGCGATCAGCACCGGCAGGATCAGCATCTGGATCGTCGCGTCGCGTGCCTTCAGCCGCCCCGTGGCGGTCATGATCCCGCGATCGCCGAACTGGCGCCAGCGCAGGGCCGGCGTGCGGCTGCCGTCCGGCGCGAGGCGGGTCCAGATGGTCGGAACCGCGAACCCGGCGACGATAAACAGGGCGAAGATCGCCATCGGGATCGCCAGTTGCGGGCTCGCGAAACCGGTCGCCATCACGCCGAGGAACCCGAGATAGAGCCCCACCGTCGCCATGTAGAGGCGGCGCGGCAGTTCGAAGCTGCGATCGACCACCGTCGGCGCGTGCGGCGGCGCGACGATTTGCGCGTTACCCTGCAGAAGCTGCTGTTCGATCCGTTTCGACATGACCTGTTCTC
Source organism: Erythrobacter sp. 3-20A1M (assembly GCF_018636735.1). Lineage (NCBI taxonomy): Bacteria > Pseudomonadati > Pseudomonadota > Alphaproteobacteria > Sphingomonadales > Erythrobacteraceae > Erythrobacter > Erythrobacter sp. 3-20A1M. Next base: position 2,304,972 of record NZ_CP045200.1, on the reverse strand, counting down.
CTTTGTCCGGAGACGGTTATGCCGCGCCTGTCCCGCGCCGTGTTTGATCCCGATCAAATCCGTTCAGGAATTATCCCAGCGGGCGCGATCGGCATGGTCGGCATCGCGCGGTTCGATCCAGTGCCAGCCGCCCTCCTCGCCCGAGCCCCGGCGCTCGCGTTTCCAGAACCACGCCGCGCTTTTGAGATGGTCCATCGCGAAATCGACCGCATCGAACGCATCGCGGCGATGACGCGCGGCAGCGGCGACCAGCACGATCGCCTCGCCCGGCCGCATCATGCCGACGCGGTGCCAGGCCAGTAGGCCGTCGAGCGAGAACCGCTCCAGCGCCTGCGCGGCGAGATCCTGCATGCCTGCCAATGTCAGCGGCTCGTAATGCGTGAGCTCAAGTGCCTTCACATCCTCGCCGGGTCGCACCTTGCCGACGAAGCTGGCGACGCCGCCTGCGTCCGGGTGCGCGGCGGTGAAGCCCGCCAGCGCTTCCCCGACCGACAGCCCCTTCTCCAGCACGCGCACATCGGCGGGGGTGACGATAGATAGCCTAGCCACCGGAGACCGGCGGCAGCAGCGCGACCTCGTCGCCGTCCTGCGCGTTCAGCTGCATCTTGTCGGAAAGTACGCGCCCGGCGCAGGCGACGTTGACGCGGTCGTCGCGCAATTGCCCGGCGATCTCTGGACCGACCATCGCGAGCAGCCGCTCCCAGTCTAGCGGCGCGTCGACCTGCCGTTCGGGCTCCCTTGCCAGGTCGCGCAAGGGACCGAGGAACACCACAGTCACCGCCATCTCAGCCGCCGGTCACCGACATGTGGCGATCTAGCGTAGGCGCTTCGCCTTCGCCGATACGGAAATCGTGCCGCTCCGGCTTGATCGCCATCGCGGTGTCGAGCGCATCGGCCAGCCGCGTCTGCGGATCGTCGGAGCGCAGCGCCGCGCGCAGATCGACTCGCTCTCCGCCGCCGAGGCAGGGGAACAGCTGCCCGGTCGCGGTCACGCGGATGCGGTTGCATCCGGCGCAGAAATTGTTCGACAGCGGGGTGATGAGCCCGATCCGCCCGCCGGTCTCCGCCACCTCGAAATAGCGCGAGGGTCCGCCGGTGGTGTGACTGGACGGCGTCAGGCTGAACCGCTCCGCCAGCCGATCCTCCACCGCAGCGAGCGGCAGGTAATGGTCGACCCGGTTCTCATCAACCTCGCCGAGCGGCATGGTCTCGATCAGGGTGACGTCGTGCCCCTCCCCGTGTGCCCAGGCTACGATGTCGGGAATTTCCGCGTCGTTCACGCCCTTCATGGCGACGGTGTTGAGTTTCACTTTCAGGCCCGCCGCCTTCGCCGCGGCGATCCCGCCCAGCACCTGCGCCAGCGCGTCGCGGCGCGACAGCCGCTGGAACGTGGCGCGGTTCAGCGTGTCGAGCGAGATGTTGATTCGTTGCACACCGCTGTCGGCCAGGAGCTGGGCCTTGTCGGCCAGTTGGGTCGCGTTGGTGGTGAGCGTAACCTCGTCCAGCTCCGCCCCGACATGGCGGCCCAGCGCGCGCACGAGATCGGTCACGTCGCGCCGCACCAGCGGCTCGCCACCGGTCAGGCGGATCTTGCGCACGCCGCGATCCATGAAACCGCGCGCCAGATCGTAGCATTCCTCCAGGCTCAGGATGTCCTTGCGCGGCAGGAACTGCATGCGTTCGGGCATGCAATAGGTGCAGCGCAAATCGCACCGGTCGGTCACCGACAGCCGCAGATAGGTGATGCGGCGGCCGAAGGTGTCGATCAGGGGTGCGGGTTCAGCCATTCTGTCCAGATGGGTTGCCCGCCCCGAAACCGTCAAGCTCGAGATACTGCCCGGTGATGCCCGGCGCGTCGGCGAGGAAGGCACAGGCGGCATCGATCGCGGCGGGATCGTCGCCCGCGACGATGTTCACCCGCGTATCGGGATAAGCGCGGGCGAGATCGCGTGCGGCGGCACGGCGCCAGTCGGCATGATCGAAGGGAGCGGGAGCGAGCACTATGGTGAGAGCGCCCGCCCCGCCGCTTAGTTCCGCGCGAGCCTTCGCGGCCCATTCGCCATGGAACCGGGCCGCGGCATCGAGCGCGTGTTCGCCCAGCATGCCGACCTGCATGACCACGGCGTCCGCCATATCAGCGCCGCTCGCGCGTCAGGGTAATGCCGATCTTCTCGTTCGCGGTGGCGATGGCGAGTTTGACGATTTTCACCGTAACTGCCTTCACCCGCTGGTCCTGCAGCAGCAGCGTCTCGCATATATGATCCGCCACCGCTTCGATCAGCTTGAAATGCACCCCCTCAGGCAGTGCCCCGGTCGCGGCGAATTTCAGATCCATGTAGTTCTTGCTGTCCGCCAGCGGCGTGTCGGGATCGTAGCGATCCGCCACCTTGTAATCGACCGCGATGGAAATGCGCAGCGGCTGCGGCTTTCCCGTCTCCTCCGAATAGATCCCGGTCAGGACATCGGTTTCGATATCATCGAATTGCAGGGTCAGCGAATCGGCCATCGGTGGCTTCTAGCCTTCATTGCGCCAGCGCGCGAAGATCGCCGTGGGCAGCAGCCGCGCACCCTCGCCCTGCTCCTGCACCGCCAGTTCGCCGTGCTCGACCACACCGGGCAGATCGGCGAACAGTTCGGCCAGCAATCCTCCGAGCGCAAGGCTGCTCATCCGCACAGCATAGACGGTCAGGAACAGGAAGCGGCTGTCGGGATCCAGCAGGCGACGGCAATCGGCGACCAGCGGGCCAAGCCCCTCCTCGATCCGCCATGTCTCGTTCTTTGGCCCGCGCCCGAATTTCGGCGGGTCGAGGATGATTCCGTCATAGCGGTTGCCGCGGCGGACCTCGCGCGCGGCGAACTTGGCCGCATCGTCCACCAGCCAGCGGATCGGGCGATCCTCCATGCCGGAGGCGAGCGCGTTCTCGCGCGCCTGGGCGACGGATTTTTTGCTCGCATCGACATGGGTAACGGGGCCGCATTCGCTCAGCGCCAGCGTGCCGACGCCGGTATAGCCGAACAGGTTCATCGTCTGCGCATCGGGCTTGCCCTTCAGCGTTCCGCGCATCCAGTCCCACACCGGGGCCATGTCGGGGAAGAAGCCGAGATGGCGGAAGGGGGTGCATTGCGCGGTGAAGCGCGCCTCGCGCCAGGCCAATGGCCAGCCCTGCTCCGGCACCGCGCGCGACAACTGCCAGCGCCCGCCGCCGTCCTCGTCCGCGCCGGGCACGAACTCACCGTCGGCCTGCCAATCCGCGACGCGCGGCGTCCACAGCGCCTGCGGTTCGGGCCGCACGAAGCTATGGGGGCCGAAGCTTTCCCATTTTCGGCCGTGCCCGCTGTCGAGCAGGCGGTAATCGTCCCACCCCTCGCCAGCCATCAGCACCGGCTCGCGGCGAAACTCGGCCATCAGGCGCTGGGGGCCGCGGTGTCGAGGATATAGGCCGTCAGCGCATCGTAATCGGCAGACAGCTCCACGAAGCGCTCCTCGCGCGCGAACAGGTCGCCGATCCGGCTGGGCAGCGCGGGGCGCACGCCGGTCGCCCGCTCCACCGCATCGCGGAACTTGGCCGGATGCGCGGTCGCGAGCGTCACGACCGGCACGCCGGCAGGCAGCTCGACCTCGTGCGCGGCGTGGAGGGCGATGGCGGTATGAGGATCGATGATCTGGGCGGCGTGCTCGCACGCCCGCCGCATCGCCTGCGCCATCGCGTCCGGATCGGTGCGAACGCTGGTGAACAGCGCCGCCGCCCCGCCGCGCTGCGCATCGCTGAGTCGCATGGCCCGGCTGCCTTCGAACCCGTGCATCTGCGCCGCCAGCGCCGCGCCGTCGCGCCCGCCGCAATCGAACAGCAACCGCTCGAAATTGGAGCTGACCTGGATGTCCATGCTCGGCGCGGCGGTGGGCGTCACTTCGCCCGCGGAATAATCGCCGGCGGACAGCGCGCGGTGCAGGATGTCGTTCACATTGGTCGCTACGATCAGCCGCTCGATCGGCAGCCCCATCCGCGCCGCGACATAGCCCGCGAAGACATCGCCGAAATTGCCGGTGGGTACGCTGAAGGCGACCGGGCGGTCGGGCGAGCCAAGCTGCAATCCGGCGGCGAAGTAATACACCACCTGCGCCATCAGCCGTGCCCAGTTGATGGAATTGACCGCGCCCAGCCGCAGCGTGCCGGTCAGTGCGCTGTCGCCGAACATCCGCTTCACCGCAGCCTGCCCGTCGTCGAAGCTGCCGGTGATCGCGATGTTGTGCACGTTGGGGGCCAGCACCGTGGTCATCTGGCAGCGCTGCACGTCGCTGATCCGCCCCGCCGGATGGAGCATGAATATCTCCACCCCGTCGCGCCCCGCCACCGCGTCGATCGCCGCGCTGCCGGTGTCGCCGCTGGTGGCGCCGACCAGCGTCAGCCGCTCGCCCCGCCGCGCCAGGAACGTCTCGAACAATTGCCCCAGCAATTGCAGCGCGACGTCCTTGAACGCGAGCGTGGGGCCATGGAACAGTTCCAGCAGCCAGTGCCGCTCGTCTACTTGGGCCAGCGGCACCACGGCGCTGTGGGCAAAGCGCGCATAGGCGGTGCGGGTCAGTTCATGCAGTTCCTCGAAACCCAGGCTCTCGCCGACGAAGGGGTGCATGACCCGGGCGGCAAGCTCCGCATAGGGCAGGCCCCGCCAGGACGCGATCTCGGGGGGCGAGAATTGCGGCCATTCTTCGGGCACGTAGAGGCCGCCATCGGCCGCGAGGCCGGTCAGCGTGACCTGCTCGAAATCGAGCACGGGGGCGGAACCGCGGGTAGAAATGTAGCGCATGGTGGCGCGGGTTTAGCGGCGCGAATCGGGGCGCACAAGAAAGCTAGTCTTGCGGCGGCGCGAGATCGGCCTCCCACTCATCTTCTTCTTCCCGGCGCTGCGGGCGAGCGCCGCGGCGGCCCAGCGCGAGCGCGTAGATCACCAGCGCAGTAGCAGCGAAAATGAACCACTGCCAGGCGTAGGCGAGGTGGTTGTTCGGGATTTCGCTCGGGTCCGGGCGCTGGAGCGGAGAAAGCCCGGCAACCGGTGGATCGGCGACCAGCCGCGGCCCTGGGGCCACGATCCCCGACACCGTGCCGCCCGCCCAGCTCGGCCCGTCGGGTGCGCGGGTCCAGCCCAGCAGCACCAGCGCCTCGCCCCCATCCGGCAACGCACAGCGCGCGGTCTGCGCCCAGCCCGGCGTACCATTGGCGGAGGTCCCTGCCCGGGCACTGCTTTCGATTACTCGCGAACATCGCAGGGTGGCACGGCGATAGAGCGCCTGCTTCGCCGCCGCATCGCTCTCCGGCCACGAGACCGGCTCCCTGATCGTCACAGCGTCGCGATAGGTGGCGAGCAGCGCCTCCTTCTCGTCCAAGCGGCCCAGCTGCCAGAAGCCGAGGCCGATCATCGTCGCGACGGCGGCCAGCACCACGATCGTCGGGATCAGGGGCATGCGCCCCCTCACGGCTCGCGCCGCCCCGCCTCACCCGCGCTGTGACGATATTCGTTACGGATGAGCGCGCCCTTCGCCAGGCGCAGCCCGGCGAGCGTCAGCACGATGCTGAGCGGCAGCCACAGGATCACATGGACCCACCACGGGGGCGAGACCGCGACCTCCAGCCATGCGGCCAGCCCCACGACCAGCGAGCCCACGATCAGGATGAGGAACGCGGCCGGACCATCGCCGACGTTAAACTGCGAAAAATCTAGCCCGCACGCGCGGCAACGCGGGGCGAAACGCACGATCCCGTCGAACAGCGTGCGCGCCCCGCAGCGCGGGCAGAGACCGAAAAGGGCAGCCTCGCGCATGGCGGGCTGCCCCCCTTGGTGATCGGTTGCCTTTTGGTCGGGCTCGCCCGGGGTCATCCGTGGATTTCGGCGCCCCAGCCACCCCAGACATAGACGACGACGAACAGGAACAGCCACACGACGTCGACGAAGTGCCAGTACCAGGCAGCGGCTTCGAAGCCGAAATGCTGGCGCGGGGTGAAGTGGCCCAGATAGGTGCGACGCAGGCAGACGATCAGGAAGATCGTGCCGACGATGACGTGGAACCCGTGGAAGCCGGTCGCCATGTAGAAGGCGCTGGAATAGGTGTTCCCACCGAAGGCGAACGGCGCGTGCATGTATTCGTAAGCCTGGATGCAGCTGAAGATCACGCCCAGGATGATCGTGGCCCACAGGCCCATCTTAAGACCTTCGCGGTCACCGTTGATCAGCGAGTGGTGAGCCCAGGTCACGGTGGTGCCCGAACAAAGCAGGATCAGGGTGTTGAGCAGCGGCAAATCGAACGGGTTCATCACCGCTTCGATGGCCTTGGGCGGCCAGACGCCGCCGACCACCTCGGAAATCTGGCTGGGGAAGAGCGCGAAGTCGAACCAGCTCCAGAACCAGCCGACGAAGAACATGACCTCCGACGCGATGAACAGGATCATGCCGTAACGCATGTGCAGCTGCACCACCGGCGTGTGATCGCCCCGCTGCGCTTCCTTCACGATATTGGAGAACCAGCTGAAGAAGGTCGCGATCAGACCGGCGACGCCGAGGCCGAGCACGATGTACCACGCACTGCCGAACGTATCGGGGTGCATGAACAGCACCAGCCCGCTGGTGAAGGTAACCGCCGATACCGAGCCGATGAACGGCCAGATGTCGGGTGCGAGAATATGATAATCGTGGTTCTTGGCGCCGGCCATGAAGTCTGTCCTGTCAGCGTGGCGGATAAGGTCTGGCGTCTGCCCTTAGTGCGCCTTTGCCGAACGGTCCAGACCCCCGATAACAGGGAATCGGCGACCGCGCCCCGGTCAGGACGGCTGATCCTTCGCCTCGTGGAAGGTGTAGCTCAGCGTAATCTGCTCCACGCCCTTCATATTGGGGTCGTCGAGCGCCTTGGGATCGACGTAGAACAGCACCGGCATGCGCACTTCCTGACCCGGCTGCAGGGTCTGCTCGGTAAAGCAGAAACACTGGATCTTGTTGAAATAGGGTCCGGCCTGCTCGGGCTCCACGTTGTAGGTCGCGGCACCCGTGATCGCGTGATCCGAAGTATTGCGGGCGTAGAAGAACGCCATGTCGCGCTGACCAATCTGGACCGTGTCGGTGGTCTGTTCGGGGCCGAACTCCCACGGCATGCCGCGTGCCACACTGCCGTCGAAACGGATGGATATCTGCGGAAGGCCAGCGCTTTTCGCCATCTGTTCGGCGAGGACGGCATCGTTGTCGGTCGCGACCTGGGTGGTGCCGGCGAAGCCGGTAACGCGGCAAAACAGGTTGTAGAGCGGCACGGCCGCGAATCCCAGGCCCAGCATTGCGGCGGCCATCGCGAACATCATGATCCCGACCCGCTTGTTGCGGTTCTGCGTCGTGGCCGCGCCCGCCATGCTCAGTCCCCCAGCCGCACGATCGTGATCGCGTAGAACAAGACCACGAAGAACAGCAGCACGCCGCCCAGGGCGTAGTTGCGGCTGCGCTGGCGGCGACGGATCTCGGCTTCTTCCTCGGGGGTCATGTCGGCCTCAAAGATAAGGCGCTGCGACGCGGTCGACAACCAGCGCGGCGAACAGCGCGAACAGATAGACGATGCTGAAGGCGAACAGCCGCTTCTCCGGCTTCATCGCGTCCGGGACCGGCGGATCGCGGAACGCGACCGGGATCGACAGCAGCGCGAAGGCCAGCGTCAGCACCAGCGCAACGACGCCGTAGATCGCACCCGCTCCGCCGATATACCACGGTGCCAGTGCGAAGGGCACCAGCAGGATCGAATAGATCAGGATCTGGCGCCGGGTGCTGCGCGCCCCGCGCACGACCGGCATCATCGGAATGCCCGCCTTGGCGTAATCGCTCTGCACGAACAGGGCGAGGGCCCAGAAATGCGGCGGCGTCCACATGAAGATGATCGCGAACAGGATCAGCGGCATCGCCGTGATATGACCCGTCACCGCGACCCAGCCGATCAGCGGCGGGAAAGCGCCAGCTCCACCGCCGATGACGATGTTCTGCGGCGTGCGCGGCTTCAGCCAGATGGTGTAGACGATCGTGTAATAAAGGATCGACAGCGCCAGCAGACCGGCGGCGAGCCAGTGCACCGCCAGGCCCATCACCATGACCGAGCCGACACACAGCAGCATGCCGAAGCCCAGCGCGTCGCCCTTGACCAGTCGCCCGGCCGGCAGGGGGCGGCCCGCCGTCCGCTTCATCCCCGCATCGATTTCGGCTTCCCACCACATATTCAGGGCACCCGCCCCGCCCGCGCCCAGCGCGATGCACAGGATCGCGGTGAAGCCGATGATCGGATGGATGGTACCCGGCGCGGCGAGGAGGCCGCACAGGCCCGTGAAGATCACCAGCCGCATGACGCGTGGCTTCGTCAGCGCGAAGAAATCCCGCCAGTCGGCAGGCATCGGGGTGGAGGAAGGAGAGGCTGTGGTCATGCGTCTCGGTCGGCTTGCGCGGCGGCCCCGTCAATAGAGCGACGGCCCGGAGCGGTCAGCCCGGGCCGTCACTGGTGTCTCGTGCGGCCACTCGCCGGGGGCGAAGGACCGGGTTCGAATCAGGCGACCGTAGAACGATGGTCCTGACGGGGCGCGTCGGCGTCGATCACCGGCAGCGTCTCGAACTGGTGGAACGGCGGCGGGCTCGACAGCGTCCATTCAAGCGTGGTCGCACCCTCGCCCCAATAGTTCGGCGCCGCGCGCTTGCCGGCCACGAAGGCATAGACGAGGTTCACGAAGAACACGCCCATCGAAATCGCCATGATGATGTAGCCGACGCTGGCGACATGGTTCCAGTGCGCGAACGCTTCCGCATAGTCGGGGTAGCGGCGCGGCATGCCGTTCATGCCCAGGAAGTGCATGGGGAAGAAGATCACGTTCACGCCGATGAAGAAAAGCCAGAAGTGGATGTGCGCGAGCACTTCCGAATGCCAGCGGCCGCTCATCTTCGGGAACCAGTAGTAGAAGCCCGCGAAGAGCGAGAACACCGCACCCATCGACAGCACGTAGTGGAAGTGCGCCACCACATAGTAGGTGTCGTGCAGGTTGTCGTCGATGCCGCCATTGGCGAGCACGACGCCGGTCACGCCGCCCACGGTGAACAGGAAGATGAAGCCCAGCGCCCACACCATCGGCGATTTGAACTCGATCGAACCGCCCCACATGGTGGCGATCCAGCTGAAGATCTTCACGCCGGTCGGGACCGCGATCACCATGGTAGCCGCAGTGAAATACATCTTCGTGTTCACGTCTAGGCCGGTCGTATACATGTGGTGCGCCCACACGATGAAGCCGACGACGCCGATCGCGACCATGGCGTAGGCCATGCCGAGATAGCCGAACACCGGCTTGCGGCTGAAGGTCGCCACGATCTGGCTGATCATGCCGAAGCCCGGCAGGATCATGATGTAGACCTCGGGGTGGCCGAAGAACCAGAACAGGTGCTGGTACAGGATCGGATCGCCACCACCGGCTGCGTCAAAGAAGGTCGTGCCGAAGTTGCGATCGGTGATCAGCATGGTGATCGCGGCGGCGAGTACCGGCAGCGCGAGCAGCAGCAGGAAGGCGGTGACCAGCACCGACCACACGAACAGCGGCATGCGGTGCAGCGTCATACCCGGCGCGCGCATGTTGAAGATGGTGGTGATGAAATTGGTCGCACCCAGGATCGAGCCCGCACCCGCAAGGTGGAGCGAGAAGATCGCGAAATCCACGGCGGGCCCGGTCGAACCGCTGGTCGACAGCGGGGCGTAGACAGTCCAGCCGGTCCCGGCACCGAGGCCGGTCGCGTCACCTGGCACGAACATGGAGAACATCAGCGAGCAGAAGCCAGCGACGGTCAGCCAGAACGACACATTGTTCATGCGCGGGAAGGCCATGTCCGGCGCGCCAATCATGATCGGCACGAACCAGTTGCCGAAACCGCCGATCATCGCGGGCATGACCATGAAGAACACCATGATCAGGCCGTGGGCGGTGATCAGCACGTTCCACATATGCAGATTGGCCTCGATATTGGCCGTTCCGCCCACCGCGTTTACCCAGAAGCCGAGATACTGGATGCCCGGCTCCGCCAGCTCGGCGCGCATGACGCCCGAGATGCCACCGCCGATGATGCCCGCGCAGATCGCGAAGATCAGGTACAGCGTGCCGATATCCTTGTGGTTCGTCGACATGAACCAGCGGGCGAAGAAGGACGGCTTATGATCGGCGTGCGAGTGATCGTGATCCTCGGTATGTGCCTGGAAGCCTTCAGCGGTGGTAGCCATGATGCTCTTTCGTTTGGGTATCTGTCAGCGCTATTCGTTCGGTCGGGTCAGACCGCGGGCGATGCGATGGGCTGGTTTTCCAGCGGCTTTTCTTCATTGTTGGCGGGCGGCTCGACCCCGGTACCGCTCGGCGGATTGCGAGTCTGCGCGTCTTCGAATTCGCCCGCCTCGCCCTGCGCGGCTCCGCCAGCCGGCTCTTCCTTCTGGAAGCTGCCGCCCTTGGTCAGCACCCATTGGCGCCAGCGCGCCATCGGAACCGCCTCGATCGCGATCGGCATGTAGCCGTGCTTCGCGCCGCACAGTTCCGAACACTGGCCGTAATAGATGCCCGGCTCCTTGATCGTCAGCAGGCGCTCGTTGATGCGACCCGGAACCGCGTCGAGCTTGAACCACAGGCTCGGCACGGCGAAGGAGTGGATCACGTCGGCACCGGTGGTCTGGATGCGCAGCGGCACGCCCACGGGCACGACCATGCGGTTGTCCACTTCGAGATGGGTCGGACCGTCCCACGGTTCCGTGCCGTTCATGCGGGTCGTCGGGTTCACCTTCGGCTCGCCTGGCGTGTTCAGCATGTAGGAGATCACTTCGAACCCACCCTGGTCCGGATAGGTATAGCCCCAGTACCACTGGTAGCCGGTCGCCTTGATCGTGATCGCGTCCTTCGGCGGGCTCTTGTACTGGCGCGCCAGCAGCGAGATCGACGGCACCGCGATCACCACCAGGACCAGCACCGGAACGAGCGTCCAGATCACTTCGATCAGCGTATTGTGCGTGGTGCGCGAAGGCGCGCGGTTCTCGCGGCGGCGATATTTCGCGACCACGAACAGCAGCAGGAACAGCACGAACAGGCTGATCACCACAATCACCGGCAGCAGGATCGCATCGTGCATCCACAGCGCGAACTCGCCATCGTCGCTGTACTGCTTCTGGAAATGCATGCTCGCGAGCGGGCTTTCCTCGTAGGAGGTCGGCTGCCCCTTGATCATGTCTGGGCCCATCGGAACGTAGGAACCGGCCTCAGCTGCCTCGCCCGTGTCGGCGGCGACCTGGTCCGCTGCGGCGGAGTCGCTCGCCTGCGGTGCCGCGGTGGCTTCGCCAACGGGCTGCGCCGCCGGGGCCTGAACCGAGGCCTGCGGAGGGGCCGCGTAAGCACCCTGCGCCGTGAAGGCGAGCAGGATCGCGGCGCACAGCATGGCCAGGATCCGGCCGGCCGTAAGGCGGTTGTTGTCGCGAAGCCAGGAGGCGGAAATCATCGGTCAGCGAGTCCCATTATCTTGTCTCGAAAGCCGCGCGCACGGCGGCATCAACCATCCCGCCCAGGCGGAGGTTCGTGCGGGCCTATACGCATGCTTGCCCCCTGTCTCAAGCGCTTCTAGGGAGTTTTTTGCGCGCAGCACGCGCGTTTGCACCCCTGCCGCAGCGTAAGGCCCGCCAGAAAAATCCCATGACAGACGACGAAGTCCTCGCCGAATTCCGCAGTTGCGACGCCCTGCTGGAGGGTCACTTCAAGCTTTCGTCGGGCCGCCACAGCGCATTCTATCTACAATGCGGGCGCCTGTTGATGAATGCCGACCGGCCGGGCGGCTGGCGGTCGCATTGTGCCAGAAAATCCCGCGCGACATCCGCAGCCGGATCGACACGGTGGTCAGCCCCGCTATGGGCGGCCTCATCATCGGACACGAGATGGGCCGCGCGCTGGGCAAGGACGCGATCTTTCTGGAGCGGCCCGAGGGCACGTTCCACCTGCGCCGCGGTTTCCGGCTCGATCCGGGGGCGAAGGTGCTGATGGTGGAAGATGTGGTCACCACCGGGCTCTCCAGCCGGGAGGCGATCGCCGCCGTGGCGCGTGAAGGTGGCGAAGTGGTCGCCGAGGCCGCACTGGTCGATCGCAGCGGCGGCACCGCCGATCTGGGCGTCCCCTTCTTCCCGCTGGTCGAGATCAATTTCCCGACCTACGCCGAGGACGAAATCCCGCCTGAACTCGCGGCGGTACCGGTGACCAAGCCGGGCAGTCGCAAATAATGGACGAGCGCCCCTCTTTGAACAAGTTGCGCCTCGGCGTGAATATCGATCACGTCGCGACCATCCGCAACGCCCGCGGGGGCGACCATCCCGATCCGGTCCGCGCGGCCGAGATCGTGGCCGAAGTCGGGGGCGACGGAATTACCGCCCATCTGCGGGAAGACCGGCGCCATATCCGCGACGGCGATTTGAAGCGCATTCAGGACGCGACCGGCCTGCCGCTCAATCTCGAAATGGCGGCGACCGAGGAAATGCTGGCGATCGCGCTTGCCCACGCGCCGCATGCGGCCTGCATCGTGCCGGAAAAGCGCGAAGAGCGCACGACCGAGGGCGGGCTGGACGCGGCGGGGCTGCACAACCAGCTTGCGCCCGTGGTCAGCCGCCTCACTGATGCGGGCATCCGCGTCTCGCTGTTCATAGAAGCCGATCCGCGTCAGCTCGAGGCGGCGATACGCCTCGGCGCGCCGGTGGTCGAATTCCACACCGGCGAATACGCGCATGCCGGGCTCGACGGCGACGGCGAGCGGGTCGCGGTTGAACTGAAGCGGATTGCCGACATGGCGGCGCTGGCGGCGAAGAACGGGATCGAACCGCACGCCGGCCACGGCCTCACCTACGAGAACGTGCAGCCGATCGCCGCCATCCCGCAGATCGCGGAACTCAATATCGGGCATTTCCTGATCGGCGAAGCGGTGTTCGTCGGGCTGGAAACGGCGGTGCGCCGCATGCGCGATCTGATGGATGAAGCGCGGTGAGGCACGGCCTTTCCGTTTCGTCGCCCCGGCCCATGAGCCGAGGCAAGGCTCCGGTTTGCACGGCGCAGCAAGAGAGCACCACCCCGGATCACGTCCGGGGTGACGGCTTGGGAGAGCCGTCATGATCATCGGCCTCGGCTCCGACCTGTGCAATATCGAGCGAATCCAGAACTCTCTGGACCGCTTCGGCGAACGCTTCGAGAATCGCGTCTTCACCGATATCGAGCGGGCCAAGGCGCGGCGCAGGCCCTTCACCATCGCCGGCACCTACGCCAAGCGGTTCGCGGCGAAGGAGGCGTTCAGCAAGGCGGTCGGCACGGGTTTCCGGCGCGGCGTCTTCATGAAGGATATCGGCGTCGTCAATGCGAAGTCCGGCGCGCCGACCCTGGAACTGGCGGGCGGCGCGGCGGAGCGGCTTGCGGAAATGGTGCCGGAAGGCCATGAAGCACGCATTCATCTGACCCTCACCGACGATCACCCATGGGCGCAGGCCTACGTGATCATCGAGGCGATCCCGCTATGACTTCGGATACCCGTACCACCGTGAGCGACACCCCCGACACCAAGCACGACGAGAAGGGCCGCGAGAAGGTCAACTGGCTCGCGGAACTGCGCGGGCTCGCCCTGATGCTGCTCGCGGTGCTCGCGTTCCATAGCCTGGTGGCGAAGCCGTTCTACATCCCCTCGCCCTCGATGATGCCCAACCTGCTGGTCGGCGACCGGCTTATCGTGAGCAAATATCCCTACGGCTACAGCTGGGCCTCGGCGAGTTTCCACCTGCTCCCGCGCGGCCACTGGCGCCTGTTCGGTCACACGCCCGAATATGGCGACATCGTGATCCCGGTCCATCCCGAGCGTGACGAGGATTACATCAAGCGCGTGGTCGCCCGCCCCGGCGATACCATCGCGGTCCGCAACGGGCAGATCGTCCTCAACGGCAAGCCGGTGCCGCAGGAGGCGGAGCCCCCGCTCGACCTGCCGCTCGATGCCAACATGAATTGCGACTACGCCGATTTCGAGCGGGTGCGGACCAAGGATGGCAAGGAAGCCTGCCGCGTGCCCGTCTATCGCGAGACCATGCCGAACGGTGCGACCTACCTCGTCATCGATTCGATTCCCGATGCGCCGCTCGACAATTACGGCCCGATCACCGTGCCGCAGGATGCGGTGTTCGTCATGGGCGACAATCGCGATCATTCGGCGGATAGCCGCGCGACCATCGCCGAAATGGGCCTGGGCGGACCGATCCCGCTGGAAAACCTGGGCGGACGGGCCGAGTTCATCACCTTCTCCTTCGACGGGACGGCGAGCTGGAACCCGCTCACATGGTGGGGCGCGCTGCGCGACGGCCGCGCATGGACGACCTTGCGCCCGGCCAAGGTCGACAAGGCCGAAACCCGATGAGCGACCAGCAGCAGGGGGACACCGGGACTGACCAGCCGATGGGGGCAAGTCCGTCGTTCATCTCCAACCCGTTGATGCGGCAGGAAGCCCAACGGGCGATGATCTGGGCCGTGGTCGCAGGGCTGGTGATCCTGGGTGTTTACGTCTCCCAATCCCTCCTCGTGATCTTCGGCGCACTGGTCTTCGCCGCGATCATCGACGGGGGCGCGCGCCTGATCGGAAAGGTGCTGCCCATAGGTCGCACGTGGCGGATCGCCCTGGTATTGATCCTGGCCGTCGCCTTCTTCGTCTGGCTCACCTATTATGCGGGGAGCCAGATCGCGCAGCAGGCAGCCGCCCTGCCCGAAATCATCCAGACCCAGACCGCGCGACTCCTCCAGTTCGCACGGGAGAACGGCCTGTCGGTCCAGGTGCAGGACCTGCAATCCTACTCCAGCCAGCTGATGAGCGGCGTCGGCACCGTCACCGCAGCGCTGACGGGGTTGGTAGGCGGGCTGACCACCATGGTGCTGATCCTGATCATCGGCATATACGTCTCGCTCGAGCCCAAGCTCTACGAGCGGGGCCTCGAATGGATGGCGCCGCGCCACCGCCGCTCCAGCCTGAGCGTGACGATGGACCGCATGGCACAAACGATGCGCCGCCTCATGGCGGGACGTCTGCTGGGCATGTTCGTGGAAGGCGTGTTCACCTACATCGCGCTGTCGCTGCTCGGCATCCCGATGGCCGCGCTACTCGGAATCCTGACCGGCCTGCTCGCCTTCATTCCCAATATCGGCGCGGTCGTGTCAGGCCTGCTGATGGCGCTGGTCGGCTTCTCCGTCGATATGCAGACCGGCATTTACGCGATCGCGGTCTATTTCTTCGTGCAGACCTTCGACGGCTATGTCGTGGTGCCGATGATCGCCAAAAAGACGGTCGACCTCGCCCCGGCCCTAGTGCTCGGCATGCAGTTGATAATGGGCATCCTGTTCGGCATTCTCGGTCTCTTCCTCGCCGATCCGCTGCTGGCGATGATCAAGGTGATGCTGGAACGCCGGGCCGAGGAGACCGATGCGGAGGAACGCGCCGCGCGCGATGCCGAGCGTCTGCTCGACCATACCCCGGCAGCGAACGAGCCCCCCGCCCATGGTGCGTAAGTTCCTGTACGCCGTGGCGATCGTCATCGCCCTCGTCATCGCGGCGGGCATCGCGCTTGTCATCTGGTCGCGGCAGGCCACCGAATACGCCTTCGTCCCGCGCGGCGCATTCACCGAACAGGCGGCGCTGGCCGAAAACGCCTACGAAGACCCATCGATGTGGTATTCGCGGCCTGGCATCGGTATCTCCGACCCATCGCGCTACCAGCCCGCCGTGGCCCAGGCCGAACCCGAGACGGGGGAGACCCCTTCGCCCGACAATCCCGCCGCCGAGCGGACCCTGCGTCAGCCCGATCTCGAATCCCGGGCCGCGCAGACCGCAACCGATGCGGGCGAACCGGCCGACCCGGCCGCCACGCCTGATTTCGCGGTCTTCTTCATCCACCCGACCAGCTACATCCCGGTCAATCTGCGCGACGAGGTGAACTGGAATGCCTCGCTGGGCGACCAAGAGGCGGAGAACCGCGCTCGCCTGTTCCTGCAAGGCATGGCTAGCGCGTTCAACCGCGCGGACGAAATCTGGGCTCCGAAATACCGCCAGGCGGCGGTCGGCGCGTTCCTGACCGACAAGCCCGAGGCGACCAAGGCTATCGACGCCGCCTATCGCGACGTGGCGCAGGCGTTCGACTATTTCGTCGCCAGCGTCGATCCCGACAAGCCGATCGTCCTCGCCGGGCATAGCCAGGGCGCGCTGCTGACGCTCTATCTGTTGCAGCGTAAGGTGAAAGGCACGCCGCTGGAGAAGCGGATCGCCGCGGTCTACGCCATCGGCTGGCCGATCTCGGTCGAACACGATCTCCCTGCCCTCGGCCTGCCTGCCTGCGCCACCGCCGGGCAGGCGCATTGCATCGTCAGCTACGAGAGCTTCGCCGACGACGGCGATCCGCAAATGCTGATGGAGCGGTATGAAGCTACGCCGGGCTTCGACGGGCAGGCGCGCGGCGACGGCCCCGTCCTGTGCGTCAATCCAATCACCGGCACGATCAATGGCGAGGCCCCCGCATCGGCCAACCTCGGCACGTTAGTGCCCAGCGCGGACTTGCGTTCGGCCAGCCTGTTGCGCGGCTCCGTCCCTGCGCGCTGCGATGCGAGCGGGTTGTTGCGCATCGGTTCGCCCCCCGAAATGGGGTCCGCCGTGTTGCCCGGCGACAACTACCACGTTTACGACATTCCGCTGTTCTGGCGGAACCTGCAGGAGGACGTGGTGCGCCGCGTGGCGGCATGGGCGAACAACCGACCCGCCTGATTACCGACAGCGCGCTGCAATTCGCCGACGCCCTGCCCGATGGCGGGGTGCTGCTGGCGCTCGACCTCGGCACCAAGACGATCGGTCTCGCGACCTGCGATGCGGGCTGGCGCTTCGCCACTGCGGGCAAGACGCTGCCGCGCGGCAAGTTCAGCCGCGACCGGCTGGCGCTGGAGAAGATCGTCGGCGATCGGGGCGTGACCGGCATCGTTATCGGCCTGCCCCGCAACATGGACGGCAGCGAGGGCCCGCGCGCCCAGGCGAGCCGGGCCTATGCCCGCAACCTGTCCGAAGCGCTGGAGCTGCCGGTGCTGCTGTGGGACGAACGCTGGTCGACGCAGAGCGCGGACATGGCGATGATCGGCCAGGGAACCAGCCGCGCAAAACGTGCCGAACGGATCGACAGCCACGCGGCCGCGGTGTTCCTGCAAGGGGCCATCGATGCCCTGTCCGGGCCCGGCTTCGACTGACATCCACGGGTGGCGAAGGTTACCGCGCACCCCAACAACCCTCTTGCCTCTTCCCCCGGTTTGCAGGCACGGGGGCCGGAATGAGCGAGACGCTGCCCCCATTCGATCCCGATACCGCCGGGCCGTTCCTGCTGAGGAGCGGGCATGTTGGATGGCTCGGCATGCGCTATGTCGGCCACGGAACCGACTGGATCGAACTCGAACTGCCCTGGCGTGAGGATCTGGTCGGCGAGAGCGAGGCGGAAGTACTGGCCAGCGGGCCGATCATCTCGATGATGGACATGGCAGGGGGCATGGCGATCTGGACCCGTCACGGCGTGTTCCAGCCGGTCGCCACGCTGGACCTGCGCGTCGATTACCAGCGCCCGGCACGCCCGCGCGGCAAGGTGATCGGGCGGGCGGAATGCTACGCCGCCACCCGCTCCGCCGCTTTCGTGCGCGGGATCGCGCACGAGGGGGACCCGTCAGACCCGGTGGCGCATGTCGCCGCGGTTTTCATGACCATCAACGGACCGAGCAATCTGGGGGCGCGGCTGAGTGCCTGACAGCGACCTCCTCACCGCATACGCCCGCTCGCTCGGCATCCGTATCCACGAACATGACGCGGAAGCGGATACCACGCCCATTCTGGTCGTCGATCCCGAACAGGCGATCGAGGGACGGCCCGGCCATTTTCACGGCGGGGCGATCAGCGGGCTGATGGAAACCGCCGGCTACGCCGCGCTGCGCAGCGCGCTGAGCGAGCGCGGGCCGGGCCTGAAGCTGAAGCCGATCAATATCACGGTACAGTTTTTGGCCGCCGCGAAGATGGACCCGCTGTTCGCGCAGGCGCGCATCACCAAGCTCGGGCGTCGCAACGCCAATGTCGCGGTCGAGTGCTGGCAGGATGACCGTTCCCGGCCACGCGCCACCGCCGTGATGAACGTCCTCGTGGCCGACCGCGGCTAACGCGCCCCGCTCTCGCGTTGCGCCTGTTCGAGCTGGCGCGCCGCCTCCTCACCCGCCCGCTCCGCCTGTCGCCGCGCCTCGTCGATCGCGTCGGAGCGGACCTGCACCTCGCCGGACCGGTCGATCCGGATGTCGACCGGCATGCCGTCCGGCCCGGTGCGGATGGTCACGCCATCTTCGTCGACATCCAGACTGGAGTTCCCGTCCTCGGCAGGATCGGGCTCGTCGAGGGGTTCCACCGCGCCTTGCGGGTTCTTGCTGGGCGCGGGAGACGGCCGTGCGTCGATCGTCAACGCCTGCCGCATGAAATCGCGCCAGATCTGCGCGGGCAGCCCGCCGCCGCTGATCTTGCGGTCGAGCGGCGAATTGTCGTCGTTTCCGATCCATACGCCGACGACCAGATCGCCCGCGAAGCCCACGAAGAGCGCGTCGCGGTGGTCCTGCGTCGTGCCGGTCTTGCCGTAGTTGGCGATCGGCAACATCGCCGCGCGCCCGGTGCCCTGGTTGACCGCCCGTCGCAGCATCGCCTTCATCCCCTCGTGCGTGCGGCGGGAGAAGCTGTCCGGCCCATTCCACAGCTTCTCGATCAGGCCCTGTTCCTGCCGCGCGAACGGCGTCGCCTCGACCGGATAGGCATTGCCTGCGATCGCGGCGTAGGCACCGGTGAGTTCGAGCACGCTCATCGTCGCGGTGCCAAGGGCGACGCTGGGATCGCCTTCCGGGATGGGCGAGGTGACGCCCAGATCGCGAGCGGTGGCGATGACCGCCTTGCTTCCCACTTCTTCGAACAGACGCACCGCGGCGACATTGCTCGAATGGGCGAAGGCATCCTGCAACGCGATGGTATCGGAATAGCGGCCCGCCGCGTTCTGGGGGCGATAGCCGCCTTGCGTGATCTGCGAGTTGTTGATCCGATCCTCGGGCGACCAGCCCTGGTTCAGGGCGGTGAGATAAACGAACAGCTTGAAGGTGGAGCCCGGCTGGCGGCGCGCCTGCGTGGCGCGGTTGAACGGCGTCGTCTCGTAATCCTTGCCACCGATCATCGCGACGACCTCGCCATTCGGCCGCATCGCGACCAGCGCCGCCTGTGCGCGCCCGAGCGGCGCGCGCGCGACCACCTGCCGCGCGATATTCTGCAGCCGCGCATCGAGCGTCGTCTCGATCGTCTGCTGCGCATAGCCGCCGCCCGCCCGTTCGCGCGCCTCGGGCAGGGCCCAATCGGCGAAATAGGTGCCGGTCGGGACGTCGGCCCGGTTACGTACGTCGAGCCGGGGCAGCGGCATGGCGCGCGCCTGCGCCTGGGTCAGATAGCCCGCATCGACCATGGCGCCCTTCACCTGCTTCATCCGCGCGAGGGCGCGGTCCCAATGGCGGGTCGGGGCATAGGCGCTGGGCGCCTGCACCAGCCCCGCCAGCATCATCGCCTGTTCGGGGCGCAGTTTCTCCGGCTGGCGATAGAAATAATGCAGGCTCGCGGCGCGCAACCCGTATGTGTTGTCGCCAAAATAGGCGTTGGAGAGATAGCGTTCGAGGATCTCGTCCTTGCTCAGCCACGCTTCCAGCCAGAATGCTATCAGAGCCTCGCGCGCCTTGCGGGTCAGCGTCTGTTCCGGCGTCAGGAAAGTGAACTTGGCAAGCTGCTGCGTGATCGTGGAGCCCCCGCCCCGCCCCGTCCACGCGGCGCGGGCGATACCGCGCGGGTCGATGCCCCAATGGTCGTAGAAGCGGCGGTCCTCGATCGCCAGAAACGGTTCGATCACCTGTGGCGGTAATTCGGAGACCTTGACCGGTGCGGCGACGTCGGCGCCCTTGCGCGCGATCGGCGTGCCGTCGGTCGCGGTCAGGGTGATCTGCGGCGGCACCACCGGCTCCAGCGATTTGGACAGCGGCGCAGTTACCGCAAGCCACGCGACCAGCAGAAAGAACACCAGCAGCATGCCGGCGACGATCCGCGCCGCCCACCAACGCTTGCGCCGGTCCCGCCAATGCGCCGGTTGCCACCACTTCGTCGGAGCGCGTTCGATAGCACCCGCATGGCCGGGCGCATCGGCGGCCCGGCGGTCGAATGCCGCCAGCCGCGCATCCCACGCCTTGTAATCGGGTTCGGCGGCGGGCCGGCCCGAACGATAGGCAACCTCGTCGTCGTCATCGTCCCAATCGGGCAGCTGCGATTCGTGCAGCGTGTAATATCCCCGGTGGCGCCGCGGCTCGTCCTCTTCGGATCGCCGCTTCGATCGACCGAGGAAAGGAATATTCATCCGGGTGTATTGCCAGCTTAAGGCAGTCCGCGCGAGCGTGAATTCATATGCGCCTATCCGGCGGAGGAAACCACGCTTTCCGGCAAGTCCTCGCCGAACACCCGCTGGTAGTATTCGGCCACCAGCATCCGCTCCGCCTCGTCGCAGCGGTTCAGGAAGCTGACGCGGAAGGCGTAGCCGATATCGCGGAAGATCGCATTGTTCTGCGCCCAGGTGATGACCGTGCGCGGGCTCATCACGGTCGAGATGTCGCCATTGATGAAACCCTGCCGCGTCAGGTCGGCGACCTTGATCATGTCCGCCAGCACCTTGGGATCGGTGTCGGGGTTCTTGGCCGCCACGATCTCCTGCTCGGTTTCGGCGGGCAGGTAATTGAGGCCGACCACGATGTTCCAGCGGTCCATCTGGCCCTGGTTGATCTGCTGCGTGCCGTGATAGAGCCCGCTGGTGTCGCCCAGGCCGACCGTGTTGGAGGTCGCGAACAGGCGGAAATTGGGATCGGGCCGGATCACGCGGTTCTGGTCGAGCAGGGTCAGCTTGCCCTGCTGTTCCAGCACGCGTTGGATCACAAACATCACGTCCGGGCGACCCGCGTCGTATTCGTCGAACACCAGCGCCACCGGGTGCTGCAGCGCCCAGGGCAGCAGCCCCTCGCGGAACTCGGTCACTTGGAGCCCGTCGCGCAGCACGATCGCGTCGCGCCCGACGAGGTCGATGCGGCTGATATGCGCATCCAGATTGATCCGCACGCACGGCCAGTTGAGGCGCGCGGCGACCTGTTCGATGTGGGTCGACTTGCCGGTGCCGTGATAGCCCTGCACCATCACGCGCCGGTTGTGCGCGAAGCCGGCCAAGATCGCGAGCGTGGTATCGGGATCGAACACGTAGCTTTCATCGACATCGGGCACGCGATCGTCGGCCTTGCTGAAGGCGGGGACGGTCCAGTCGATATCGATGCCGAAGGTCTCGCGCACGTTCACCTCGGTATCCGGGGCGGCGAGCGCGGTCTTGGCGCTGGGGTCGAAGCTCTTGTCGGTCATGTCGTTCATTTCGTTGTGCGACCTAAGGTTCCCGCCCGCAACTGGCAAGCGATAGCGGGCGCGACGTTTTCTTCGCGGCGCGGCAGCCTATATTCCCCTAATGACCAGCCGCCCCCTGCCCAGCGAGTTTCTGCGCCAGCAGCTGGTCGGGCGCGTGCGGGCGCTGTTCAACGATGTCGAGGGCGGCCAGCAGCCGGTGCCGCCCAGCGACGATGCCCTGTTCGAGCGCGATTCGCCGATCCGCATGGTTCATGCGGACATCGTGGGCATGATGGTGGGCGGAATTCGCAGCCTGCTGCTCCAGATGCTTCATCCACACGCCTTGCAGGGCGTGCTCGACCACTCGAATTTTCGCGCCGACATGCATGGCCGCCTGCGCCGCACCGCGCGGTTCATCAGCGTCACCACCTTCGGCCAGCGCGACGACGCACGGAGTGCCATCGAACGGGTCAACCGCATCCATGCTAAGGTCACCGGCACTCTGCCCGACGGCTCGCCTTACACCGCCAGCGATCCGCGCACGCTGGCCTGGGTGCATATGGCGGAAGCGACGAGCTTCCTCGCCGCCTATCTACGGCTAGTGCGCCCCGGAATGCCGGGCCACGAGCAGGACGAATATTACCGCCAGTTCGCTGTCGTCGCCCGGGCGCTGGGTGCGGATCCGGTGCCGGTCGATCGGGCCGGGGCGGAAGCGATATTCCGGGAGTTGCGCGGCGATCTCGCTACCTCGCCCGCTGCGCGTGAGGTCGCCGATCTGGTGCTGAACCAGCGCCCCGAAGGCGCGCCACCAGCGTTGCAGGCGATGCTGGGGGCGGAGGCGGTCGGGCTGCTGCCCCCCTTCGCCCGGTCGATGCTGGGGCTGGAGCGCCCCGGTCTGACCGCCCTGCCCGCCAGCGTCGCGACCCGCGCCATGGGTCGCACGCTGCGCTGGGCGTTCCGCCAGTCCTAGCCGACCTTATCCGGGAGGGTAAAAATCTCCGCGAACCGCAGCGCGAGTTCGCGCCGTCCGGAAATCTCCACCGCCCCTTGCGCCTCCAGCTCCTCGAACGGGACCCCGCCATAGAACAGCGCGGCCAGCGACGGTGCCTCGGGCGCGAAGAAGATCGCCTGCGCCTGGTCCAGCCTGTCGCGCGCAATGGAGAGCGCGCCATGCGACAGATTGGCGAGGAACTTCTCGTCGCCGATCCGAAAACCGATCCGCGCCTCGAACAGCAGCGCCAGCCGGGCATCGAACATGGTGCGCAGCGACATCATGAACGATGCGGCGGACAATGGCAGGGTCGTATCGTGCAGCGGCGAAGCAACTGCCCAGCGCCCCAGCTCCTGGATCACCGGCTCCGCGGCGTATCCCCATTTTGTTAGCTCGTAGACTTGCACCGTGGCGGTCTCCTCTACGATCCGCCTCGTCAGGACGCCATTCGCCTCAAGCGTAGTCAGCCGTTCGGTCAGAACCTTGGCGGAAATGCCCGGCACGCCGGCGCGAATGTCGGAGAAGCGCCGCGGTCCGAACATCAGTTCGCGCATGATGAGCAACGACCAGCGCTCGCCCACCAGTTCCAGCCCGAACGCGGTGCCGCAGGCATCGTCGTACCATTTACCGTGAAGCCTCGAACTCGTATCAGTTACATTTTGTAATTTCATAGTTGCCCAAGGTAACTATTGGGCGCAGAAGAAACAAGGACAGACCATGGGAGAAACAGGATGTACGTGAACGGATTCGTTCTCGCCGTGCCCGAGGGCAACAGGGCGGCCTATATCGAGATCGCCGAGAAATTCTGGTCGCTGGTCCGGGAATACGGCGCGCTGTCGCAGGTGGAATGCTGGGAAGCCGATGTGAAGGACGGCCAGACCACCGATTTCCGGCGCGCGGTGAAGGCCGAGGCGGGCGAGAAGATCGTCTTCTCGTGGGTCACCTGGCCCGACAAAGCCACCGCCGACGCAGGCGAGGCGAAGATGATGGAGGACCCGCGGATGGAGGCGTTCTCCGACATGCCCTTCGACGGCAAGCGCATGGTCTATGGCGGGTTCGAAACCATCGTGCAGAAGGAAGCCTGAGCCATGGCGGACCATCGCGGAACCTTCATCTGGTACGAACTGATGACCACCGATGCCGATGCGGCGAAGGTGTTTTACGACAACGTCGTTGGCTGGACCATCGATGCCGAGCCGAGCGGCGACAGCGAGATGGATTATCGCATGATCAGGCGCAGCGACGGCGGCTTCGCGGGCGGTGTGCTGCAACTGACGGATGAGATGGAGCAAGGCGGGGCACGCCCGGCTTGGTATGGCTATGTCCACGTCCCCGATGTCGATGCCGCGGTGAAGCGGTTCGAGGATGCGGGGGGCAAGGCATGGATGCCCGCGCAGGACATGCCGGGCGTCGGGCGGATGGCGCTGGTCTCCGACGCGCAAGGCGCACCGATCTACGTCATGACCCCGACCCCGCCCGAGAACGATCCGGACGCGACTAGCGACGTGTTCTCCGCCGATCAGGCCGAGCACGTGCGCTGGAACGAGCTTTCCACCACCGATCAGGACGGCGCGATCGCGTTCTACACCGACCTGTTCGGATGGACGCAGGAAGGGGCGATGCCGATGGGCGAGATGGGCGACTACAAGTTCCTGCATCACGGGGGCACGATGATCGGGGCCGTGATGGAAAAGCCGCCCGCCATGCCGCAGTCCAACTGGGTCTATTCGATCGGCGTGCGCGATATCGACGCCTCTGTGGCGGCCCTGCAAAGCGGCGGCGGCACGCTGGTTCACGGCCCCAGCCAGATCCCCGGCGGCGAATTCAGTGCAGTATGTGTCGACCCGCAGGGCGCGGCATTCGGGCTGGTCGGCCCACGTAAGGAGCATTAATCATGGCGGACTACACCTTCTTCTTCCACCCGATGAGCCGGGCGCAGATCGCGCGCTGGGCGCTGCACGAGGCCGGGGCCGACTACGAGCCGGTGATGGTCGACTGGGAAGCGAAGCCGCAAGCGCTGCTGGATGCGAACCCCATGGGCAAGCTGCCGACCATCGTCCACCATGTTCCCGGAGCCGATCACGTGGTGACAGAAGCGGCAGCCATCTGCCATTATCTGGCCGAACAGACCGCACCAGAACTTCTCCCTAAGGCGGTCGAGATGGCGGATTACTTTCGCTATCTGTTCTTCGCCGCCGGCCCGGTCGAGCAGGCCGTCACGGCCAGGGCGATGGGCTGGGACGTTCCCGAGGACCGGCAGGCGATGCCCGGCTTCGGGACCTACGACCGCACCGTAGATGCTCTCGATACCATGTTGAAAGGGCGCAAATTCGTGTGCGGCGATCGCTTCACCATGGCGGACGTCTATGTCGGCAGCCAGATCGACTGGGGACTGGCCTTCGGCACCCTGCCCGAACGGGAGAGTTTCGCCGCCTATCGCGAACGACTGCAGGGCCGCGCGGCCTACCGGAAGTCCAAGGCAATCGACGAGAAGTTCATCGAGGAGATGCAGAAGTGAAAGGAGACAAGCTCACCACGGTGCTGTGGTTCGATGGCGACGCGGAGGAGGCCGCGCGCTTCTATGCCGACACCTTTCCCGACAGCGCGGTGGGCGAAATCTTCCGCGCCCCGGCCGACTTTCCGAGCGGCAAGAAGGGCGATGCGCTGACGGTCGCGTTCACCGTGCTGGGTCGCAGCTTCTCCGGCCTCAATGGCGGCGACATGTTCAAGCCGAACGAGAGCGTCAGCTTCATGGTCGTGACCGAGGACCAGGCGGAAACCGACCGCTACTGGAACGCCATCGTCGCCAATGCGGGCGCGGAGAGCGCCTGCGGGTGGTGCAAGGACAGATGGGGGTTCAACTGGCAGATCACCCCGCGCACGCTGCTCGAATCGCAGCAGGCCGGAGGGGACGAGGCCAGGCGGGCGTTCGAGGCGATGATGACGATGGGCAAGATCGACGTTGCCGCTATCGATGCCGCCAGGCGGGGCGATTGAGGCCATGGCGCGCCTCATAAAAGCCAGCGCCTTTCTCTCGCTCGACGGCGTGATGCAGGCACCCGGCGGGCCGACCGAGGATCCGACGGGCGGTTTCGAGGAAGGCGGCTGGGTCTTCAAGATGTGGGACGAGGGCATCGAACCAACGCTGGGCTCGCTCTTCTCCGGCGAATACGACCTGCTGCTGGGCCGACGCACCTACGACATCTTCGCTGCCTACTGGCCCTATGTCGAGGGCGAGGAAAAGCCGATGGGCGAAGCTTTCGACAGGGCCGCGAAATATGTCCTCACGCGCGGCGATCGGCCGCTCGAATGGCAGAACAGTCATCGGCTGACCGGCATGGAAGACGTCGCGCGGCTGAAGGAAAGCGACGGACCCGATCTCGTCATCCAGGGTTCGAGCACGCTCTATCCCGGCCTCCTTGCGGCTGGGCTTGTCGATACGCTGATCCTGATGACGTACCCTGTCACGCTCGGGCGCGGCAAAAGGTTGTTCGGCGAAGGCACACCGGTCGACCGCCTTGAGATGACCGACCATTGCGTGACCGCGAAGGGCACGATGATCGCGACCTATCGCCTCGGCGGCACGCTCCCTCCCTACCCCGACGAAGCACCAAACCCCGCCACGAGCGAGCGCGAAATCGCCCGCCGGGCCGCGATGGCCGAGGGCCGCTGGTGACGCTTGCGCTGTATGTGTGACCCCTTCTCAAGCCACCCGAAAAGCTCTGGATCGCCTATCGTCCACTCCCGGTGTCATGGGATGACTGCGGAAACTCCAAGGCAGATGTTCCCAGTTTCGTTAGAAAAGCTGCCTGTCCGCTAACGACCTCAATGTCGGTCATTCGAGAGGTGAGAACGGCATCCCGGAACCGGCCATTCGGATGATTGCCGACGCTATCGCCCTTGCCACCGTCCCGCTATAGGTTCCGTTGTGGGAACCCGCCCGTAGACATATCGCGCACGGCAAGGAGGTATTCTGCGCCATGACGCTGGACGAACTGGGCACACGCATCTGCATCATGGGACCGTCGAACAGCGGCAAATCGACTCTCGCTCAGGCAATAGGGCGAGCGCGGAGCTTGGAGGTGGTCCACCTCGATCAGCTACGCCATCTTCCGCACACCGACTGGGTACCACGACCGCCCGATGAGTTTGCGGCGCGTCACGATAAGGCGATTACTGGCGACAGCTGGGTGATCGAAGGCAATTACTCCTGGCTGCTCCCGCAACGGCTAGAACGAGCGACCGGCTTCATCCTTCTCGACGTTCCGACGACAACCAGCCTGTATCGGTACGTTCGACGCTGCTGGTTCGAGGGCGACCGGCGCGGCGCTCTGGAGGGCGGTCGCGATAGCGTGAAATGGGATATGATCCGGCACATCGCCTTCGACACCAGAGCCAACCGCATGCACTACCGCGACATGATCGATGGCATGAGCTTACCCAACATGCAAATCACTACGACCGGGGCACTGGCAGCCTTCTACCGCGCCAACGGCTTGAGGCGCTAAGCCGCAGATTCTCTTTTCAGCATCCCAATCGGCACGGCAACTTACCGCAAGCTCCACCCTGAAAGCCGACCGGCTCAAAACCACCCCAATTTAAGACATTCGGGGGGCCTGAAAACGCCCTATCAGCAGACCAACCGCTTGCTGGGTCGCTACTTCAGAAACGGACGAGCGGGGAACGATCCCAATTGCGGCCATTGACGGGACTTGTAGCGTTGCTTGTCAGCGGCCATCGCACCGCAAATGGTTGAGGCTCGTTTCGTGTTCAACGTTGTGACAGACGATCTGTCGTCGGATGCAACGCGCGAACTGCTCGCGTTGCATCTGGCTGGGATGCACTCTCATTCTCCTCCGGGAAGCGTTTTTGCGCTCGATCTTTCCGGACTCCGCCTGCCTGAGGTTACAGTGTGGACCGCTTGGGCTGGAAACCGGATTGCCGCGGTCGGCGCGCTGAACATGCTGGGTGATCGAACGGCGGAGGTCAAATCGATGAGGACCCATCCTGACTTTCTGAGACGCGGTGCTGCCGCCGCAATTCTCGAAACGATCATCGATACCGCAGCGGACCGAGGTGTCGAACTGTTAAGCCTCGAAACGGGAAGCGGCGATGCATTCGAGCCGGCGCTCGAGCTCTATCGTCGGCGTGGCTTCAAGAACGGCGACGCATTCGGCGATTACCGGAAAAGCGAGTTCAACCAGTTCCTGCATCTTGAAATATGAAAGGCCGTTTCACTCGCGCGGTAGCCAGAACCCGACAGTTTCGAACCGCCCCAGTTACGGACCCAAAGATCGGTGCCCGGCGATAATTTACGCGGCCTCGAAAGATTAACACATCACCCGATCGCGCGCGATTTGCGCAGGACCTGGTAGGCTTCGACCACGCGGCTCAGGCGTTTCTCGTATTGCCGGTCGCCGCCATTGCGGTCGGGGTGATAACGGCGCACCAGTTCGGAATAGCGCCGCCGCAGCCGCCGCCGGTCGGTATCGGACCCCAGCCCCATCGTTTCCAGCGCCTGCGCCTCCTCGCGGCTGAAGCGGCCGTCCATCGCCATTTCCGCCTCGCGCCGGGCACGGCTCTTGATGCCGCTCGCCCGCGCGCCGATCGCATCCAGCGGATCGTCGAAATCGGCCCAACGCGGCATGCCGTCGATCCCTGCGGTCGGGCGGAAGGCGCGCGTTTCGCTCGCCCAGCCGGCGCCCGGCGATTGCGCGGCGTAGATTTCCTCCGCGCTCATGCCATCGAACCAGTCGTACCCGGCGTTGAATTCGCGCACGTGCTCCAGACAGAACCAGCGCCACCGGCCGGGCCCGTCGAACCTGTGCCCGCCATCCGCCGGGGCGCGGAATTCGCCCGGCTCGGTGCAGCCCGGGGCCTCGCATTGCCGTTCGCCCGCCTCGTGTCTTCCATGGAACCTTGTAGTGCGCATCGGCCTTTAGAATGGGAGCGCTTCCCACGAATTGCAAAGGCGAGAATCCCATGTCCGGCCCGGTCCAACGCGAAATCGAGACGCGCCTGAAGGAGGCGCTCGACCCCACCCATCTGGAGGTCGTCAACGACAGCGCGACGCATAGCGGCCATGCGGGCGACGACGGCAGCGGCGAATCGCACTTCACGGTCATCGTCGAAGCGAAGGCCTTCGCGGGCAAGTCGCGGCTGGAGCGGCAGCGGATGGTCAACGCCGCGCTGGGCGATCTGCCGGGCGAGCGGGTCCACGCGCTGGCGATCAAAGCATCGGAGCCTGCGGCATGAGCGCGCCCTACGACCTGTGGTACTGGCCCTCCATCCAGGGGCGAGGCGAGTTCGTACGTCTCTATCTGGCCGCGCTGGGCGTCGCGTGGCGAGACCGGGCGCGCACGGGCGACGCGCAGGATCTGGTCGAGGACATGGAGGCGCGCGAGCAGGGCGACGATTTCGCGCCCTACGCCCCGCCCTATCTGGTGGTGCGCGAGGGCGACGACGAAGGCTTCGCGATCGCGCAGGTGGCGCATATCCTGGCGTTCCTGACCGACCGGCACGACCGCGGCACGGGCGACCTCAAGACCGACCTGCACCTGATCCAGCTGCAGCTCACCATCACCGACATCGTCGCCGAGGTGCACGATGTGCATCACCCCGTGTCCGGCGGGCTCTATTACGAAGATCAGAAGGACGCGGCGAAGCGCGCGGCGGAGGCGTTCCGCGAGGAGCGGGTCACGAAGTACTTCGACCACTTCGAGACCGCTCTGGGGAAACGCGACGGGCCTTACGTGCTAGGCAACGAATGGAGCCATTTCGACACGTCTCTGTTCCAGCTGGTCGAGGGGCTGCGCTACGCTTTCCCGCAGCGGATGGCGGCGATCGAGAGCGCCTATCCGCGCATCGTCGCCTGCCGCGATGCCGTGGCGGAGATCGAGGGCGTCACGCGCTATCTGGACTCGGACGAACGGATCGCGTTCAACGAGGATGGTATCTTCCGCCATTATCCGGAGCTCGACGCAGCATGATCGAACAGGTCGTCACCCCCGTTACCCATGATCTGGGCGATTTCACCGTCCGCCGCGCGCTGCCCGCAAAGGCGCGCAGCATGGTCGGCCCGTTTCGTCTTCGTCGACGAGTTCGGCCCGGCCCAGCTCGATATCGGCGGCGGAATGGACGTGCGGCCGCACCCGCATATCAACCTGTCGACGGTGACTTGGCTGTTCCAGGGCGCGATCGACCACCGCGACAGCCTGGGTACATTCTCCACCATCCGCCCGGGTCAGGTGAACCTGATGACCGCCGGGCGCGGGATCGTGCATTCCGAGCGCAGCCCGGCAGAGGAGCGCAAAGGCGGCCCCTCGCTCTACGGGATGCAGACCTGGCTCGCCCTGCCCGATGGGCGGGAGGAGATCGACCCGGCGTTCGAGGCGATCACCGATCTGCCGGTGGTCGAGGACGGCTGTACGAAGGCGATCGTGGTCATGGGTGAGCTGTGGGGTCGCCGCGCCGCGACCACCACCCATGCTGAGACGATCTACGCCGAGATCGTGCTCGGCCCCGGTGGCTCGATCCCGATCGAGGCGGAGGCGGACGAGCGCGCGGTGATGCTGGTCGGCGGCGAGGCGCGCGTGGATGGGCAGCCGCTCGACCTATTCGCTCTCACCGTGCTCAAGCCGGGTGCCGCGATGACGCTGGCGAGCAAGGACGGCGCGCGGGTGATGCTGCTGGGCGGCGAAGCCTTCCCCACCCGGCGGCATGTCTGGTGGAACTTCGTCAGCAGCGACCGCGAGCGGATCCAGCAGGCCAAGGAGGACTGGCGCGCCGGTCGCTTCGCCAAGGTGCCGGGCGACGAGGAGGAGTTCATCCCCCTGCCCGAGGGTGCGCCGAAAACGGTCAGCTACCCCTGAATAAGCCGTAAGGGAGGAAGCCATGGAATTCGACGGAAAGACCGCCTGGATCACCGGCGCGTCGAGCGGGATCGGCGCGGCGCTGGCGCGCGATCTGTCAGGCCGGGGCGCGAGGATCGTGCTCTCCGGCAGGGACAAGGCACGCCTAGGGCAGGTTGCGGACGATTGCGCGACCGACACGCTCATCCTGCCCTTCGACGTGCGCGACGACGCCGCGATGGCGGACGCGACCGCCCGGGCGCTCGATTGGCAGGGCGGGATCGACCTCGCCGTGGCCAATGCCGGGGTGTCCCAGCGCAGCATCGCGCTGGAAACCGACATGCAGGTCTATCGCGACATCATCGCCGTCGATCTGACGCAGCAGATCGCCTTTGCGCAGGGGCTGGTGCGTCCGATGGTCGAGCGCGGGAGCGGCGCCATGGTCTTCATCTCCTCGGTCGCGGGCAAGGTCGGGGTGCCGATGCGCACCGGCTATTGCGCGGCAAAGGCCGGGCTGATCGGCTATGCCGACGCGCTGCGGGCGGAACTGACCGGGTCCGGAGTGGAGGTCCATGTGGTGGTCCCCGGCTCGATCGCGACCGATGTTTCGCGCAATGCGCTGACCGCCGACGGTTCGGCGCGCGGGCGCAGTGACAGCGCGATCGAGAAGGGCATCCCGGCACACGAGGCGGCAAAGGCGATGTTGGACGCGATCGCGCTCGGCCAGCGCGAGATCGTGGTCGCGCGCGGCATGGAGGAGGCGATGGGCGAGATGCGTCGCACGCCCGACCAGCTGCTGGACCAGGTCGCGCGGATGGTGGAAGAGGGTTACATCGACAAGATGCGGGCGGAGGACTGACCATGGAATTGCAGCGCGTGAAGCTGGCAAGCGGGATCGAACTGGACTGCGTGGACGAGGGGCCGAGAGATAGGCCCGCCCTGATCTTCCTCCACGGCTTTCCCGAGAGCCATCGTACCTGGCGCCACCAGATCGCCCATTTCTCCGACCGCTATCGCTGCATCGCGCCCGACCAGCG
The DNA here is from genome assembly GCF_018636735.1 of Erythrobacter sp. 3-20A1M. Lineage (NCBI taxonomy): Bacteria > Pseudomonadati > Pseudomonadota > Alphaproteobacteria > Sphingomonadales > Erythrobacteraceae > Erythrobacter > Erythrobacter sp. 3-20A1M. The sequence goes on along the minus strand of NZ_CP045200.1, from coordinate 2,273,566 downwards.
CGGCTATCGCGGCAGCTCGAAGCCGCAGGAGGTCGATGCCTACACCCCCGACAAGCTGATCGGCGACATCTTCCAGCTCGCCGACGCGCTAGGCGTGGGCGAATTCACCATTGTCGGCCACGATTGGGGCGGCGCGATCGCCTGGGGCATCGCGCTCGGCGGGCAAATGAACGGCCGCGTCACCCGCGCGGTGATCGCCAACGCGCCCCACCCCGGCGTCTTCCAGAAGCTGCTCTACACCAACGAGCATCAGCGCAAGTCGAGCCAGTATATCCGCGGTTTCCGCGACACCGCCAACGACGAGCTGGTGCGCGAACACGGCCTCGCCGGCGTCCTCGCCAAGGAGGTGAAATGGGAACGCCCGAGCGCGATGGAGCCGGAGGAACGCGATGCGCTTCTGTCCGACTGGCAGAACCGCGGCGCCGCCTTCGGCATGCTCAACTGGTATCGCGCGAGCCCCGTCGTGGTCCCGCCGATGGATGCGCCCTTCGAGCTGCCCGAGGGCTGGAGCCCGCCGCCGCTGCCGAACCTGACCATCCCGACGCTGGTGGTGTGGGGGATGGACGATCTCGCTTTGCCGCCGGAGAACCTCGGCGGACTGGACGCGGTGGTCGACGACCTGACCATCGCGGAAATCGAGGGTTCGGGCCACTTCGTCCCGTGGGAAGCGCCGGAAAAGGTGTGCGCGGCGATGGATGCGTTTCTGAAGCGGACGGATATCTAGGTAAGTTCGCTAAAGTTGTTCGCTGCAACATTCATCAGCCCGGCATCATCAAAATAGTGCTCGAAATTCTGACGAGGTACTGGATTGTTACCATCGTACTTCGCAGGTTGGCATCGAAAGCCTCGAATATGGGGGCGGATCTGCTGGAGCGGCATCCAAGCTATATGGTTAGGGGATCGGCTGTGTATTGTAGGGAAGTACGCCAGAGCCAGAACCATTTCCGGATGGGTTACTGACAAGCCTCCGACATATCCGTAGACATTCTTAGCAGTTTTTTCTTCAGTTGGATAAAGACCCTTGACCTGCACCGGTCTGATTAGCAGCCCGTCAGATCGCGCGAGCGTGCCGATAAGGTCAAAACCCATATCGCGGTGAGGAAAATAAATATTCCATCCAGCGTCCGCCATCACCCCAGCAACATACATCTCGGCGAAGTAGTCGCGCTTTTTATGTTTCTCGATCATTTCCCCAGCCATTCCACCCATTCGCCGTGTGGGTGCGCGTGGCCCAGCGGCACCGGCTCCTCGCCGCCGGGCCAGTAGCGCGCATAGAGTTCGTGGCGGAAGGTCTCCCGATTGGTCTCCAGCGTCAGCCAAGCCAGCGCGCGGGTTTCGCTCGCCGCCGCGCCCGCTTCGGCCATCGCGTTCTCTATCGCCTCCTGCTGGAAATCGGGCAGATATTGCCACACGATCGAGTGGAACAGCCCCCGGGTGGTGCCCTCCTCCTGCGGCTCGGCGAGCGCGCTGCGGACGAATTCCATCGCGTCCATCCGCACCACCTCCGGCGGGCTTTCCTGCGCCAGCCGCGCGGCGGCATCGACGCGGCTCATCCGACCGCGCGCCTCGGGCCAGACATAGCTCTTGAGCCGCAGCGCCTCGGCCGGATCGGCGAGGTCGATCGGTGCCGTGTCGCAGCCGCGGATCGATGCGATCTGGATGTTCGTCTCGGGCGGCGGGTCGCCCCGCCATTCGGGTGTCAGCTGCACCGGGCTGTCGGGCGGCCCGCGCAGCACCCCGCCCAGGTCGAAGCGGAAGCGATGCATCATCGTGTTGATGCCAGCGCTCGCCCCGATCTCCAGCAGTTCGAAGCGTGGCGGCACGCGCTCGCCCAGCCATAGCAGCCCGGCAAGCAGGCTGGCCGAGCGCCCCGCCTCGTTGGTCTGCGGTGGCCCATCGAGCCAGGCGAGCAGCTGGTGGTCGTATTTCTCGACCAGCGCCACGACGATGTCGTCGACCTGCCCCTGGTCGGTGGTCAGCCCGGCATAGACCGGCTCCAGCCGCTTGTCCTCGCCCGTCAGCAGCAGGTGATGCAAGCCGCCATGGATCCGCAGCGGCATCGCGTCGCGCAGTGTCAGCCCGTGCCAGTTCGCCATGCGCAGGCCCACGGTCGTGTCACCGTCCACCACCGGCAACAGGCCGCGGACCACGCGCGCGGTATTGGGCATACCCGCCTCCTCGGCATGGCGCGCCTGCCACTCGATCGCTTCGCGCACCGATGCGATCTCCATCACCGCCTGCTTTTCGGCCATACACATTGCCCTTTCGCCGCCCGCATCCTAAGTCGCGCGCGCAATGACAGGCCAGCTCACCTTCGCCGTGCCCAAGGGGCGCATCCTCGACGAGGCGCTGCCGGTGATGGCGCGCGCGGGCGTGGTGCCGGAAGAGGGCTTTCACGACAAGGCCAACCGGGCACTTGCCTTCGCCACCACGCGAGAGGACATGCGGCTGATCCGCGTGCGCGCCTTCGACGTCGCAACCTTCGTCGCCCATGGCGCGGCACAGGTCGGCATCGTCGGCTCCGACGTGATCGAGGAGTTCGATTATTCGGACCTCTACGCGCCGGTCGATCTCGATATCGGGCACTGCCACCTCGCAGTCGCCGAACCTGTCGGGGCCGAGGGCGCGACGAACGGCGCCAGCCATCTGCGCGTGGCGACCAAGTATCCGCAAATCACGCGCCGCCATTTCGAGCGGCAGGGCATCCAGGCCGAATGCGTGAAGCTGAACGGCGCGATGGAGCTGGCGCCCTCGCTCGGCCTCGCCGGGCGGATCGTAGATCTCGTCTCCACCGGGCGTACGCTGAAGGAAAACGGGCTGGTCGAGCGCGAGCGCATCCTCGACATTTCCGCCCGCCTGATCGTCAACCGCGCGGCGCTGAAGACCGACCCGCGTGTCGCCGCGCTGGTCGAGGCGTTCCGCGCCGATGCCGAGAAGCGGAAGGCGGCCTGATGCAGCGGCTCGACAGCGGGGATGCCGATTTCGAGGCGCGGTTCGACCGGCTGGTGAACGCCCGGCGCGAGAGCGCGGAGGATGTCGGGCGCGACGTTTCCGACATCATCGCCCGCGTCCGGGCGAAGGGCGACGACGCGCTGGCCGAATATACGCTTCGGTTCGACAAGCATCGACTGGCGGACGACGCGGACTGGCGGATCGCGCCAGAGGCGTGGCGCGAGGCCTACGAGATGCTCGACCCCGAGCTGCGCGAGGCGCTCGATCTCGCGGCGACCCGCATCCGTGCCTATCACGCGGAGCAACTGCCGCAGGACCGCGACTATACCGACGATGCCGGCGTGCGGCTGGGCGCGAAATGGCGCGCGGTCGACGCGGCGGGGCTCTACGTCCCGGGCGGACGGGCGGCCTATCCCAGCTCGCTGCTGATGAACGCCCTGCCCGCCAAGGTCGCGGGGGTGGAACGGCTGGTGGTCGTCACCCCGACACCCAATGGCGAGACCAATCCGCTGGTGCTCGCCGCCGCGCATATCGCGGGTGTGGACGAGATCTGGCGCGTCGGCGGGGCGCAGGCGGTGGCCGCCCTCGCCCATGGTACCGAGCGTATCGCGCCGGTCGACGTGATAACCGGCCCCGGCAATGCCTGGGTGGCGGAGGCGAAGCGCCAGCTGTTCGGCGTGGTCGGGATCGACATGGTCGCCGGGCCGAGCGAGATCCTGGTCATCGCCGACGCGAAGAACGATCCCGACTGGATCGCCGCCGACCTGCTGAGCCAGGCGGAGCACGATCCGACCGCGCAGAGCATTCTCATCACCGACGATGCGGCCTTCGCCGAACAGGTGGAGGACCGCGTCGACGTGCAATGCGCCATGCTCGCCAGCGGCAAGACCGCGCGGGCGAGCTGGGACGCGCACGGCGCGCTGGTGGTGGTGGAGCATCTCGACCACGCGATCCCGCTCGCCAACCGGCTGGCCGCCGAACATGTCGAGCTGGCGGTGGACGATCCCGAGCGTTTCATGGCCGGTATCCGCCACGCGGGCAGCATTTTCCTGGGCCGTATGGTGCCAGAGGCGATCGGCGACTATATCGCCGGGCCGAACCACGTCCTTCCCACCGGGCGCCGCGCGCGCTTCGCCTCCGGCCTCTCGGTCCTCGACTTCATGAAGCGGACCAGCTTCATCTCGACCGACCGCGCCGGGCTCGACGCCATCGGCCCTGCGGCGATCGCGCTGGCCCGGGCCGAGGGCCTCCCCGCGCACGCCGCCTCCATCGAAAAGCGTATGCAATGACCGACACCGCCGCTCCCCGTTCCAAGGCCCGCTCGGCCGCCCGCCTCGCCGCCGTGCAGGCGCTCTACCAGATCGACATGGAGCGCACCGCGGTGGCGCGCGTGCTCGACGAATTCCACCAGCACCGCCTCGGCCGCGAGATCGAAGACATCCAGTTCGCCGATGCCGAAGTCGATTTCTTCGACGATATCGTCCGGGGCGTCGACGCGCGGCGCGAGGAGATCGACCTGCGGCTGAGCGAGCGGTTGGCCGAAGGCTGGACGCTGAAGCGGCTGGACAAGTCGATGCTGCAGGTGCTGCGCTGCGGTGCCTACGAACTGATCGCCCGCGCCGACGTGCCCAAGGCTACCGCAATCAGCGAATATGTCGACGTCGCCAAGGCGTTCTTCGACGATCGAGAGGCGAAGTTCGTCAACGGCATCCTCGACGCGGTGGCGAAGGACGCGCGCGGCTGAGCGACGAACGCGCCTTTATCGAGGCGCTACGCCGGATCGCCGGCACGCCTGCCGCGCGCGGCCTGGCCGACGATTGCGCGGTGTTCGACATGGGCGAGCGCGCGCTGGTCGTGACCCACGACATGATGGTGGAGGGAGTGCACTGGCTCCCCGGCCAGGCGATGCACGATGTTGCGTGGAAGCTGGTCGCGGTGAACCTGTCCGACCTCGCGGCGAAGGGCGCGACCCCGCTCGGTATCCTGGTCGGCCATACGCTGGGCGAGGACGATGCGGGTTTCCTCGCCGGGCTGGAGGAGGCGAGCGACACCCTGGGCGCGCCCCTGTGGGGCGGCGATACGGTGAGCCATCACGGCGGCGCGCGTACGCTGGGGCTCACCGCCATCGGTCAGACGGAGCAGCAGCCCGTCCCCTCGCGTGCCGGGGCGAAGCCGGGCGACGCGGTGTGCATCACCGGCCCGGTCGGCGCTGCAATGATCGGTTTCGAGACCTTGCGCGACGATGGCGACACGCCCGACAACCGCCGCATCACGCAACCCTATCGTCGCCCTACCCCGCTGCTGTCCGAAGGGCGCGCGCTGGCCCCGCTCGCGAGCGCCATCATGGACGTATCCGACGGCTTGCTGCTCGACGCCAGCCGCATCTCGGAGGCAAGCGGCGTCACGCTGGCACTGGACCGCGCGGCCATACCGATCGCCGCGCCCGAGGATCGCCGCGACGAGGCGCTGCGCTGGGGCGACGACTACCAGTTGCTCTTTACCGTCTCGCGGGACGAAGAGCTACCGATCCCCGCCCACCGTATCGGCGAGGTGCACGAACGGAGGAAACACGCGCTGCTGCTGGATAACGAGCCGGTATCGGGCGCGCTCGGCTACGAGCACCGCCGCACGGACTAAAGGGCGGAGCAGTCCACGCCGCGCTTTTCCAGCACCGGTTTGAGCGCGAAATAGGCGGGCTTGGTGCGGTGGTGCGGGATCTTCGGATAGAGGTGGTGAATCATGTGCACCTCCATGCCCATCGCCAGGAAATTCCCGATCGGGCTCTTCATGATCCGGGCATTGCCATAGCGCGACTGGTCCTTGCGCGGATGGTGGGGGGCCCAGCTGAGCGACAGGCGGATGAACCAAAGCCCGACATGGCGCGGGATCCACCACACCATCGCCGCCTCCAGCGCGTAGCCCGACCACGCCATGGTGAACAGCGTGCCGAGATAGACCAGCTGGAAGATCGCGCCCTCGCGCAGCGCCTTGCGCGAGGCGGGCGTGTCCATCGCCTGCAAGGTCCGGCGATAGGCGGCCAACGACCCCGCCCCGCGCGGTTGCCGCCCCAGCCAGCTGCGCCAGGCGGCGTGCCAGAAATTATGGCCCCAATCCTCGTAATCGGGATCGTGTTCCGGGTGATTGGTGAAGCGGTGGTGGCGGATATGCGTCAGCTTGCCGACCGAATAGGGCAGAAGGATCGGAATGCACGAGATCGTGCCGGTAAAATCGTTGAGCCGGCGATACTTGCCGCCCTCCCTTACCATGTTGTCGTGATAGGCCTCGTGCCCCGTCACGAAACCGCCCGCAGCGATGAAGCTGGCGATCGCGCAGGCGACGAACAGGTTCAGCTGGCCCGACATGGTGAGCGGGAACAGGCTGATCCACACGACCAGCGCCGTCACCGCCCAGGCGGGGTAGAACCACAGCGGCCCGTTCTCGAACCCGCGCGCGATCTCCAGCTCTTCCTTGCGCAGATCCGCGCGGGTGTAGCTGTCCAGCGTATCGTCCGCCGCCAGCGAAATGGCGGGGGCATCGCCCGCCGCCAGGTCGCGCGGATCGAGATCGTCGGTATCGAGATCGAAATCGCGCACGGTCGCATCGTCGGTCACAGCCAGCGCCCCCTGATCTGCGCGTACAGCCCCCACGCCCCGCCGACGATCAGCCCGAACACGATCCGTTCCAGCCCGAAGGGCGCATCCCACCCGGCGGCCGCCATTACTTGCGCGACAAGCGGCGCGACGAAGCCGAAGCCGAAGATCAGCGGCATGATCGCGAACAGACGGGTCAGGGCGGCTTGCATAACGATTTGTTTACCAAGATGCCGCGGCACCGGCAAGGCGGTGAACCTGCCCCTGTTCTTCGCAGCTACGGTATTCGGCAGGACACGGGACTCCGCCACGGTCCACACAGGCTTGCGCGCAAGACGGCTCCGATATAGCCATGTCGTTGCACGGGTCGTTCGCAATAGAGCCGCCCGATGCGATAAAAACGAATAATAATAATAAGGGGAGAGGAACGTGGATCTGGTCTTGATCGCGATTGTGCTGGGACTTCTGGCCATTCTTTATGGCTTCGTCACCAGTCGGCAGGTGCTTGGCGCGGGCGCCGGCAACGAGCGAATGCAGGAAATCGCCGGTGCCATCCAGGAAGGCGCGCAGGCCTATCTCAACCGGCAATACACCACCATCGCCATCGTCGGCGTGGTCGTGGCGGTGCTGATCTTCGTCTTCCTCGACATGCCGCGCGGCGGCGCGCCGATCTCCGCCATCGGCTTCCTCATCGGCTCGATCCTGTCGGGCATCGCGGGCTATATCGGAATGAACATCTCGGTCCGGTCCAACGTGCGCACCGCCGCGGCGGCACAAAGCGGGTTGCAGCAAGGTCTGACCCTCGCCTTCCGCGCCGGGGCCATCACCGGGATGCTGGTGGCGGGGCTCGCCCTGCTGGCGATCGCGGTCTTCTTCTGGATCCTCGTCGGGGCGATGGGGTTGGCGGCAAACAGCCGCGAGGTCGTGGACGCTCTGGTCGCCCTCGCCTTCGGCGCCTCGCTGATCTCCATCTTCGCGCGGCTGGGCGGCGGTATCTTTACCAAGGCGGCCGATGTCGGCGCGGACCTCGTCGGCAAGGTCGAGGCGGGTATCCCCGAGGACGATCCGCGCAACCCCGCCGTGATCGCGGACAATGTCGGCGACAATGTCGGCGACTGCGCGGGCATGGCCGCCGACCTGTTCGAAACCTACGTCGTTACCGTGGGCGCAACCATGGTGCTGACCGCCCTGCTGATGACCGGCCTAAACGACCTGCTGCTACCGATGATGAGCCTGCCGCTGCTGATCGGCGGCGCGTGCATCGTCACCAGCATCATCGGCACCTATTTCGTCCGCTTGGGATCGAAACAGTCGATCATGGGCGCGATGTACAAGGGCTTCCTCGTCACCGCGATCCTCTCCATCCCGGCGATATGGTTCGTGATGACGCTGGCGCTGGGCGACCTGTCGGCGACGATCGGCGGGGCGATGCTGGCCGAGGCGGTCGCGGTGCCGGTGGCGGACGGGGTGGCCGTCGCGACGCAGACCACCACGGTCGGCGGCTTCACCGGCTGGGACCTGTTCGGCTGCGCGATGCTGGGCCTCGCCATCACCGGTCTCATAATCTGGATCACGGAGTATTACACCGGCACCGAATACCGCCCGGTCCGCTCGATCGCCAAGGCGTCGGAAACCGGCCACGGCACAAACGTGATCCAGGGGCTGGCCATCAGCCTCGAATCCACCGCACTGCCGACGCTCGTCATCGTGGCGGGCATCATCATCGCCTACGGCCTCGCGGGGCTGATCGGGATCGCCTACGCCGCGACCGCGATGCTGGCGCTGGCGGGGATGGTGGTGGCGCTCGACGCCTACGGCCCCGTCACCGACAATGCGGGCGGCATCGCCGAGATGGCGGGCCTGGACGACAGCGTGCGCGAGAAGACCGACGCGCTGGATGCGGTGGGCAACACCACAAAGGCGGTGACGAAGGGCTATGCCATCGGCAGCGCCGGGCTCGCCGCCCTGGTGCTGTTCGCCGCATACACCACCGACCTGACCGAGTTCTTCCCTGGACTGGCGGTGGATTTCAGCCTGAAGAACCCGTTTGTGATCGTCGGGCTGCTGCTGGGCGCGCTGCTGCCCTATCTGTTCGGCGCGATGGGCATGACCGCGGTCGGTCGCGCGGCGGGCGACGTGGTGAAGGACGTGCGCGACCAGTTCGCCGCCGATCCCGGCATCATGGCAGGCACTAGCCGGCCGAACTACGCGCGCACCGTGGACCTGGTGACGAAGGCCGCGATCAAGGAAATGATCGTCCCCTCACTGCTACCCGTCCTCGCCCCGATCGTGGTCTATTTCGTGATCGCCGCCATCGCGGGTCAGGCCAACGGCTTCGCGGCGCTGGGCGCGCTGCTCTTGGGCGTGATCGTCGGCGGGCTGTTCGTCGCGCTGTCCATGACCGCAGGCGGCGGTGCGTGGGACAATGCCAAGAAATACATCGAGGACGGCAATCACGGCGGCAAGGGCTCCGAAGCGCACAAGGCCGCGGTGACGGGCGACACGGTCGGCGATCCGTACAAGGATACCGCAGGCCCGGCGGTGAACCCCATGATCAAGATCACCAATATCGTCGCCCTGCTGCTCCTGGCGGCGCTGGCGGGCAGCGGTATCGGCTGACAGCGGCAGATCGCGCGAAAGACCCCGTCCGGAGCGATCGGGGCGGGGTTTTTCGTATCCGCGCTTCCCCGAGAAGTGGCGCATTCTACCGCTTCCCCAAAGCTTCGCCGCTTGCGCGGCGTGCGGGGAGCCCCATCCCTTCTTCCAAGGCTGCGCGACAGCCCCAACACTGGCGCAATTCGATCCCGAAAGCAGCGTGAAGATCCCCACACTGCATGCCCATGGCGAACTGCTCGTCCTCGCGGTGATCGGCGAGCAAGCGCGTGAAGTCGCTGGGATACCGCGCCTGGCGCCGCACCTTCGGCCCGGCGAAGCCCTGAGCGAGGTCGGCGCCGCGACTTGACCGGCGCGTGGCAGCCACGCAATGCGCATCTCCATGAGCGAAACCGAACCCACGCCCCAAGCCTTGGTCGAAGACCTCGTGACCCTGCTCACGGTGGAGCGGCTGGGCGCAGATCATTTCCAGGCCCCGCCGAAGAAGGACGGGGTTGGCCGCGTGTTCGGCGGACAGGTGATCGCCCAGGCGCTGCAGGCGGCGCAAGCGACGATCGAGGACGACAAGGTCGCCCATTCGCTGCACGCCTATTTCCTGCGCGGCGGGACCGAGGGCGTGCCGATCGACCTCGCCACCGATCGCCAGTTCGAAGGGCGCAGCTTCGCCAATCGCCGCGTCGTCGCCAGTCAGGACGGCAGCCCGATCCTGAACCTAGCCGCCAGTTTCCAGCGGCCCGAACAGGGCCTGGAGCACCAGGACCCGGCAATGCCCGACGTGCCCCCGCCCGAGGACCTGCCCACCGGTCAAGAGGCGCGCGAGAAGGTGATCGAGCACTATCGCGACCGGTTGAAGCCGGCGCAGGTCACCTTCTTCCTGCGCCCACGCCCGGTCGAGTTGCGCCCGGTCGGGTCGATGCACTGGACCTCCAGCGAGCCGCAGCCGCCGCGAACGCAGGTCTGGTTCCGGGCCGTCGCGCCACTGCCCGACGATCCGGCACTGCACCGCGCAGTGATCGCCTACGCCAGCGACTTCAATCTGCTGGGCACGGCGGTGATGCCGCACGGCGTTTCGTGGATGCGGGGCGAGCTCATCAGCGCCAGCCTCGACCACGCGCTGTGGTTCCACCGCCCGGCCCGCGCCGACGAGTGGCTGCTTTATTCGACCGATTCCCCGTGGAGCGGGAACGGGCGCGGCTTCAACCGGGGGCAGATATTCGATCGCAATGGCACGCTGGTCGCCAGCGTCGCGCAGGAGGGCATGATCCGCCGCGCGCGCGAGAAGCGATAGGGCGATTTGCCAGCCCTGCCAAAGCCTGCATAAGGGCGTCCGATAAACGGGAGCCCGACGACCATGACCTTCGCCAGAACCGGGGCAGCGCTGCTCCTTTCCACCGCCCTCGCCGCCTGCGCGCATACGCAGCTGGACACCCCGACGCCGCCCGTGCCGCCCACACCGCCGGCCGTCGCCACCGCCGCCGCCGCGCCCGATTACGACGCGGCGCTCCAGCGCACGATGCAGGCCTACGATTCGACCGGGATGGTGGCCGCCGTCTCGATCGACGGGAAGACCGTGTGGCAGGGCGCACGGGGGCTGGCGGAGGAAGGCACCAACCGCCCGGTGACGCAGGACATGCTGTTCCCCATCGCCAGCATTTCGAAGGCCTTCACCACCACCGCGCTCGCCATGCTGGTCGACCAGGGCAAGGTCGACTGGGACGCGCCGGTGCGAACCTACATCCCCGAATTCGCGATGTACGATCCCTGGGTCAGCGAGCATTTCACCATGCGCGACGCGCTCACCCACCGCTCCGGCCTGCCGCTGGGCGCGGGCGACCTGCTGATCTGGCCCGACGGCGATGCGAAGCCGGAGGATATCATCAAGGCGCTGCCGCTGCTGCGCCCCACAACCGGCTTTCGCGCCGAATACGCCTACGACAACCTGCTCTACGTGGTGGCGGGCGAGATTGTGCGGCGCGTTTCCGGTCAGAGCTGGTCGGATTTTGTCACCGCCAACATCCTCAAACCCGTCGGCATGGGCGAGTGCGTCGCCAGCAAGAACCTGATCCCGGCGGACGAACCCTTCGTCACCGGGCACGAGCGCGCCGCCGGGGCCGATGCGGGCGTGCCGATCGACGAGCGCCTCGCCTTCTCGGAAACCTGGAACCCGGCGGGCGGCATCTGGTGCGACACCGAGGGGATGATGAAATGGGGCCGCTTCTGGCTCGATGGCGGCGTCACCGCCGACGGCAAGCGCTTGCTGAGCGAGAAGCAGGCCGCCGAGGTGTGGAAAGGCGTCACCCCCGAAACCGTCAGCGGCAGTCTGCGCGAGGCAGGCGTCTCGCATCTGGAGCTCTACGCGCTCGGCTGGAACGTGCAGGATTTCGAAGGCCGGCTGCTGGTCAGCCACGGTGGCGGGGCGCCGGGGGTGGTCAGCAATTTCATGATCATCCCGGAAGAGAACATCGTGCTGTTCAGCGCCACCAACGACTATCGCGGCGCGCCCTCCACCTTCAACTTCGCGATGGCGGACGCGCTGCTGGGGCGGCAGGATCACGACTTCATCGGCGAATGGGGCGGCGCCTTCGCGAAGCGCGAGGCGGAGGGGACCAAGCTCCTCGCCGACACCGCCGCCAGCCCGCCCGCCGACGCGCAGCCCGCCAGCCTGCCGCTGTCGGCCTATGTCGGCACCTATCGCGACCCGTGGTATGGCGAGGTGCGCATCCGCATGACCGACACCGGCGGCCTCTTCATCGACATGGGCCGCAGCGAGATTCTCGACGGCGACCTGACCCATTACGACGGCGACCGCTTCGCCGCATTCTGGCCCGACAGCTCGCTGAAGGCGGATGCCTTCGTCGACTTCACGGTCGCGGGCGGCAAGGTCACGGGCATGACCATGAAGGCGATCAGCGACCTGACCGACTTCTCCTACGACTTCCACGACCTCGACCTGAAGCGGGTCGGGGACTGAGGGCCGTCAGGCGGCGGCGCGCTCCACCGCCTCGGCGGAAACGCAGCGATTGCGGCCCGAGCGCTTGGCCTGGTAAAGCGGCGCATCGGCGCGCGCGAGCCATTCCTCCGGCGTCGCCACGGCGTCGGAGAGCTTGGCCACGCCGAAGCTCGCGGTGACCGGCAGTTCGACGCCGCTCTGCAAGGTGAATGGCCGCTCGGCGACCGCGACACGCAGGCGTTCCACCGCGGCCATCGCCGCCTCGTCCGCCGTTTGCGGCAACAGCACCGCGAATTCCTCTCCGCCGATCCGCCCCAGCACATCGTTGGGCCGCAACTCGCCGTGAATACGGTCCGCCAGTTCGCGCAGTACCACATCGCCCGCCGGATGGCCGTGCCTGTCGTTGATCGATTTGAAGTGATCGATATCGAGCACGGCGACCGTGCCGATGCTGTCATGCCGGCGGAAGCGCTGGATTTCCTTGGTCGCCTCGGCCAAGAAGCCGCGCCGCGTCAGGGCATCGGTCAGCTGGTCGGACCGGGCAATCTGGCGCAGTTCCAGCTCGTCGACCACGAGGCTGGCGAAGCTTTTGAGCAAGTCGATCTGCTGCGGGGTGAACGTGCGCGGGCGCGTGTCGATCACGCACAGCGCCCCGACATTGTAGCCGTCGGACGTGCGTAGCGGCGCGCCGGCATAGGCACGCAGGTAAGGTTCGCCCAGGACCGATGGATTTTCCGCGAATTGCGGGTCGGCCAGCGCATCGGGCACCACCAATGGCTCGGCGCGCTCCACCGTCTGGGTGCAGAACGACGTGTTACGCGCGCTTTCGCTCGCAGCGATGCCGATCTTCGCCTTGAACCACTGGCGATGGCGATCGACCAGCGAGACGGTAACGATCGGCACCTCGAATACCGCGCGGACCAGGCCGGCGATCTTGTCGAAATGCTCCTCACGCCCGGTGTCGAGCACCTCGAGGCGATCGAGCGCAGCTTGGCGCGCGACCTCGTCGCCCAGCTTGACGTGTATCACAGCCAAGCTCCATTCATCCGGCGCAGGGCTGCCGACAATTCGCTCCGATAGCTTTCCATGAGCTGGTGAGACCCAGCTCGATGGCGTCGTCGTCCATTCCCATCGCGCGCATCTTGTCCGCAAGATCGCCGACATGGCGCCGATGGCGGACCATGCTCTCCTGCAGCTCCGCCGGCAGCGCGCCCGACTCCACGCTCGAAATGTCGAGATAGAGATCCGCCATTTGGGTCATCGATCACGGCATAGGCGCGACTGGTTAACATGGGGTATTGATCGCTTCGCCGCCGGCACACCGGATCGACAGGGCTGCGGACGGCAAACGAGGTTGCACATACCCAACAGGATGGAACGCGAAACGCGTTTTTGAAAAGTGTGACTTTCGCCAATCCTGCTGCGCCGTCACCTGCATGGTGCGGGCGGGCGAGAAGCGCGAAAAGCGCGGAATTGCTAGGTTTCTGCCGCGTCCTGGCATGGCACCCGACCTGCCGGACGACGTGCCATAGGCCGCGCTCAATGCGCCATTCGCGGGGGCCAAATGTGACTTTCCGCGAGGGCGTAGCGCCGCGCGCGGGGTCGTATCGTATGCGGAAAAAGTGCTTCATGCGAAAGAATAAGCCACGAACCGGGGCCAGTAGGAAAGCGAATTACCCACCCTCTCCGTCGCCCCGGACCCCGATCCGGGGCCGGTGCTTGACCGTGGACGGATGTCTCAACCCCGCGTCGCATCCCAATAAAGCACCACCCCAGCTCGGAGGCCGGGGCGACGACCGCGGAGGCGGAAGCCCCAACATTTCGTCACCCCGGGCTTGACCCGGGGTCGTTGCTGCTTCCAACTCCGCCGATGGATCGCGAAACACAGGGCGGCTGGGTCTACATCATGACCAACCGCTATCGCGGCGCACTCTATGTCGGCATGACAAGCGATCTCGCGCGCCGCGTCGCGCAACACCGCAACGGCACCGGCTCGGACTATTGCACCCGGCGCGGCCTCACCCGCCTCGTCTGGGCGGAGTTCGGCGAACCGATCGACGCATGTATCGCCCACGAAAAACGCCTCAAGCGCTGGCGGCGCGAATGGAAATTCGCCCTGGTCGAGAGGGCCAACCCCGACTGGAACGACCTCTACGACACGCTGACCTGACTATCCGTCGCCCCGGACACCGATCCGGGGCCGGTGCTGGACTTGCGGCGGTGTAGGCCCGACCCGGCAACGCGCCGCAAGAAGCACCGCCCCGGATCAAGTCCGGGGCGACGTTATGGCGGGAAAGCAGGTAGCGAGCGAACACAGAACAGGCTACCGCGTATCCGTAGTGAAGAGGCGGGGGCTGAGAGCTTGGAGGCGGTTAAGATTATCGGGTTCGCCACTTTGGCTGCGGTGATTTACGGTATCTTACATGATCAAGTCACCGCGCATGTGTGTGTCGAATACTTCACTATCGCTCACCCTCCAGTATTCCCAACAGAATCCCCGTTTCTGCTTGCCTTGGGCTGGGGCATTATTGCGACTTGGTGGGTCGGTCTGCCACTCGGGGTCTCACTGGCTGCGGCCGCACGTATCGGGCGAAAGGCGAAGCTGGGACTCACGCAATTGCGGCGACCGATCATGCTCCTGATGGCGCTGTCAGGCTGCGCGGCGTTGCTGTCAGGAATCGCGGGCGCGTCGCTTGTTGCGATGAAGATAATGGAACTGCCGGGCGATTGGGGTGCTATCATCCCCAGCAGCAAATGGTCCGCCTTTGCCTTCGCGCTGTGGGCGCATTCTGTCAGCTATTTCACTGGTGCTTTGGGTGGGCTGTTCTTGATAGCGACGACAATAAAGCGTCGATTGAAGGCCTAAAACTCGACGGTCCGCCACTGCGCCATTAACCCCCGTCCCCTCACCCGCCCGCGTGGTAGAAATCGTACACCTTCTGCGCCACGCCCGCGCTGATGCCCGGCGCGCGTTGCAGGTCTTCCAGAGCCGCCGCGCGGACCTTTCCCGCGGTGCCGAAATGCAGCAGCAGTGCGCGTTTGCGCGAGGGGCCGATACCGGGAATTTCGTCCAGCGGGCTGGCGGTGATCGCGCGGCTGCGCTTCGCGCGGTGGGCACCGATGACGTAGCGGTGGACCTCGTCGCGCAGGCGCTGGAGGTGGAACAGCAGCGGCGAGTTGACCGGCAGCGTCTTCTCGCGCCCGTCGGGGAAGTGGAACACCTCGCGCCCCTCGCGACCGTGATGCGGGCCCTTCGCAATGGCGATCAACGGCACATCCTCGATCCCGAGCTCCTCCAGCGTCTCGCGCACTGCGGTCATCTGGCCCTTGCCGCCGTCGATGAGGACGAGGTCGGGCCAGATCGCTTCGTGGCCGCGCCTGCCCACCCCGCTGCGGCTAGCCGCGTCTGACGGCTCGGCAAGCCTCGCTCCCCTCCCGCTTGCGGGAGGGGCCGGGGGTGGGTCTGCATCCTCGCGGTCGAGTTCCACCAGCGCCCTGAACCGCCGCCCCATCACCTCGCGCATCATGCCGAAATCGTCGTTGGTCTGCGCGGTCTTGATGTTGAACTTGCGGTACTGGCCCTTCTCGAAACCCTCCGGCCCGGCGACGACCATCGCGCCGACCGCCTTCGCGCCCTGGATATGGCTATTGTCGTAGATCTCGATCCGCTGCGGCGGTTCGTCCAGTTCGAGGAATTCGGCCAGCTCGCGGTTGAGCCGCGCCTTGGTGCCGCTTTCGGCCAGCCGCCGGTCGAGCGCCTCGGTCGCGTTACGGCTCGCCTGCTCCATCAGACGCCGCCGGTCGCCGCGCTGCGGGACGGAGATTTCCACCTTGTGCCCCGCCAGTTCGCAAAACGCCTGCGAGAGCAGCTCGAGTTCGGGCAGTTCGCGATCGACCAGCACGGTGCGCGGCGGCGGCACCTCTTCGTAGAATTGCGCCAGCACGCGGGCGAGCACCTCGTCCGCCTCGACATCCTGCGTGTGGGTGGGGAAGAAGGCGCGGTGGCCCCAATTCTGCCCGCCGCGCACGAAGAAGGCCTGGACCGCGATCTGCCCGCCCTTCTCCACCAGCGCGAACACATCGGCATCACCCACGCCGCTGGCGTTGATCGCCTGGCTGCCCTGGATGAAGGTCGCGGCGCGCAACCGGTCGCGCAGGATCGCCGCGGTCTCGAAATCGAGGTCCGCCGCCGCCTTCGCCATCTGCTTTTCCAGGTCCTGCTGCACCGCGCTGGACCGGCCGCCGAGGAAGTCCTTCGCCTGTTTCACCAGCGCGTCGTAGCCCGCCTCGTCGATGCGGCCCGTGCACGGGGCTGAGCAGCGCTTGATCTGGTAGAGCAGGCAGGGCCGGTCGCGATTGGCGAAGAAGCTGTCGGTGCAGCTCCTCAGCAGAAACAGCTTCTGCAGCGCGTTGATCGTGGTGTTGACCGACCCGGCGCTGGCGAAGGGGCCGTAATAATTGCCCTTCGCCCGGCGCGCGCCGCGATGTTTCTGGATACGGGGGAAGTCGTGGTCGGCGCGCAGCAGGATGAAGGGGAAGCTTTTGTCGTCGCGCAGCAGCACGTTGTAGGGCGGGCGATAGCGCTTGATCAGCTGCGCCTCCAGCAGCAGGGCCTCCGCCTCGCTGTTGGTGGTGACGATCTCCATCCGCCGGGTCTGGCTGACCATGCGCTGCAACCGGCTGGAGAGCGCGGGGACCTGCGTATAGTTCGCCACCCGCGCCTTCAGGCTGCGCGCCTTGCCGACATACAGCACGTCGCCGCGCGCATCGAGCATGCGGTACACGCCCGGCTTGGGCTTCAGCGTCTTCACCGTCTCGCGGATGGCGGTGACGCCCGCCTCCAGGTCGGGCTGCGCGCTGGCGACGGTGTAGGCGGCGCGCTCCTCGTTGAAGCGTTCCTTGCCGCGCGGATCGTGGGGAGTGCCTGCCGGGGTGCGAGCCATGCCGCGCTAGATAGGGCGTCGGGGCGCGTTTGAAAACGCGCCCGCCCGCCGCTTATCCGCCGATCAGAACACCTTGCGCAGCTCTATCCCGAGATAGCGCCCGTTCGGATCGAGCCGCAGCGGCTGGTATCGCAGCGGGATCACGCCGGTCGAATCGCGCACCACGCGCTGCCCGTCGAACAGGTTGTCGGCGCGCAGGCTGACGCGCAGGTTCTTCAGGAAGCCCTCGTCCTTGCCGGTGATCTCGCCGAGATTGGCGAACAGGCGCAGATCGACCGTCGCCAGATCGTCGATGAACAGATCGGTGCTGCCCGGCAGCGTGCTGCCGCCTACGAAGGCGCTGCCGGTGTACCGTCCCGATACGCGGACGCCATAGCCCTGGAAGAACAGCCCCGCTTCCAGCTGGCTGGTGTTGCGCGGCAGGCCCAGCGAAGCGGTGGCATCGCCGTCCAGCTGGTCCAGGATCGGCACGCCGGGTGCGATCAGGATCTCGTTGTTCAGCTCTATGTTGTGCGACAGGCTGAGAAAATAGCGCGGGCGCGGATCGTTGCCCCGACCGAACGGATTGCCGCCGCCACGGCGACCGCCGCCCTCGCCCTCCGGCTGATCCGGCTTGCTGCCGATCGCGCCGTTGATGAAAAACCCGATGCTCAGCCGGTCGGCGCGCGTTTCCGCGAACGTCACCGGCCGGGCATCGATCGCGACCAGCGTGCCGTCGGCAGCGCGCGTGATGCGCCCGGGGAAGGCCGCCTCGATCGCGGGCGTAAGCTGGGGGAAGGATGCGGTCACATCGCTCGACCGGTTGCGCACGTAATCGACGTTGATGCGCGATTCGGCGATCGTCGGCAGGCGCCAGTTGACCGAAAATTTCCAGTCGTTCTGCGTTTCGGCCAGCAGGTTGGGATTGCCGCCGGTCAGCACGTCGACCAGCACCGTCTGGCCGGTGGTAACGTCGAAATAGGGCTGGCTGAACTCGGTGATCTGCGGCGCGCCGAGCTGCGTCAGGCTGGGCGCTTCCTGATTGCGGATATAGGTCGCCTGCAACGACAGTCGCTCGGTCGGATTCCAGTTCAGCCCCGCGCTCCATTCGGTCAGCGTGCCGAAATCCGACAGGCGGTCGACCCCGCCCTGCAGGTTGAGCGAGAAATCGCCCAGCCCGTCGGCAAACCCCTCGCGGCGGCTGGTCAGCGGCACGACCAGCGTGGTGCTGGCGCTCAGACGGCTGCGATCGAGCTCGGTATCGGTCTGGGTACGCGTGTCGGTGCTGTCGATCCCGTTGTACTTGAAGCCAGCGTCCAGCGTCAGCCCGACCTCGCCGGCGGGCAGCAGCAGAACATTGCCCTGCGCGGTCGCCTTGCTCACCAGCGCGAAGGTATCGCTGTCGGCGCGCGCGCGGCCGCCGCCCGGCAGATCGACGAAGGTGCGCGAATTGCCGAGCGTGGAATCGACCGTACCGGTGAACTGGAACGGGCCGAGCGGACTGGTATAGGTCGCGGCGGCGGAATAGCTGTCGCTGCGGCCGTCGCGCTCCAGCGCCCTCAGCGTACCGTCCGCCAGGTATCGCACCGCGTCGTAGCCCGCCAGCGCGCGCGTGTCGCTGCGTTCGAACGTGCCGTTGAGGCTGAGCGACGCGCCGTTGCTTTCGAACGGCTTGGTCCAGTTGAGCGTCGCCTCGTAATCGTCGCTGGCGCTGACCAGGCTGCGATAGAGCCCGGCGCCCGCTGGCGTGCCCGCCTCCTGCACGATGTCGCGCTCGCTTTCGGTCAGCAGCGAGGTGCCGGTGTGTTCGAGATTGGCGTTCAGCCGGCTGTTTTCGAGAATCCTGAGATAGGTCAGCTCTTGTTCGTTGCGGGAATTGCCGCCGCGATCGGGCTGGTTGTATTCCAGCTCGACTTCCTTGCTGGAGAAATTCTCCTTCAGGATGAAATTGATGACCCGCTGGTCGGGCGAATAGCCGTAACGCTGGGCGACCTGTTCGGGCAGGACCTGCACCTTCTGGATCGCCTCGGGCGGGTAGGACCGGAACTCGCGGAAACTGGCCACGCGCACCCCGTTGATCAGGAACACCGGCTGGCCGCTGCCGCGCCCGCGCGCCGAATTGCTGGCGGGGGCGAGCGTGCTGACGAGGTCCGCGATCGAGCTGGCCCCCGTCGCCTTGATGTCGTTTTCGTCCAGTTCCGCGATCGGCGGAACATCGGTCTCGATCTCGCCGCGCAGGCGCCGGGCGGTGACCACGATGACGTTGGTGTCGTCCTGGGCCGCATCGTCCTGAGCCGCGCCCGGTGCGCCGCCATCGGTATCGGTCTGGGCGACCGGCGCGGTTTCCTGCGCCATGGCGGGGGCGGCAAGAACGATGGCGAGCGCGGAAAAAGTGAGCATGCGGGTCAAGACTGCATTTCCTTGGTAACTGTAGCCCTGCCCCTGACCCGCATCTGGCGGGGCGATCGGCGCGTGACAACCGGATGCCTTGTATCGGTTTGTCGTTACACCCATCTTCGCCATGCGTTCCCGAGGCTTCCCATTTGACAATGGCGGCGCTAAGGGCGCGGCTCCGACTAGTGATCACAGGATGAACCGGGACTTACATGGCCAAAGAAGAACTCCTCGAAATGCGCGGCAAGGTGGTGGAGCTGCTGCCCAACGCGATGTTCCGGGTCGAGCTCGAAAACGGCCACGAGATCCTCGGCCATACCGCCGGCAAGATGCGCAAGAACCGCATTCGCGTGCTGACCGGGGACGAGGTGCTGGTCGAACTGACGCCCTACGACCTGACCAAGGGGCGGATCACCTATCGCTTCATGCCCGGCCGCGGCGGTCCGGGCCCGCAATAAGCCTTGGCGACGCAGCCCGGGCTCGTCCTCGCTTCCGCCAGTCCGCGCCGCCGCGACCTGCTCGCCCGGCTCGGCATTGCGCCGGACGCGGTCAATCCTGCCGATATCGATGAAACGCCGCAGCGCACCGAGCTGCCGCGCCCCTATGCCCTGCGCATGGCGCGGGAGAAGGCGCTCGCCTGCACCGATGGCAAGTCTTTCGTGCTGGCGGGCGACACCGTGGTCGCCGCTGGGCGCCGCATCCTGCCCAAGGCGGAGGACGAGGCGACTGCGCGCGACTGCCTGACGCTGCTGTCGGGCCGCCGCCACACCGTCTATTCCGCCATCGCCCTCGCCGCGCCCGACGGCTCGATCCGCGAGCGGGTGAGCGAGACGCAGGTCAAGTTCAAGCGCCTGAGCGACGAGGAACTAACCGCCTATCTCGCCACCGGCGAGTGGCATGGCAAGGCGGGCGGCTACGCGATCCAGGGCGCGGCCGAGGGCCTCGTCAGCTGGCTGCAGGGGAGCCATTCGGGCGTCGTCGGCCTGCCGTTGTACGAAACGCGCGCTTTGCTGAAGGCAGCAGGGTTCGCCCTTGGCTGAGTGGTTGGTCGAGGAGGGCATCGGCGAGCATCGCGCGATCCGGCTGGAGAACGGCCAGATCGCCGCCGCCAAGCTCGACTGGCCCGGACGGCTCGCGGCCGGGCAGGTGATCGAGGTGAAACTGGTGCAGCGCAGCGCCGGTTCGGCGCGCGGCATGGCGCAGACCGATGGCGGGCAAGACATTCTGCTCGACCGGTTGCCCCGCGACGCCAGCGAAGGGGCGAGCATGCGGGTGGCGATAACCCGCTCCGCGATTGCCGAGCGCGGGCGATTGAAGCGCGCGCAGGGTCGCCCAACCGAAGAGAGCCTGCGCCCGGCACCGACGCTCGCCGAGCGGCTGCGCGACGAAGGGCATTCGGTCGAAACCGTCCGCTCCTTCCCGGAGGGCGACTGGGACGCGCTGTTCGCCGACGCGTGGAGCGGCGCGGTCGATTTCGCGGGCGGCTCGCTGCTTTTCGCCGATACGCCCGCGATGACTCTGATCGATATCGACGGGGACGCCCGCGATCTCTCATTGGCCGCGATACCCGCCATCGCCAGCGCGCTGCGCCGGTTCGACATGGGCGGCGTGGTAGGCATCGACTTCCCGACGCCGGAGGGCAAACCGGCGCGGCAGGCGATCGACCGCGCGCTGGCCGACGCGCTGGCCGACTGGCCGCACGAGCGCACCGCGATCAACGGCTTTGGCTTCGTCCAGCTGGTCGCGCGGCTGACCGGCCCCTCGCTGCTGCAGCGGATCGGCCGGGCTCGGATCGGTGCGGCCGCGCGCATCCTGCTGCGCCGGGCAGAGCGGCTGGAGGGCGCAGGGGCCACGCTGATCACCTGCCACCCCGCGATAAAGGCCAAGCTGAAGCCCGAATGGCTGGCCGAACTCGCCCGCCGCACGGGCCGCGAGGTGCGGGTGCAGACCGCCCCCGCCCTTGCGATCGAGGCCGGTCATGCCCAGCTTGTCGAGCGATGAGTTCGCCCAAGCCCTGCCCCATCTGCCGCAAGCCGCGCTCCGACGAGCACGCGCCGTTCTGCTCGCCCCGGTGTCGCGACCGCGACCTCGCGCAGTGGTTCAACGATGGGTACACCGTGCCGGGCCGCCCGGCGATGCCCGAGGAAATCGCGCAGGAAAGTCTCGACAGCGACCGGCAGGACTGACGGCGCTTTGCCCGGTCCCACCCCCGCGCTAGGGCCGCTCGCATGAGCGAGACGGCCAAGCTGACCCGCGGGAGCATTCCCGGCCATCTCGTCGGGCAGACCGCGCCCATGGTGATCGGGGTCGCGGCACTCATGTCGGTCGGGCTGATCGACGCCTATTTCGTCGGCCGGCTCGGCGGGGCGGAGCTGGCGGCGATCTCTTTCATCTTTCCGATCACGGTCGCGCTCTCCAGCCTGGGCGTGGGGGTGATGGTCGGGATCAATTCGGTCGTCGCGCGCGCGCTGGGCGAAGGCGACAGTCGGAAGGCGGCGCGGCTGGGCAATTTCGGCATCGCGCTGGCGCTGGGCATCGGGGTGGCGCTGGGCCTGAGCCTGTTCGCAATCCTCGACCCGCTGTTCCGGCTCATGAATGCGGACGCCACCACGCTGCCGCTGATCCGCGCCTATATGCGACCCTACGCGCTGGGCCTGCCGCTGCTGTTGCTGATGATGGGCTTCAACGGCGTGCTGCGCGGCCAGGGGGAAGCGCGCAAGACCAGCTATCTCTCGCTTACCTACGCCGTCGTGAACTGGGTGCTCGATCCGATCCTGATTTCGGGCGCGCTGGGGTTCGACGGCTTCGGCATCGCGGGCGCTACCTACGCGACGCTGATCGGCTGGGCCATCGCCATCGTCGTCGCGGCGTGGCTGGTGCATCGCACCCCGCTGAAGCTCGACCCCACCCTGTTGAAGAATTGCGACATCGGCGCGACGCTGGGTGCGATCGCGCGGGTGGCCGCGCCCGCCGCCTTCTCCAACGCGATCAATCCCATCGGCCTGTCGGTGCTGACCGCGCTGGTCGCGGTGGAGGGACAGGCCGCAGTCGCGGGGTTCGGCGCGGCGGGCCGGTTGCAGAGCTTCGCCGTTGTGCCGCTGCTCGGCCTCTCTGGCTCGATCGGCGCGATCGTCGGGCAGAACTGGGGCGCCAACCAGCCCGACCGCGCCCGCAAGGCGGCGATCGGGGCGGGCGCGTTCTGTGTCGGCTACGGCCTCGCCATCGCGGTGCTGCTCTGGTCCTCCGCCCGCTGGTTCGCCGGGATTTTCACCGAAGAGCCCGCAGTGATCGCGCAATTCGCGCGCTATCTCACCATCGCGGCATGGGGCTATGCCGGATACGGCTTGCTGATCGTGGGCAATGGCGTGCTGAACGCGGTCGACCGCGCGGGGCTCGCGCTGGCGCAGAGCTTCGCGCGGGTGTTCCTGGTGATGATGCCGTTCGCCTGGTTGCTACGCGGGAGCTGGGGCTCCGACGCTATCTATGCGGGCGAGCTGGCCGCGAACGTCGTTGGCGGAGCGGTCGCCACCGGCATCGTGTGGTGGGTGCTGCGCGGCCGCCCCGACCGCCGCTATCGCGACGATGGCGCGGAAGAGGCCCCGGCCGCCGCCTGAGCGCTAGTCCCGCTCGGCGCGTTGCAACAGCCGCTGCGCGCGCGACAGATGCGGGCGGTCGAGCATCCCGCCCTTCCAGCCGATCGTCCCGGCGTCGGGGTTGGCGGCGAACAGCTCCACGATCTCGCGCGCCTTGGCGATTTCCTCCTCGCTCGGCGAGAACGCCGCGTTGATCACCGGGACCTGCGCCGGGTGGATCGCCAGCATTCCGGAGAAGCCGCCCCGGCGGACCTTCTCGGCCCGCGCCCTCAGCCCTTCGGTATCGCGAAAATCGCCGTGGATCGTCTCGATCGCGGGCAGACCCGCCGCCGCCGCACCCAGCAGCGTCATGCTCCGTGCCAGTTCGAAGGTGAAGGAATAGGACCCGTCGGGTTCCGTATTGCTCGCTGCGCCCACGCTGTCGGCGAGGTCTTCCGCGCCCCAGGTCAGACCAACGAGGCGCGGCGCGCCCTGGTAATCGCCGGTATGGAACATCGCCTCGGCGGTTTCCGTGATCAGCACCACCACGGGCGTGTTGCCCCGCTCGATCCCGTTCGCCGCCTCGAACGCGGTGAGGTATGCGTCGAACCGCTCCACGTCGGCGCGCCCGTTGACCTTGGGCAGCATGATGCCGCCCGGGCGGCCGGGCATGATCGCGACCAGATCGTCCAGCGTATGCGGCCCGTCCAGCGGATTGACGCGCACCCACAGCCGCTCCGCCTGCGCCGCGTTGTCGGCGAGGAAATCGGCCACCAGCGCGCGGGCATCGGCCTTCGCGCCTTCCGCCACCGCATCTTCGAGATCGAGCAGCACGATATCCGCCTCCCCGTCGCGCGCCTTGTTCATCTTCTTCTCGCTGTCGCCGGGGGCGAAGAGCCAGGAACGAGCGGCGAGCGCGGGGGCGGAGCGGGTCATGTTCTATCCTCTCGATCTGCGTCGCACATCTCTAGGGCGGCGACTACGCGGGGCCAAGGGGCGCGCAAAAATGCGCGTCCCCACCTTGACTGTTCGATCGAACGAACTACTTGGTGGAAGAACGAAACGACGGTTGATTGCGGGATCGGGTCGACAGAGATCATTCCCCGATCGCGTCAGCCACCACTCCCTCGATTGCCCGCGCGACCGCTTCGGCATCTTCTTCGTGGGCCAGATGCCCCAGACCGGGCAGCGCCCGTACTTCGGCGCCTTCGACCACCTTCGCCACCTCGCGCTGCTGGGCGGGCGGGACGAAGCCGTCGCCTTCCGGGACCAGCAGGGTGAGCGGTGTCTCCAGCTGCGGCAGGTCGCGCGCCAGTGCCTCCAAATCCCAGTTCGCCATCAGCGCCAAGGCGGCATCGACATGGCTCGAATGCCGGAACAGCGAGGCGTAAAGGTCGCGCTGGCGGGCGTCGATCCGCGAGCCCGTCTGCGCCAACATCCGGTCCACCGCGCCGGTGCTGCGCGCGCGCCATGCCATCAGTGATGGCACCAGCGGGTTGAGGAAAAGCAGCTTCGCCGCGGCCGGAAACAGGTGCCGCGCCGCGCCGCCTATCGGCAGGATCGCCCCCGCCAGCGCCACGATCCGCTCCGGCGCAATCAATCCGTCCAGCGCCATGCGCAGCGCGATTGCCGCACCCGCCGAATGGCCGAGGACATAGTGCGGGGCGAAGTCCTCTTCGCGCAATAGGTCCGCCACGGCGCGCGAGACATAGGGCAGCGACAGGATACCGCTGGCGCGCGGGCTGGTGAAACCGTGGCCGGGCAGATCGGGCGCAAGCAGGGTGAAACGTTCCGCCAACAGCGGCCAGATCGGCCCCCAGCTATGCGTCGCCGCGCCGGTGCCGTGGAGCAGCAGCATTCTCGGACCGCTGCCGCCGCGCTGGACATGCCAGCGATGGCTACCCGCGCGGACGAACGTACTCGCCTCGCGGTTCGGCCATGAGCGGCCCTCGCGCTGCCAGTCGGGGCGGCTCATGCGGCGCGGGCCCGGGCTTGCGCCGCGCTGGCAACACCCGAGAGCGCTTCGCGGTCGAGCCGGGGCAGCGCGTAGTACCGGGCCTTCATCGCCGCCGCGAGCTCGCGAACGACCGGGCGGCTGCGCGCGCCGCAATCGACCACCAGTGCCGGAATGCCGGACCGTGCGACGCTCTCCGCCACCGCCAAGGCGTCTTCCTGCGCCCGGGCACGGTCTGGCCGACCCTCCAGATCAATATTGCCGCCGCCGTCGGTAACGACGACCAGCAGCACCGCCCGGCCCGCCACGCGCGCGGCCAGCGCTTCGCGTAATCCCTCGCGCATTCCCGCGGCGAGCGGCGTGCCCCCTCCGCCCGCCAGCCCCGCCAGCAGGCGCTGCGCGCGGGCCAGCGAGCGGGTGCGCGGCAGGACTGTCTCCGCCTGCTCCCCGCGAAAGGCGACCAGCGCGGCCTCGTCCCGGCGGACGTAGCTCTCGGCGAGCAATTGCTCGACCGCACCCTTGACCTCGGCCAGCCGGGCCAGCGCCGCCGAGCCCGAGGCGTCGATGGCGAACACCGTCGCGCTGCGCTGTTGCGGCTGGCGCTCGCGATAGCGGATGTCGTCGCGCCGGATTTGCAGCCTCTCGCCCCCGCCTCGTGCCTGACGCGGCGCAGCGGCGATCAGCGTGCCGAGCAGGTCGAGCCGGCGCCCGTCGCGCGGCAATCCCTTGCGGCTGCGCCCCAGGCGCCCGCGCGCGGCCGCCATGCCCCTCTTCGCCGTGCTGCTGCCCGCCCCGGCTCCGCGCAATCCGCCGCGATGCGCGGAAGCGATGCCGGATGCCAGTGCCGCGGCCTGCGCCTCGACCACGATCTCGCGCGCGTCGGGCGGTGCCATGTCGTCGTTATCGTCGGTCTCGCGGGACCCGCCCCCGTCGTTGGTTTGCTCTTGCGGTTCCGGCTCCGGCGGTTCGCCTTCGGTCTCGGGCAAAGCCGTGGCGCGCGGTGCGAGGACGGTGCGGGCAACGAACCCGAACGCTTCCGCCCGGCCCCACAGCGCCGCCGCCGCGCGTGCGACGTTCCATGCGTGGAGCAGAGCGCGCGGATCGCGGATCGCCAGCCGCTCGCACGCCTCAGCTAGCGTCTCCAGGTCGGACTCGCTCACTTCGCCCGGCGCAGGTGTGGGTTCTCCGGCGGAAATGTCCGCCAGCGCCACGCGATGGAGATCGAGCAACACCGGCGCGCGGGCGGCCAGGGATGGCGGCAATGCCGCGTCGTCACCCTCCCCGCCCTCGTCGATCAGCACAGTCCGCGCGTCTTCGTCCGCCTGTTCCAGCGTAGCGGCGAGCAGCGCCGTGAGGTCGGGCCGCAGGCGCTCGCCCCCGGTTACCAGCAGGAGCTTGCTCCGCGCCCGCTCGGCAAGGGTGCGATGGCGCACCGTACGGCCGGTGGCCAGACTGGTGAACAGGTCCGTCTCGCCTGCCAGCGCGGCCACATCGCTTTCTGGCGACAGGCGGAGGATTTCGCGCCCGATGGTGCCGGTCACCCGCTCGAGAAAAGCGTCGCGCGCAAAGCCCGGCCGCGCCCTCACAACCACCGCGCCCAGCCCCGCGCCCATCAGCCGCGCAGCCATCATCGCGTCGCGCCACGCCCTCTCGCCGGCAGGGCCGTGACCGGTCACGCGAGTGTTTCGGCCATGGCGCGCTCGATCCGCGCCTTCGGGTCGCCGCTCTCTAGCGGATCGCGCCGCATCCGGTGCGAGAGCGCCAGGGGAGCGATGTCCTTCAGATCACTTACCGTGACCTCCCCCTTGCCTGCCAGCGCGGCGGAGGCGCGCGCGGTGCGCATCAGCACCAGTTCCCCGCGCAAGCCGTCTGTACCGAGCGCAAGGCACAGCCTCGCCGCCGCTTCCAGCACCTCGTCCGGGATCGTGATATCGGCCAGCGCCTCGCGGGCGTTCACGATCCGGCGTCGCACCGCCAGGTCCTTGCGCCGCCATGCCTTGGCGAACCCGTCGGGATCGCGGTCGTAGGCGTCGCGGCGTTTCACGATCTCGATCCGGTCGGCAAGGTCGGTCGGGGTAGTAATCGCGACCGAAATACCGAAGCGGTCCAGGAACTGCGGGCGCAGCTCGCCCTCCTCCGGGTTGCCGCTACCGACCAGCACGAAGCGCGCCGGATGCCGCACCGATAGCCCGTCGCGCTCGACCACGTTCTCACCCGAAGCGGCGACGTCGAGCAGCAGGTCGACGAGATGATCCTCCAGCAGATTGACCTCGTCGATATAGAGGAACCCGCGATGCGCACGGGCGAGCAGACCCGGTTCGAACGCCTTCTCGCCATGCCTCAGCGCACGTTCCAGATCGAGCGCGCCGGTGACCCGTTCCTCCCCTGCGCCGAGCGGAAGATCGACCATCGGCACCTGCCGCGCGACCGTCTTCGTCGGCTTGCGCTCGCGGCATTCCTCGCACCATGCGGAAACCGGCGCCGGGGCGCAGCCGAACCGGCAGTCCGCGTTTGCCTCGAGCTCAGGGAGAAGCGCCGCCAGCCCGCGAATGGCAGTCGATTTGCCTGCGCCCCGGTCGCCCATCACCAGTACCCCGCCCAAGCTCGGATCGACGGCCGCGCACAGCAGCGCGTGCTTCAGGCGATCCTGACCAACGATGGCGGAGAAGGGAAATGGCAAGCGAAACCTCTTGGCAACGGCGCGCGAGCCCCGCGCGCTCCGGACATGCGCAAGTGTCGCATCGCATGGACATTTCGCAAGGGAAATCGGTCTGGCTGAAATGGCGGTATTTGCCCTACGCGGGGTAGCCGGTCTTGCCGCCGGACCTGGCGCGCCCTACCCTGTGTCCGATGGACGAGAATACGCCCGCACAGGCAAACGAGATGGATACAATGAGGGACGATCGGGACCTCGCCGGGCGCCTGCGCTCGGCATTGCGCCGCCTGCCCGGTCCCGTGTCGCTCATCACGACCTGCGATCCGCAGGGCGATCACCCGGCGGGAATGGTGGCGTCGGCGGTCATCCCGGCCAGCATGGAACCGCCATCGATGCTGGTGGCGATCAATCGGATGAGCACAACCCACGGCGCCGTGTCGCGCGCCGGGCGGTTCTGCATCAACCTGCTCGGCACTTCGCAGACCGGCTTCGTCGGCCTGTTTTCGGACAGCACGCTGCGCGAGGAGCGTTTCCGCTCCGACGAATGGGGATTCGCCGAGGGGGTGCCATATCTGACGTCCGCGTGCTCGAACCTTTTCTGCCGCGTTGACGAAACGCTGGTGTTCGGCACCCATGAAATGTTCGTCGGTACGGTCGAGCGCGTGATCGGTGGGGATACGCAAGAGCCCGCCGAGCCGCTGGGCTGGCTCGAGGGAGATTTCGCGAAGCTCGGCCGCCTTGATTAACGCAATCGGCCGTTAACGAAGCATCGACCGAATCGGTCTGGATCGCACCTAAAACCGCAAACTCGCAACCTCCGAAACGAACAAGGGCCCCGAACGGGGCCCTTGCAAATCGTATCTTTTCAGCGACTTGTTACTTGCGGCGACCGCCGAAGAGATAGTCCCAGATATCGAAAATGGCGATAAGCATAGCAAATCCTCCTGTTGTGAGGATTTACCTTATGTTTACCATTTCGGTTTGTAAAGTGTTAACCTTTCGCAGCGTGCGCTTACCTATCCCATCTACCCTGCGATCTGCTGCGCTCCTAAAACCGATGGTTTCGCCGCAACGCATCTTTGCGCAACCTCGTCCATACCCATCGGCCGAGCCAGCACGAAGCCCTGAACGCGGGGGGATCCCGCCTTCTCGAGCATGCGCAGGGTCGCCTGATCCTCCGCCCCCTCGGCGACCACGTCGATATTCAGTTCCTTGCCGAAAGCGCAAATCATGCGCACCATGGCCAATGCCTTCTTCGAAGTGCAGATGGCCTGCGTGAAGACCCGGTCGATCTTCACCTCGCTGAAGGGGTACTTCAGCAACGTCTCCATCGTCGCCGACTGAACTCCGAAATCGTCGATAGACCACCGCACGCCGAGCGAGGCGATCTCGTTCATGACGCTAAGAGCGACTCGCTCATCGATGATGCGCCAGCTTTCGGTAACTTCGAGAACGAGCAGAGATGGGGGGAAGCCGCTTTCGTCGAGAGTATCGCGCACGATCCTGACCAGGCGGTGGTCGTGCAAAAGCGTGGCCGACACATTCACCGACAGCTGCAGGCCGTCGACATTGGCCTCGCACATTTCCCGCATCGACTGGCGCAGCACGGTCTGGGTGATCGCCTCCATCCGCCCCGCTTTTTCGCACTGGCCGATGAATTCGCCCGGGGAGATCACCCCGCGTTCTTCATCGATCCAGCGGACCAGTGCCTCCACACCGTGCAGGCGATGATCGCTCCCGGTGAATTGCGGCTGGTAGACGGGAAAGATGCGGCCTTCCGCCAGTGCCTTGTCGACCTTGTGCTGAAGCGAGAGGCTCCAGATGCGATTGGGCGAAGTATTCGCTTCCGCGAATACCACCGGCAGATCGGCCAGATTGGTCGCATTGACCGCCGAGCGCGCCTGGGCGATCTTGGCGGACGGGTTCGCCTCGGAGGTCGCATCGATGCCGAAGGTGACACCGATGTCGATCGGTACGTCCTCCACCTTGATCGGTTCGGAAAACAGCGCGCGAAGGCCAAGTAAATGGCTCTCGAGATCCTCCCGAAGCATGGCCGGGGAGATCCATGCGAAATGGCTGCCCGAAACGTACACGGGCATCCGCGGATCGATCACGCGGAAACGATCCGCCAGCCGCTTCGCGTATTCGGCCTGCTCCTTCGGCCCCACCGCGGCGAGCACGGTGTCGAAGTTCTGCACCTTCGCCACAACGAGCGCGCTGTCGAGAGGCGCGTCGGACAGTTCGTCTTCCAACGCCTCGAACGTCGGTAGATTGAAGCGCGGATCGAATTTGCGCGCGCTCTGACGCTGGGCGTTGAGGAGTATCATTCCGCCCGCAACGAGCAGATACATGAATGGACCGCCCATGCGCATGAGAATTCCCACTTGAGGGCCAAGCACGGGCAGCACTATCGTCGCTATAACGCAGCCGAGAAAGACCCAGCGAGTCAGGCGAGGTTGACCCCGCGACACCGCAAAGGCGATGACTAGGCCGAGCAGGAGTACCAAATACCACGCGGTGACGAAGACCGGCGGCCCGGCCAAAAGGGTTTCGGCTGCCAGTATCGTGATGAAACTCGCAGGAATATCGAGGTGACCGGGTATGCTTTCCGTCTCGTCCATGGGACCGACGACGATAGTCTTACCCTTGAGCTTTTCGGCCAAGGTTTCGCGCGGCAGTTCAGCGAGCTGGGCAGCATCAAAAGCCCCGATGCTGGAAATGCGGTAACGATAGTCGATGAAGAAAGGCCGCGACGAGCCAGGGTTGACGCCTGCTATGGCGCTGGCTGCAGCAATCTCTTCTTTCCCGCTCACCGACAGCTTTCGGGGTGCTTCCCAGCTGTAGCCCATGAAGTCGTGATATCGTTCGTTGGGAACCGAGCGGGCGGAACCCCTGATATCAGGGCTCGTCACACGCACGCGGGCGTTTCCTTCGAAATCGTCGTAAAGCTTGTCAATAAAAACTATGTTCGCAGAGTTGCGAGCTACAGCGGCGGCTATCTCTCGGTCAATATCTGGAAACGATGAAGCCGGGACCGGCACATGGACATAGATCGCCCTGGGCTCCGCCTCGTTCAAAAGCTCGAGCGTATCCAGCAATTCTCGCCGGGCCACTTCACTCTTCGCTTCCGCTGGGTTCTCGGTCAAGCCAACGAAAACATTACCGCCCGAAGCGTCTCTGGGTGCGTGAAGATACTGGACGGCGTACAGGAAATTATCGATCGGCTTGAACAGGCTTAGCGCGCTCAACGCGGCCACGATCGCGGCTGCGATGAGCAACCGGAGCGCCGTCTTCCCTGGGGTCAGGGCTGGCTTGTTCTTGCGCGTCATTCGCATGGCCGATAGTTTCAGACCGAGCGATAGGACTGGAGGGTAAAAACGCGGTAAACGCCGCGGCAATACTTGATCGAAGGGCCGGGTCGGTGCTTTCGACCAGTTAAGCTCCTCGTCGAAATATTATCCGAGAACTGTTGCAGCTTATTTCTGCCTCGAAATCCGCCCACCTGAACACTCTCCGCCGCGAATGGTGCCGCCTCCACCTCGCACCAGCGATCAGCAAAACCGCGATGTAACCGGTTGCACCCGAAAAGCGCATGGCGCAGAACCCCAGAAGAAAGCCGTCGGCACAAGAATGCGCGATATCCCGGGAGAGACAGTCCAAATGCCTATCACCATGCCGCACGCGCGCTTGCGTTCGCCGACCCGCTGGACGCACCCGGCGCTGGCCTGTTTCGCCGCGTTGATGCTGCTCGCCCTTCCCTCGGCCGCCGTCGCGCAGGGCGACCCGGACCATACGGCCTGCTCGCCCGACGGGACGCTGTGCTTCGCCCTCGCCATCGAAGGTGGGATCGCAACCTATCGCGTCGACCGCGAAGGCGCGCCGGTGATCGTGCCGTCCAAGCTGGGTTTCCAACTGCACGGCGGGGGCAAATGGCAGAACGGCATGGAGCTGGGTGAAGCCACGCGCGCCAGCCATGACGAGACTTGGGAGCAGCCCTGGGGCGAGAACCGGCTGGTCCGCGATCGCTATAACGAGATGCGTGTGCCGATCGTCGAACAGGGGCGTGCCCAGCGGGTGATCGACCTGGTCGTGCGCGTGTTCGATGGCGGGGTCGGCTTCCGCTACGAATTTCCCGATCAGCCGCAATTAGCTGACGTAAAGATCGACGAGGAACTGACCGAGTTCAATTTCGCCCCGGGCGGGGATGCTGGGCCGGAGGCGTGGTGGATACCGGGCGGCGAGTGGAACCGCTACGAGTACCTCTATCACCATACACCCGCCAACCAGGTGGGCATGGCCCATTCCCCGATCACCTTCCGCCGACAGGACGGTCTGCACATATCGATCCACGAGGCGGCGCTGTCGGACTATTCGGCGTTCTGGCTGCAACGGATCGACGGGCTCCACTTTCGCACGTTCCTGGCCCCGTCGTCGCAAGGGTCGAAGGTCCACCGCGCTGCCCCGTTTGCAACCCCGTGGCGCACCATTACCGTCGCGACCGACGCCCCCGGCCTCTACGCAGCGTCCGACATTCTCCTGAATTTGAACGAGCCCAATCGGCTGGGGGATGTAGGGTGGGCGAAACCGCAGAAGTATGTCGGCATCTGGTGGGCGATGCATCTCGACAAGTGGAGCTGGAACGACGGGCCGAAGCACGGTGCCACGACGCAGCACACGCTCGACTACATCGATTTCGCGGCGGCGCACGGCTTCGATTCCGTGCTGGTGGAGGGTTGGAACAAGGGCTGGTGGAGCGAGAGCGGGCGCAATTTCCAGTTCGCCGAAGCATACCCGGATTTCGACATGGATCGCGTCACCGCCTACGCGAAAAAACGTGGGGTGGAGATCATGGGCCACCACGAGACCGCCGGCAATGCCGGTCTGTACGAACGCCAGCTGGACGAGGCGCTCGATTATTACGAGCGCCACGGCATCCATTCGGTCAAGACCGGTTATGTGGCCGACGCGGGTGGCATCCTGCGCGAGGATCCCGACGGGACCGAGCAGTGGGAATATCATGACGGCCAGTTCATGGCGCGCCATCACGTGCTGGTCGTGGAAGCGGCAGCGCGGCGCCACATCGCGGTCGACGCGCACGAGCCGATCAAGGACACTGGGCTGCGCCGCACCTATCCCAATATGATGACGCGGGAGGGCGCTCGCGGCTTCGAATATATGGCCTGGGGCGAACCACCCAACCCGCCTTCGCACGAGCCCACGCTGCTCTTCACCCGGATGCTTTCGGGTCCCTTCGACCTGACACCCGGCATCGTCAGCCTGGAGGGCCGCGACGGACGGCCGCTACCCAACACACTCGCTCGGCAGCTGGCCGATTACGTCGTGATCTACTCGCCGCTGCAGATGGCGGCGGACCTGCCGGAGAACTATCTGAAGCGGCCAGACGCCCTCGCCTTCATCGAGCAGGTGCCGGTCGACTGGGAGCAGACGCGTGTGTTGGAGGGGCAGATCGGCGAATATGCCGTGGTCGCTCGCCAGCGGCGCGGGGGCGCAGACTGGTGGGTCGGTGGGGTGACCGACGACCATGCGCGCAAGGTCGCGATCGATCTGTCCTTCCTCCCCGCGGATCGGCCTTACGTCGCCGAGATCTGGCGCGACGGCCCGGGCGGCGGCATCGACGGCGACCGCTTCGCCATGGTGCGCGAAACACGCCGGATCAATGGTGGAGACAGCCTACCCATCGAGATGATGGCCGGCGGCGGCTTCGCCCTGTCGCTGCGTCCTGCCAACTAGCGCAAGCGCCCGAAACTAATGGTGCGTGCCTGCCGCGGCGTGTGCATCGCGGCGGCCCTTGTCTCGCGCGGTTTCGGAATCGAGCGGCGCGTCGACCGCCGGGCCATCGCTGTCGCGATACTGCGCCCGCAGCGCCACCAGCGTGTCCTTGAGCTCCGCGATCTTCGCCCGATAGGCCGGGTCGTCGATCCGGTTGTGCATCTCGTCCGGGTCGGTCGCGAGATCGTAGAACTCCCACTCGTCGATATCGCCGTAGAAACGGATCAGCTTGTAGCGCTTCGACTTCACGCCGTAGTGGGCGCGCACGGAGTGGAAGCCGGGATATTCGTAGTAATGGTAGTAGATGTCCTCGCGCCAGTCGGCAGGTGGCGTCCCGTCGACCACGTCGCGCAGGCTGCGCCCCTGAATCGCCTCGCGTTCGGGCAGACCGGCATAGTCGAGGAAAGTCGGCGCGTAGTCGATGTTCTGCACCGGCACGCTCACGCGCGAGCCCGCCGCGATATGGCCGGGATACTGCATCAGCAGCGGGGTGCGCAGCGACTCCTCGTACATGAACCGCTTGTCGAACCAGCCATGCTCGCCAAGGTAGAAACCCTGGTCGGAGGTGTAGATGACGATCGTGTTGTCCGCGAGCCCGGAGCTTTCCAGCCAGTCGAGCAGCCGCCCGACACTGTCGTCGACCGCCGCAACCGTACCCAGATACTCGCTCATATAGCGCTGGTATTTCCACAGCGCCATTTCGCGCTCGTCCAGATCGGCGGCGTTCATGGCGTCGTTGCTCGGCTGCAACGCGCCGAAATAGGCCTCGCGCTGCTCGGGCGTCATGCGCGCGAAATCGTCCTTCCACGGATTGTAGCGCAATTCGCGGCTACCGACCTCGGTGGTCATCTTGAGATCGTGACCCTCGTACATGTCGCGGTAAATGTTCATCTCCTGCGCCGCGGCGGCAGGGCGACCGTCGTAATGGTCGAAATAATTGGTCGGGACCGGAAATTCGGTGCCCAGATAATCCTGCAGGTGGCGTATCGCCGGCATGAAATTGCGATGCGGTGCCTTGTGATGCACCAGCAGGGCGAAGGGCTTTTCCGGATCGCGTTCGCGCTTCAGCCAATCAAGGCTGTAATCGGTGATGATATCGGTGGCGTAGCCTTCGACGACGCTACGCCCCTCCGGCGTGATGATGTCGGGATTGTAGTACTTGCCCTGATCGTCCAGCACCTTCCATGTGCCGATTCCCGCCCCTACCGGCGAATAGTTCAGGTGCCATTTGCCGAACAGCGCGGTGTCGTAGCCCGATTGTCCCAAGGCGCGAACCCAGTTCCACATGCCATTGTCGAACTTCTGCCCGTTCTGCGTGAAGCCGTGCATGTGGCTGAACAGGCCGGTGAGCATGGTCGCCCGGCTCGGTCCGCACAGCGAGTTCACCACATAGCTGTTCTCGAACAGCGCCCCGTTATGGGCGATCCGATCGATATTGGGCGTCGGGGCTAGCTTGGAGATATCGGAGCCATAGGCCGATATCGCCGCCTGCGCGTGATCGTCCGACATGATGAAGATGATGTTGGGACGCTTCGCCGTGGCCGGTCGTTCGATCGCGCTCGCCTCGGCGGCGGGCGAACGCGGGGTATAGCTATCCGCATTGCCGGACGCGACGCTCGCGCAGGCCGCCAGAGTGAACGAGCATCCCGCGACCAGGGTCAGACGCAGCTGCATCGCCGCCCTACTCCGTCACGGTGAATTCGACAGGCGTGGCGGCGTCGGCGCCCGAACGCGGCGCGATCCACAGCCGGAACTCGCCCGGCTCCCAGCCATAGCTCATGTCCTGCCGGGTGAAGGCGAGGTCGGCGGGCCTGATCGTGAACTGCACCGTGCGGCTTTCGCCCGGTTGCAGCATGATCTTTTCGAAGCCCTTCAGCATCTGCACCGGCCGGGTGACCGAACCTACCAGATCGCGGACATAGAACTGCACGACCTCCTCGCCCGCGCGATCACCGGTATTCGTGATCGTCGCGCTGGCGGTGATGGAGCCGGTTCCGTTCATCGTCGGCGCGCTTAGGGTTACAGGCGAGTAGCTGAAATCGGTGTAGCTGAGCCCATAGCCGAAGCGATAGAGCGGCGTGTTTGGCGTATTCAGATAGCGCGAGACGTATTTCGCACCCGGCGCGCCGAGCTCGATCGGGCGGCCGGTGTTCTTCGCATCGTAGTAAATCGGCACCTGCCCGACGGTGCGGGGGAAGGTGACGGGCAGCTTGCCCGAGGGATTGTAGTCGCCGAACAGGACATCGGCGACCGCCTTGCCGCCCATCGTCCCCGGATACCAGGCATGCAGGATGGCCGCGACGTGCTCGTCGGCCCAGCCGATCGAATTGGGTCGGCCGCTCATCATCACCAGCACCACCGGCTTGCCGGTCGCTACCAGCTGTTCCAGCAGGGCTTCCTGATTTCCGGGCAGGTCGAGCGAAGTGCGGCTCGCGGCCTCGCCCGTCATGTCCCATTTTTCCCCCATGACCGCGACGATCACGTCGGAACGCTTTGCCAGCGCCAGAGCCTGGGAAAAGCCGTCGGTCGATCCGGCGGCATCGAATTCGTAACTCGCGCCCTTGGCGTAATCGATCGAGACGCCCTTGGGCGCACGTTCACGCAGGCCCTCCAGCACCGTTACCGGGCGCGTTCCGCGATCGCCCGCCGCCGCCCAGCTGCCGATCATGTCCGGCTTGCTGTCCGCCAGCGGCCCGATCAGGGCGATCCGCCCAGCCGAAGCGGCGAGCGGGAGGGCGTTATCCTCGTTCTTCAACAGGACCATGGACTTGCGGGCCACATCGCGCGCCGCTTCGAGGAAATCGGGACGGTATAGTGTGGCCTTCTGCCGCGCCTCGTCGGCATAGCGGTAGGGGTCCTCGAACAGGCCGAGCCGGTACTTCGCCTCCAGGATGCGGCGCACCGCACGGTCGACGGTCGCGATGTCCACGCGCCCGTCTTCCACGGATTTCGCCACGTTTTCCATGAAAACCGCGCCTTGCATGTCCATGTCGACACCGGCGTTCAGAGACTGCTCCCCGGCCTGCGCCAGATCCTTCGAATAGCCGTGCGGCACCATCTCGTTGATCGAGGTGTAATCGGTGACGACGAAGCCATCGAAGCCCCATTCGTCGCGCAACACGTCGGTCAGCAGGTACTCGCTGGCCGATGCCGGAACCCCGTCGATCTCGTTGAAGGAGGTCATGACACTGGCGACCCCGGCGTCCACCGCCGCCTTGAACGGGGGCAGGTACACGTCGCGCAGGGTGCGGCGGGAAATGTCGACCGTGTTGTAGTCGCGCCCGGCCTCGGCAGCGCCATAGGCGGCGAAATGCTTCACCGTCGCCAGGACCGTATCGGTCGCCCGCAGGTCGTCGCCCTGATAGCCGTGTACGCGGGCGCGGGCCACCTGGCTGCCGAGATAGACGTCTTCGCCCGCCCCTTCGGAAATGCGGCCCCACCGCGCATCGCGCGCGATGTCCACCATGGGGGAGAACGTCCATTGGATGCCCTCCGCGGCAGCTTCCGCGGCGGACACATGGGCAGAGCGCTCGATCGCTTCCATGTCCCAGCTGGCCGCCTCGCCCAGCGAAATCGGGAAGATCGTGCGGTGGCCGTGGATGACATCGTACCCGAACAGCAGCGGAATGCCGAGGCGCGTCTCCTCGACCGCCAGCCGCTGCAACTCGCGGGTGTAAGCGGCGGTATAGGCGTTGAACATCGCCCCGACCCGGCCTGCGCGAATATCCGTGCGATAGGTATCGCGCAGGGTCGGCCCGGTGGATTCCCAGTCGCTGGTCAGCAAGGTCAGCTGACCGACCTTCTCCGCAAGAGTCATGCGCGCCATCAGGTCGTCGATGAACCGGTCCATCTCCGGATCGGACTTCGCCCAGGCGGGCTGCGCCTGCGTCACCGGCACGGTGGTGGACGCCGCGTTCGTCGACTGGCCGGCGGCGCTGCCGACCCGCTCCGCCGGCACGGTCGCGCAGGCACCCAGAACGACTGGGCTGACCGCCACCAAAGCGGCGAGACTGATATGACGCATAACTCTCCTACTCCCCCAGAATCGGCCTGGCGCGGTTCGGCCCGCGCGGATTCGCTGATTTCGATGTCCTCTATACAGGTCAGTTGAAACCGGTTACAAGCCCGCCGATAACGATTTGATTCGAGGTAGCCGGCGCTGAAGCCGGTACCTTCGCACAGGGGAGGAAGTACATGAGGGGTTTCAACCTTTCCGCCGGCTCGTTCGGGACCGGCAGCCGTTCGGCACGTCGACTGGCCGCGGCTCTCGCGCTCGGCGTCGCAGGCAGCGCAATCGCCGTGGCGACCGCCGTTCCCGCCCACGCCCAGGAATCCAGCGCCTCGTTGCGCGGCAACGTCCAAGGCGCGAGCGAAATCACCGCGGTCGAGGTCAATACCGGGTTCCGTCGCACTGTTCCCGTGTCCGCCGACGGCACCTACAACTTCGCGCAGCTGCGCCCCGGAACCTACCGGCTGGAAATCACCACGCCCAACGGTGTGCGCCAGACGGACGAGTTCACCCTGCTGATCGCGCAGGACGCGGTACTCGATTTCGACGATATCGCCTTGGCTGCGACCACTCCCGCTCCCGGGGATACGACCTCGCCCAGCGAAACGACCGGCGCGGAGATCATCGTCACCGCGGGACGTATCAAGACCAATGAGGGCGGCGAAGTCGGTGCGAACATTACCCAGCGCGAAATTTCAACGCTTCCGCAGAACAATCGCAACTTCCTCGCTTTCGCTGACCTCGCGCCCGGCGTTCAGTTCGTCAATCCCGACGGCCAGTCCCGCATTCAGGGCGGCGCGCAGGACAGCCGTACCGTCAACGTCTTCATCGATGGCGTGGGTCAGAAGGACTACGTCCTGAAGAACGGTATCACGGGCCAGGATTCCTCCCAGGGAAATCCCTTCCCGCAGCTTGCGGTGGGCGAATACCGGGTCATCAGCTCCAACTACAAGGCGGAGTTCGACCAGGTCAGCTCCGTCGCCATCACGGCGGGCACGAAATCCGGCACGAACGAATTCCATGGCGAAGCGTTCATCGATTATACCGACCAGAGCCTGCGGCAGATGACCCCGCTGGAGAAGTTCAGCATTCCGCGTCGTGAAAAGGTTGAAACAAGGGATATGCAGTTCGGCGGAGCGCTAGGCGGTCCGATCATCCCCGATGTCATGCACTTCTTTGTCACTTACGAAGGTAAACGAATAGAA
The DNA here is from genome assembly GCF_018636735.1 of Erythrobacter sp. 3-20A1M. Classification (NCBI taxonomy): domain Bacteria; kingdom Pseudomonadati; phylum Pseudomonadota; class Alphaproteobacteria; order Sphingomonadales; family Erythrobacteraceae; genus Erythrobacter; species Erythrobacter sp. 3-20A1M. Next base: position 2,234,959 of record NZ_CP045200.1, on the reverse strand, counting down.
CGTCCAATTCAGATCACGCCCGGGTTCGGCCTGCCGGTAACATTCTTCCCGGAAGAATATCAGGATGTGTTCGGTTCGACCAATTCGACCTTCAACGAGGATCTGTATTTCGGCAAGATCTCGGTTTTGCCTGCTTCGGGCCATCTGATCGAGGTTTCGGGCAAGTATCGCGACGAAAGCGGCGATTTTCTCGGAAGCGGCAGCAATTCTCGTTCCACGCTCAGCTTTCAGAACGTCAAGGAATTCCGCGGTCTGCTGCGCTACGAGTACAGCGCCGACAATTTCATCAACGAGTTCAAGGCGACCTATGAGGACGTGAAGTGGGCTCCGACCCCGGCCGAGTTCGGCAATTCGCTTCAGTTCAATTACGCGGCGCCGAGCGCCACCGACCCCACCGTGTCGTCGGGTGCCAGCAACATCCTGCGTGTGGGTGGCGGTTCGAACTATCAGGACAAGGGGCAGAAGGGTATCGGCCTGCAGGACGATTTCACCTGGATCGGCTTCGAGAACCACACCATCAAGGCGGGCATCAAAGCCAAATGGGTCGATCTCAATTCCACCCAGCTCAACAACTTCAATCCGCGTTACGAGTTCAACGCGGTCTATAATCCGGCGACCGGCACGTACATCACCGACGGAAGCTTCTTCAACGATCAGATACCCTATCGCGTCCAGTTCGGATTTCAGAACGGACCCGGATCTTCGGTGGTCGAGTCCAGCAACTTCCAGCTCGGCCTCTACATTCAGGACGACTGGGACGTCACCGATCGGCTTACGCTGAATCTGGGCATCCGCTGGGACTACGAAGAGACCCCGGCCTACCTCGATTACGTCACCCCTGCCGACGCGCGGGCGGCGGTGTCGCCCGCCAACTATCCGAACCTGATCAACGCCGACTACGACATCAACGACTTCATCACCGACGGGACCCAGCGCAAACCGTTCAAGGGCGCTTTTCAGCCTCGGGTCGGGTTCTCCTATGCGCTGGACGCCGATCGGACATACGTAGTTTTCGGCGGGTATGGGCGTTCCTACGATCGCAACCAGTTCGACTTCCTGCAGCAGGAAATCAGCGTCGGGGCGTTCACCACGCGGACGTTCAACTTCATCACGGGTGACCGGTTCAATACCTGTTCCCCGGGTGCGACCTGCGTTCCGTTCGATCCGATCTATTTCACGCCGGAAGGGCGCGCACAGCTGGTACAGCAGGCCGGATTCGGCGGCGGGCGCGAATTGCGCTTCATTACCAACGACCTGAAGGTTCCCTACTCCGACCAGTTCAGCCTCGGCCTGCGCAGCCAGCTCGCGTCCATGTTCGAAGCCGAAGTCGGCTACACGCATATCGAGAGCAAGGATGGGTTCGCCTATCTACTCGGCAACAGGCGTGCGGACGGCAGCTTCTTCGCCCCGGCCCCGGCTGTGCCGAGTTCCCCGTTCGGCTTCGCACCTCCCGGCTTCGGTTCGATCATCATCGGCACGAACGGGCTGGAGACGCGGTCCGACAGCGGATATCTGAAGCTCGTCAAGCGCTACACGCAGTTCTCGCCCTGGAACCTGACGGCGACCTATACCTATACCGACGCGTCGGAAAACCGTGGCTTCAACGAGACGTTCGCGCTCGATTTCCCCTCGACAGAGGACTATCCGTTCGTGACCTCCAGAGGGGTGCGCAAGCATCGCCTGGTAATTGCCGGTGCAGTGGATCTTCCCATCGCGGTGACGCTGTCGGGCAAGTTCCAGATCGCATCGCCGCCCTATATCCAGAGCTTCGTGAGCACCGGGGGTGCGAACCCCACGCGCGACGTCATTTCCAACGAGGCGGCGTCCAACGGTGATCGTTGGGGCTTCCGGCAGCTCGACCTTGCGATCACGAAGTATATCCCGCTCGGCTTCCTGACCGACCGCACCCGGATCAAGCTTCGCGCGGATATCATCAATGCTTTGAACGATCGTAACTATTCGAATTACGTGACTAATCCGACGGCTACCAACTACCTTTCGCGCACGGGCTTGGGCACGGATGGCCCTCCCCGCACGCTGAAGGTTTCAGCCGGGTTCGAATTCTAGCTCCTCCTTGCGCCGCCGTTCCTCTTCATGGGGACGGCGGCGAATTTTCTTTTGCGGAGCATGCATGCGCCGGAATTGCTTTCTACCCGTTCTCGCTCTTCTCGCTTCCGGTTGCGTGGGCGTATCCCCTCCCCGCGACGTGCCACCGCCGCCAGCGCCAGCCGCGGTCGAAGCTTTTTCCGAAGATCTCACGCAGCGGACGTTTCGCTACTTCTGGGAGACCACCGACACCCGGATGTGCCTTGCCCCCGATCGCTGGCCCAGTCGGACCTTTTCCTCGATCGCGGCGACCGGCTTCGCGCTGACCGCCTACGGCATCGGGGCGGAGCGCGGTTACGTCACCCGGGAGGAAGCGGCGAAGCGCACCCGCGACTGCCTGAAATTCTACTGGGACGCGCCCCAGGGTGCGGCCGCCAAGGACATCACCGGGTACAAGGGCTTCTTCTACCATTTCCTGAAATACGACGACGGAACGCGGCACGCGACCACGGAGCTTTCCACGGTCGATACCACGCTGTTCCTGGGCGGTGCGCTGTTCGCGCAGAGTTATTACGATCGCGACGATCCGGTCGAAGCGGAGATTCGCGATCTCGCGGAGCGCATCTACCGCCGGGTCGAGTGGGACTGGGCGCTGCGTGGCGGCACCGGAACGAAGGCGCGCAACTATCCGGAATCGCAAGGAATTACCATGGGCTGGAAGCCCGAGGATGGCTGGCAACCCGCCGATTGGGTCGGGTACAACGAGGGTATGCTGGTCTATATCCTGGCGCTCGGCTCCCCTACCCACCCGGTCGGCAAGGCGGCGTGGGACAAGGGATGGGCCGCCCGGCTGGATGAAGACTGGGGGAGCTACTACGGCTACGAACATCTCCAGTTCGAGCCCCTTTTCGGCCACCAATACAGCCATGTGTGGGTCGATTTCCGCGGCATCCAGGTCGAATTCATGCGTGGAAAGGGCATCGATTATTTCGAGAACAGCCGTCGCGCCACGCTGAGCCAGCGCGCCTATGGGATCGACAATCCCAACGACTGGAAGGAATATAGCGGCGACCTGTGGGGCTGGACCGCTTCGGACGGCCCCAAATATTCGCGCGACGAATATACCGTGAACGGCAAGCTGCGAACCTTCTTCACCTATACCGCGCGCGGTGTCAGTTCGGTCCGGGTTGTCGACGACGGCACGATCGTCCCCACGGCGGCTGGGGGCTCCATCCCCTTCGCACCCGAAGTCACGATCCCTGCCCTGATGGCGATGCGCGATCGATATGGCGATCGCGTGTACGACAAGTATGGTTTCAAGGACGCGTTCAATCCCAGCTTCACCTTCACGCAAGCGGATTCGCGTACCGGCCCGGTCGACCCCAAGCTCGGCTGGGTTGCGGCCGACCATCTCGGCATCGACCAGGGCCCGATCCTGGCGATGATGGAGAACCATCGCAGCGGGCTGGTCTGGCGCACCATGCGCAAAAACCCCCACATCCGGCGTGGGTTGGAGCGGATCGGCTTTACCGGCGGGTGGCTCGACCAACCGCAGCAATAGTGCGCTCGCTCTTACCTCGCGGGTAGGCGAAGCTGCACTTTGACGGGGTAGTGGTCGGACGGGAGCCGCCCGCCCCACTGCTGGGTGATCACCGAATAACCGTCCACCGCGATGTCGGGCGAGACAAAGATGTGGTCGATAGGCGTTCCGCTATCGCTTTCGATATCGAAGCCGTTGAAGGTTCCTCCGGGTCCGTAGGGCGGCGTGGCGCTGGCGGTGCGACTGTCGAGCAGCCCGTCGCTCCCTGCGCCAGTAAGGATGGAATAAGGCGTACTGCCGGGCGGTGCATTGAAATCGCCCATGATCACCGTCGGGGTGTCGCTGCCCGCCCCCTCCCCCTCACGCGCCCAGCGCAGGATCAACGCCGCGCCCCGCGCGCGCGCGGTCTCGCCATTATTGTCGAGGTGCGTGTTGAGGACGCGCAGAACACGTCCGTTCCGCCGATCGCGGAGCAGCGCCCAGGTCGCGATGCGGGGGTAGGCCGCGTCCCAGCCAAGACCGGGCACGGCAGGCGTATCGGAAAGCCAGAACGTACCCCAGTCGAGTAAAACAAAGCAATCCTCGCGCCAGCCGATCGGCGAGAATTCGCCGCCTTCGCCCCCGTCGTCGCGCCCCACCCCGACCAGCCGGTATCCGGGCAAACCTGCCCTGAGGTCGTTCATCTGGCCAAGCAGGACCTCCTGCATTCCGATGACGTCCGGCGCCTCGTGGCCGATCAGAGCGATTGCCAAGTCACGCCGCTTCGGCCACGCAGCGGGTCCATCGGAGGCAAGATCGAGCCGGATGTTGTAGGTCATCGCCGCGAGCGGTTGGGCGCGCGATACATCGCCTCGGGACGCGCCCGGCCAATGCGCACAAGCGGAGAGCGCCAGCGCGAGCAGGCAAGCGATCAGTAACCTCATGCGACATTCTCCCGGCCGAGCACCGCGCGTTGCTTTTCACGATACGGCACCGACTATTCCAGCTTCATCCCCTGGCGCTTCCGCTCACATGTCCGGCCAGCAGCATTGAACAGAACCGCACCGCTCCGGCTATACCACGGCCACTCTCGCCATGGCCTCGCGAAGATCGAGGGCCATGGCCGGTTTCATCCACCGCGCAGCGTGGCCGTCGCCTTGGGGCCCGGCGAACCTCTCTCGGCTTCACCGGTGGAACCGCGCGTTACGATATCTGGCACCAGGACGCGGCCATCCTCACTGCCCAGCGCCTCCCCGCCCATCATACGGAGCAGGAGCATCGCGGCCGTCGATCCCAGCCGGGCGATGTCGGAATGCATCGTGGTCAGCCCCGGCGCCATGTGGCGCGCCATCGGGATGTCGTCGAAACCGGCCACCAGCACGTCCTCCCCCACGGCGATGCCGCTTTCGCGCAGGGCCGAAATCGCGCCCACCGCCATCACGTCGTTCGCCGCGAAGATCGCATCGACCGGCGCACCGTCCGCCAGCAACATGCGCACCGCGTCCTCTCCCGACTGTTCCCTGAAATCGCCCGGCAAAACCAGCGGCTGGCGTTCATGCAGATGCTGCTTCATCGCATCGAGGAAGCCACGCTGGCGCTGGAACGCGTCGCGATTATGGCGGGGGCCGGATATGTGGACGATCCGCTTGCATCCCAGGCCGATCAGATACTCCGTCATCTTGCGAGCGCCGTGGTAGTTGTCCACGGTGACGAAGGGTTGCGTGTGCGCACCCGGTTCCACATTCAGCAATACCGTAGGAACGAAGCCCAGCGCCTCGGTCGTCAGCGGCTCCGACACGCCGTTCGGCGGCATCAAGAGTATCCCGTCGACCCGGCCGCGCATTGAGCGGATGGCGTTGGTCGTCTCGTGCAGGCTGCCGTGCATGTTGCCGAGCAACATCTGCTTCCCGGCCCCGTGCGTAATGCGGTCGATCCCGCGAATGATCTCCGAGAAGAATTCGCCGAACAGGTCAGGCAGGATGACGCCGATCGTGTGCGTTCTCTGGCTCGTCAGGCTCCGCGCCCCGCTATGGGGTACGAATTTGAGCTCTCTCGCCGCAGCCTCGATCTTCTCCCGGGTCTTCGCCCGGACATTGTCCTGCCCGTTCAACGCGCGCGAGACGCTGGCGATCGACACACCGGCATGCTTCGCTACGTCACGGATTGTTACCATCGTGCCCGCCCTTCCTCACGCGGTGTGTAACCGCTTCCCCCAACCCCGGCAATCATCCCGCATCCAGCGTCGGCGACCGCCCTTTACGATAGCAGCTCGTGATACTGTCGCGCCGGACGCCAGGGCGAGATTGACGCCGTTTCGATCGGCGTGTCTTACTGAATGAAAGTGCGTTGCCAAGAAATGGCCGACAAGCTCACGGCCACGGGCGGCTGGAAAAATATGAGGCGGGGGCCGGACGGAACATGAGAAAACCCGATTCCGAAATCGACCGGAACGAGCTGTTCGAGGCGGTGTGGTCGGCTCCGCTGAGCGAGATCGCGAGCACCTACCACCTTTCCCCCGGCGGGTTGGCGAAGCTGTGCGATCGGCTGGGAATACCGCGGCCGAAGCGAAATTACTGGCGGATGACGCCCGGCGAGCGGCTCGAAGCCCGCCCCGAGTTCGACGCCATCACACCCGCTCCCCAAGCCGCCCCGCGCAAGAAAAGCGCACGCCGTTCGCGATTGCCGCTGCCGGATCGTCGTGCGCAATTGCTCGACATCGCCGCCCAGATTGTGGCGGAAGAGGGCGTGGACGAGGTCAGCCTCAATCGCGTCGCGCGCGAGGCGGGAATATCGGAAGCGCAGGCGCATAACTGCTTCGCCCGGCGGATCGATCTTCTCGCGGAACTCGCGCGGCGGGAGGTCGATGAATTCGAGCGGTCGCGCAAGGGGATCGTCCTGCGGGGTCGCGACCGCCTCGCCCAGGTCGTGCTGTCGACGGTGAACTACCTCGACGAAGCGGGCCGCCGCGGCGCGCTGTTGCAGGCGATCCTGCTCGAAACGGAAGTGCGCGAAGTGCTTCGCAGCGAACGCGATGCGACCCGCGCGCTCGTGTCCGATGCGATCGTCGAGGCGACGTCCAACACCTATCGGATGAGCAAAGAAGAGGCCTTCGCCAGCAACTGGCTGATCACCGCGATTGCCCTGCGCGCCGGACGCCTCGTATCCAACGGCAGCCTCTCGACGGCGGCGGGGGTCCGCCTGTGCCTGCCGATGGTGATGGGCTGCATGCGCAGCAACGCACAAGCCGCCGACTGACACCTATTGGCGCTGAGGACGCAGTTCCTCCAGCGAGGCGACGGTAAGCCTGCGGCAAAGGGCAAGCGCCATCTCGAGGGAGATTTCCCCGTTACGGACCAGGCGCGCACCTTCTTCCGGGATCGCCAGAAGGATCTGCACCACGCCCAGGGCATCATGCGGGCCGTATTCGAGCTCGCGCTGGATGAGGGTCGCAAGCTGTCGGATGATCCGCTTAGCCATGCGCTTCATCCGGCCATCCAAGTGACGCGCAAGCCACTTCTCGCGGAAGCACAACTCGATCGCGGAACCATGTTCCAGCACATGGCGCAGGTAGATTGTCGCACATTCGGTAGCGGCGTCGATAAGCGCCGCCTCCCGTACTGCACGCTCGATCCCTGCCTTGGAAAGCAAGTCCGCATGGCGATCGAGGACCGCAACGATCAGCGCGTTCAGGTCCGGAAAATAGGAATAGACCAGTGACCGGCTGGTCCCCAGATCGGTCGCGATGTCGCCGGGAGAAATGCGGGCCGAGCGCTTGAGGTTGACTGTCGATCGGCCTCTATCACCATCGACGCGGATCGATCCTCCGCGCGCATCCGGCCGGTGGCCTTTTCCCTCCGCTTCGTCACCGTCATCCGGCGATCATAATGACGCGAATCGATCCTGGGAAGGTCCGGCCCCCTTCCCCATCGCCGGCGCTCATCCCGCTACGCTCAGCGCGTTGCGGGATCGAGGCCGAGATTCTCCTCCTCCCGCGCCCGCTTCTCCGCGGCAAGGGCGCGCAGCCGATCGACATTGGACCGGTGCCGCACCTGGTCGATATCGTAGAACAACAGGATCAGCACGCCCACCAGCCAGAGGGCCAGTACGGTGGGCACGTAATGCGCGATCAACGACAGTTCCGCGGCACGCGAGACCTGCGAAGGTTCGGCCTTCTCCGGGAATCCGGACGCGCTCAAAACCAGGCCCGCTACGAACACGCCCAGCGCGGCCGAGCATTGCTGCATGAAGCTGGAGGCGGAGAAGAACACACCCGAAGCGTGTCGTCCGGTGCGCACGGCGTAGTCGTCCACCACGTCGGCCAGCATCGAGCTCGTATTGATGAGCGAAATCGCGATCATTCCGCCGCCGAAAGTGCCGACCAGCAACAGCGCGGGTACGAGGAGCGAGTCGCCCGGGCGGAGGAACAGATCGAAATAGGTGAGAACCAATGGCGAGAGGGTGATCACGATGCCTCCGAACGCCATGAGCATCGCCGTGCGCTTTTTCCCCAACCGACGCGAGAATTTGGGTGCCAGCGGCGCCGCGAGCGTCGCCGCCGTCACCGCCTCCAGCGCCAGGACGGCAATCTGCTTCGCGCTCAGGTCGAACACATAGGTATTGAAATAGAGCGCGGTCGCCGTGGCCAGCCCGATTGCGGTGAATTTCAGCACGCCGAACCCGAAGATGGCCAAGAACCCGCGATGCCGGAACGCGACGAAGGTTTCGCGAACATGGAACATCCATCCTTCGCCGGGCCTGCCGTTATCCTCCGCTTGCTGCATGCGGGGAACCTGACCGAGCGTACCGAAGCCGCAGACGAAGATGGCGACGGCCATGACCACCGCGCCGGCAATCGCGAATTTGACGTAACCGTCGGGATTCAGCTGGCCCACCGGATGTTCAGGCGTCGCGACGAAGAAGAAGGTGAGGCTTAGCGCGACGAAGATGAAGGTGCCGACATACCCGAACCAGAAACGCAATGAAAACAGTCGGGTGCGTCCACCGTAATCCGTCGTCAGTTCGGGCACCATGGCGGTGGAAGGCACGTCGTAAGCGCTCACCGCCACGCGGGTGATCGACGCGACCGCGAAGATCCACAGGCCCGTCTGCAACGGCGACAGCCCCTCCGGCGGCAACCAGATCAGCAGAAAGAACACGGCGGTCGGGATCGCCGAACCGAGAATGAAGGGGTGGCGCCGTCCGATCCGGCTGCGCGTTACATCCGACCATCGACCGATCAACGGGTCGACCAGCGCATCCACGAACAGGGTGGCGGCGATGGCGGTGGAAACGATGGTCGCGGGAATACCTACGACCTGGTTGTAGTACAGCAGGAGATACGCGAAAGCCGCATTTTTCACCGCTGTCGATACGGAGCCGAAACCATAGGAAAACTGTGCGAGCAGAGGGATGGGCGCATCGCGAGGATCGGTGCCCGCCCCTGCCTTCTGCGTTCGCCGGTCGTCGTCGACGCCGGAACCGGACGCCTCGCGAAATCGCGCCATGGCTTCATCCTCTCTCTTGCGCGCGGAGCTGTTTGCACTCCGTCACATCCCTGACCTCGGTCATTTATGGAGCGGGTGTCAAGTCAATTCACGCGGACCTAATCCTCGCGAAGTGCGTGTCGAGCAAAACGACCGCCGGTGGAGCGCTGCCGCAGATTCGAAGACGATCGGGGCTTTCCAGAAGACGGAGGAGGATCGGCATTTCTTTTTTTGCAGCTACCGGCTGCCGAAACGAGCCATGGCGCGACCACTTCCCAGCACTTTATTACCCGGGGATCTGACGCAAACTCCATAACCAGCCCCACTCTCAACCACCCAAGTCGACGGCAAGGGAGCTGTGCGCTCAAACTTGTTGACAGGCGCTCTATATGAGGCGCAGTCTGCGCACGAGGCACCAAAGGTGTCCGTGATTGGGAGAATGTTATGACGAAGGCTGCCTACGGGCAAACCACGGCGCTTGCGGTTGTTCTGGCTGCTTGCCTGTGCCCTACTACCCCTCTCGCCGCGGCTGAGACTGCGGACGCGGCGCAGGCCCGTACCGCCGGCCCTGACAACGGCACGATCATCGTTACCGCACGCAAGCGGGAAGAGGATGTTCAGGACGTCTCCGAATCGATTACGGTCGTAAGTGGTGATGCTCTCGAAGAATTGCAGATCGTCGAATCGAGCGATCTCACGCGTGTTTCGCCTGCCCTGACCTTCCGCCCGAACCCGAATACGACGTCCTCGGGTTTCGCCGTTCGCGGCGTTGGCACCTCCACCTTCTCCACGACCGTGGAGCAGAGCGTGTCTACCGTGGTCGACGGTGTCGTGCTGGGCCAGCCGCAATCGGCCGCGTCGCTGGTCGACATTCAGCGGGTCGAAGTGCTGGAGGGACCGCAGGGGCTGCTGTTCGGCAAGAACGCCTCCGCCGGCCTCGTCAACATCGTCACGAACTCCCCCCGCCTCGGTCAACTGACGGCCGACCTGTCGGCCACGATCGGAACCGACGGCGAATTTCGCGACAACGGCATGATCAACATCCCGATCGGCAACACGCTGGCTGTGAGGATGGTGGGTTTCAGGAACCGCACCAATGGCTACGTTCGCAATCTCTTCCTGAACGAGGATTACAATGGCGAGAAGAATTACGGCTTCCGTGGAAAGATCCTGTTCGAACCGTCCGATGCGGTGCGGGTTCTCGTCACCGGCGACTACGCGAAGGACACTGCGGTCTGCTGCGTCCTGACCGCGACGAAGCTCGGGCAGAACGCCAACCTCGCCAATTACTTCAACCGGTACGGCATCGTGCCCGGACCGGATAATCTCTCCACCGTGCTGGGTAGCCCGGTCGGCACCTTTCCAGGCGCGCCGCTGCGCCGCTACAAGGGCGTGACCGGGCAGATCGACATCGATCTCGGCGGCCCGTCGCTGACCTCGATCACCGGCCTGCGCAACAACCATTACATTCTCGATTTCGACGGCGACCAGACCCCGCTCGACCGCTTCGACTACAATGGCGGCGATTACCGCTACAAGCAGTTCAGCCAGGAATTGCGGCTCGCCTCCGCTCCCGGCGACACGATCGAATGGGTGGCCGGCCTGTATTATTTCCGCGGCGACAACGACGTGTTCTACCGCGCCGGCGGCCGCCTGCTCGGCCCCGCCCCGCGCCCGCTGGTCGTGGCGGTAATCGAAACCGACTTCACCACCCAGAGCTACGCCGGATTCTCATCGGTCACGTGGAACGCGACCGATGCCCTTCGGCTGCGTGCGGGCGGCCGCTTTACCCGCGACGAGCTGCGCGCCCGCAGGATCGCCTACGACCTGCCGGGCGCCCTCCCCGGCTCCTCCGCCATCATCGGCAGTCCCGTGGGCGACACCACCGAAACGGGCGGCACGAGCAACTTCTCGTGGAAGCTGACCGGCGAATACGACCTCGCGCCCGACGTGATGGTCTATGCGAACGTGGCGCGCGGCTACAAGGGGCCGGGCCTCGCATCGAGCGGCATCATTCAGCCCGATGTCAGCCCGCTGATCCGGCCAGAGAAGGTCATGGCCTACGATATCGGGATCAAGTCGCGCTTCCTCGACGGGCTCGCCACTTTCAACGCGGCGCTGTTCTACGAACGCTTCACGGATTTCCAGACGCAGATCTACGATACCAGCACCAATCCCCCGGGTTTCCGCACCACCAATGCGGGCGGACTGACCAGCAAGGGGGCGCAGGCGCAATTGTCGATCCGGCCGCTCGAGGGGCTGAGCCTGTCGGCCGCCGGTGCCTATGTCGATGCGCGCTATCGCGACCTCGACGGGCTTTCCTGCCCCTACGCCTTCACCGTTCCAACGCCCAGCAATGGCTGCCGCTTCGTCGACGGTCGCCCGATCATCAGTGCGGACGGCAATCGCCTGGCGAACGCGCCCGAGTTCAAGTTCAACCTGCTCGCCAGTTACGAGCGGCAATTGAGCGACGACATCGGCCTGTTGTTCGACACCGACTATTCGTGGCGTAGCGAAGAGCAGTTCTCGGCCAATGGCGATCCCCTGACGATCCAACCGGCTTACGGAGTCTGGAATGCCTCCGCCGGACTGTCTTTCGGCGGCGGGCTGTTCGAGCTGCGGGCCTACGTTCGCAATATCACGAACCAGAAGTTCGCCACCCTGATCACCCCCAACGCCGCGGATACGATGGGCGGCTATTCGCAGTTCACCTCGCGCTATCGCGAACGGCAGGGCGGGCTGATGTTGCGGGTCCGGCTCGGTCAGTAAGCGGCGCCGTGCGCGGGGTTACCGGATAGCACGGGAAGTCCGCGCGGGTTTGTTGACAGCCACACCGATTAACAATTACTCTAATCCCCGATCAGAGAACGAATCAGGAGATGACGCATGGAATACGCATATGGACGTGTGATCAACGACGCTGACAGTCACACTATGGAAACAAGCGAATGGGTCTACGACTACTTCGAGAGCGATGCTTTGCGCGAGAAGTACGGGACGCTGTTCGCGGGCGACAAAACCGGCCGCATGAAGGCAATGATCGACAAGGCGAAAGCGCGGGCTGACGATCCGGAAGCCGACGCGGCCGCCGCCAAGGATCCGATCTCGGGCGACAAGGGCTGGATGGCCTTCGGCGCGTTCGACGCGTCCGAACGCAAGCGGATGCTCGACCAGTACGGCTTCGTCAGCCAACTGGTCTTTACCACCGCCTGCCTGGCGGCGATGGGAAAAGCCGACAACGCAGAGGAGAAATACGCGATCGCGCGCGCTGCGAACAAGGCGCAGCAGGCGTTCTGCGACGGTGACGACCGGCTGGTGAATGTCGCGTACATCCCGCTCGACGATCCCAAGCTGGCGTATGAGGAGGCCAAGCGTGCGATCGAGGCGGGCGCGGGCGCGGTCGGCGTCGCGCCGATGCCGTCGGGCGAGATGTCGCCCGGTCACCCGGATCACGCGCCTTTCTGGCAGCTGCTGGAGGACCGCAAGATCCCCTTCATGGTGCATATCGGCACCGGCACGAAAACGCAGCCGAAGGGCTATCACAACAACGGGCGCGAGCGCGCGCCGGATCTGCACGGTGGCGGCGAGAACCTGCGCTTCGCAGATTTCACCTCGCTCTGCTTCGCGCCGCAGGAATTCCTGACTGCGATGATCTATGACGGCGTGTTCCAGCGTCACCCGCAACTGCGCGGCGGGGTCATCGAATCCGGTGCGGGCTGGGTGCCTGATTTCCTCCGGCGGCTGGATTACGCGTACAAGTCCTTCAAGCGGACCGATCCCTATGTCCAGGAACTGGAGATGCTGCCGTCCGAGTTCATCCGCCGCGCGGTGAAGTTCACGCCTTTCCCGGGCGAAGATGTCGGCGAGATGATCCGCGACGGCGGGGCGGAGCTGTTCATGTTCTCCAGCGACTACCCCCATCCCGAAGGGACGAAGGATCCGGTCGGCAAGTTCGAAAGCACCCTGGAGGGAGCGGACGAGAAGACCAAGGACATGTTCTACCGGACCAACTACGACGAGATGATGCAGTATCAATCCAGCCCCGCGATGGCGGCGGCCTGATTCCACCACGCCGGAGGAGGTCGGTCGCCCAGCGCACCGTCCACCTCCGGCCTTTCATTTTTGCATCATGGACAGCACCATCGCTTCGCCCGAGGCGCTCCTCGCGCTTGCCGCCAAGGGCACACTGTTCAGCTACTGGGCGGATCGGAACGCAGACCGACCCGCGATCCTTTCGCGCCGCGGCAATCGGTCCTTCACCGAACTCGACGCGAACGCGAACCGGTTGCTGCATCACCTGCACTCGGTGGGGCTTCGCGCTGGCGATGGCGTCGCCATGGTGTGCGGAAACATCCCCGAATTCGTCGAAACCTATCTCGCGTGCCAACGGGGCGGGCTGCGGCTGACCCCGGTCAATTGGCACCTAACGAGCGCCGAGGCGGGCTATATCCTATCCGATTGCGAGGCGCGCGCCTGGATCATCCAGGGCGAGTTGGCAGAGAAATTTGTCGAGATACCGTCAGCGGGCGTCCTGACCCGCCTCGCCACGGGTCCGGCTCGCGGCCTGTTCGCTAGCTATGGCGAGGCGCTGGGCGCGCAACCTTCCGACGCGCCGACCGAGCCCCGCCTGGGATCCATGATGCTCTACACCTCGGGCACGACCGGTCGATCCAAGGGCGTGCTGCGCCGCAAGCCCATCGCGCTTGCCCCGCAGCGAGGGGGAACGCTGTGCGATTATCGCGACGGCGACCTCAACCTGCTGTGCGGCCCGGCCTATCACGCCGGGCCGCTCACCTTCGACCTCGCCTTTCCCATAGCGTCGGGCATTCCGATCCTGCTGATGGAGAAATTCAACGCGGCGCAGGTTCTGGCATTGATCGAGCGGCATCGGGTCACGCACACCCACATGGTCGCCACGATGTTCCAGCGGTTGCTCGCCCTGCCACCGGAGGTGCGCGACGGAGCCGATCTATCGAGCCTGCGGCGTGTCTTCCACGGGGCCGCCCCCACCCCGCCCGACATCAAGCGGCGCATGATCGATTGGTTGGGCCCGATCCTTTACGAGTATTACGGCGCGACCGAGGCATCGCCCGGCATCGGCATCGCTTCGGCGGACTGGTTGCGCAAGCCCGGCAGCGTGGGTCGCCTGCCGGATGCGACACGCACCCGTATTCTCGACGAAGCGGGCCAGCCGTGCCCGCCCGGAACGATCGGCCGGGTGGCCTTCCTGCACGACCCCGCGACCGGTCCCCAATACCACAACGCGCCCGACAAAAACGGCGAGGTGTTCGGCGGGGCATACTACACCGTGGGCGACATGGGATATGTAGATGACGAGGGCTATCTGTTCCTGACCGGTCGGTCCGCCGACATCATCATCAGCGGCGGCGTGAACATCTACCCCCAGGAAGTGGACGACGCGCTCATCGCGCATCCTGCGATACGCCAGGCCTGCACCATCGGCGTGCCCGGCGGCGAATGGGGAGAGGAGGTGCGAAGCCTCGTCATGGTGGAAGACGGTATTAAGACAGGCGAACGCCTCGAGCGGGAATTGATCGCCTATCTGCGCGAACGGCTGGCATCGTTCAAATTGCCACGCCGCATCGAATTCGTCGCGGACATTGCGCAGTCGGAAACGGGCAAGGTGTTACGCGGCGCAATGCGCGCGCCATATTGGGCAGAAACGGGCGGAGCGCTATGACCGCCGCCATATCTGCGACGCCGGACGTTCGGACTGCGTTCCTGGAATCCATGGCGCGGCTGGCCAGCGCGGTCCATATCGTGACCGCCCATAGCGGGGGACGCGATTACGGAATGACCGCGACCGCCGCCATGTCGCTGTCCACCGAACCGCTTTCCATTCTGATTTCCATCCATCGGGATGCCTCCGCCCACGACGCGATCGTCTCAGGCGGAAGAATATGCCTCAACACGCTGCGGCCCGATCAAGCGGAACTCGCGCGGATATTTTCCGGAATGATCGAACTTGACGGTCGCTCGCGCTTCGATTTCGGCGAATGGCAGCTGGGCGCAGGGCAGCCTGCGCAATTGCGCGGCGCAGTCTCGTGCCTCGAATGCGCGGTGCTGGAGTCTCACCCGATCGGAACCCACCGGGTATTCGCCTGCGGCGTGACTTCGGTGTCGCTGGGAGAGGAAGCGCGTTCGCTCGTCTACGGCAACCGCCGGTTCGGCGTGATGGAAAATGAGGAAAGGTGAAACGATGGAACAGACCCGCCCCGCCTTCTACAAGATATTCGTGGCCGATCTCGATCGCGCGGCGGCCTTTTACGCCCAGTGCCTCGGCTTCAGCGAACAGCGGCGCGTTGATGCGGGGCCGTTCGAGGAAGTGATCCTGACCCCGGCACAAACCGGGGCCGCACTGGTGCTATGCCGATGGAGCGACGGGCGAGCACTGGAAAACGGCAATGCCCATGGCCCGGTCGGCTTCTATGTCGGGCAACTCGATAGCACGATGGAGCAGATGAAGGGAGCCGGCGCGACAGTGACGTTCGGGCCGGTCGATTTCAGCGGCGCCCGCATGGCGATTCTGACAGACCCGGATGGGCACCAGCTCGAACTGATCGAGAAAGGCGACTGACCTTCCTCGCTGACCGGCTGGGTATGGCGAGCGCGACCCGTCTCAGTCGGTCCAGCCGAGCTTCATGGCGAGCGCTTGCGCGATCGCAGTATGCCCTGCCGCGTTCGGGTGCCAGGGTACGGCCCCGCCCGGCAGGGCGGAGGGGACGTTGCCCTGCGACCACGGCTCCGCATCGCAGGCGGTGTGATCGCGCGACAGCTTGTCGGCCTTTATGACCGTAGCTCCCGTCGCTGCGGCCACCCGGTCGGTGATCGCCGCCAGCCGCGTGGCGGTTTCTTGGGCGAGCGCGGCGTTGGCATCGGACATCTGCGTTTGCGCACACATCTCCTGCGGCAGGAGGGTGAGATACTGGACGAATACCAGGCGCGCCTCCGGTGCGCGCTGGGCGACCTCGTCGGCCAGCTTCGTCAAATTCCGCTCCAGCGTCGCGTATGTTTCCTCTGCAGGTGCAACCGGCTTCGTGCAGGGAAAGCTGCGCCCTGCGAAGCTGACCGAGCTGCCCGGTTCGCATCCCGACATGACGAGGTTTCCCACGTAATCGAGATCGTTACCGCCCACGGTCACGGTCACCAGCCGCGTCGCACCGTCCACGGCGTCGATCTGCGCCGGGAGCTCGCCCCATGGACCAAGGATATTCGCAACGGTCGCACCGCTGCACGTTCGGTCGTCCAGCACCAGGTTCATGCGTTCACTCACCAGCGAAGGGTAGTTCCCTAGCGCTCGGGTGCATCGGGGCGGCGTGCCCGGCCTGTAAGACCCCAGCCCCGGACCGGCGGCGAACGAAGATCCCAGCGCCACATATCGCGATCCCGGCTGCACCGCCGATGCGGGCATGTCCCCCACGGACACGCAGGAAACGGTGGCGAATGCCATGATTGCCAGTGCTAATTTACGCAAAGTTACCCCTCCCCGGGCTTGTGCGACGATCACCCCGCTGCGCCTCGGCATAGAGGGCGAAGCCTTGAGTTGACGCGCAGGGTAGCGCTTGGTCTCGCAGGCCGGAAGGGGCGGAGACGTCGCCCCGCCCGTTTTTGCCGGATTTCGGCCGCGCGCGGAAACAGCTTGCCATTGAAAATCGCCAATTTCGTTCTATACCTAGGGGTATGGAAAAGCTCGCCACCAGAGGGCGTCCGCGGGAATTCTGTCCCGACGAGGCGCTCGCTTCCGCCCTCCAGGTGTTCTGGACGAAGGGATACGAAGGTGCCTCGCTCAGCGATCTGACCGATGCGATGGGTATCACACGCCCCAGCCTCTACGCCGCGTTCGGCAACAAGGAAGCGCTGTTTCGGCAGGCGCTCGACCTCTATCAGCGCGACAAGACGGCCTATATCGGCGAGGCCATGCGCGAGCCGACCGCCCGGGCGGTGGCCGAATACATGCTGCACGGAGCGGTCGATACCGCGACCGGCGGGGAATGTCGGGGCTGCATGGGCGTCATCGCGACGGTCGCCTGCCAGAGCGTGGAGCCCTCCATCCGCGACGACGTCAACCAGCGTGCCGAAGCTGCCAAGGCGCTGATCGTGGAACGCATGCAGCAGGCGATCGATGCAGGCGAATTCGTCGTTCCGACCAAGGCCGAAACCATCACGCGTTACCTCCTCGCGCTCATGCAGGGCATTTCGGTGCAGGCGCAATCGGGAGCGACGCGCGAGGAATTGATGGAAATATCCGAAGCTGCACTGGCTGCGTGGCCCTCGAAATAGCGTCGTTTTTTGCTGCGCTGCGGAAAAAGTATCGGTCGGTATGAAAATACCGCTTGACCTGAACGCCAGATTACATACTTAGCGGTACATATCGCGGTCGGGTCGGCTTAGCCGGCTCGCGTGGTGGGCGCGCTGCGCCTTCCTTCCACACCGTGAACGCGATCATCCGGCGGCACCTTGCTTCCGGAAGCGATGACGCACGCTTGCCTGTTCGGGGATGGTACAATGTTCAATACGCCTTTCGACCGCTACGACGATCTGCCCGCCACCGCGCGGTCCGAGGAAGTCGACAGCTATGATTTCGACGACGCAGCGGTCGCTCCCGCACGCACTGGGAACGCCGCTCCGAAACAGGGCCGCTCCGGGCGCGGATGGCTGATCGCGCTCTTCATCCTGATCGCCGCAGTCGGTTCCTGGTGGCTGATCGGGGGCGCAACGCCCGCTCCCGCCGCGATGCCGGTCCCGGTGGTCACCGCCGCCGCGCCGCTGCAGAAGCAGGTGACCGAGTGGGACGAGTTCGTGGGCCGCTTCAAGGCGACGAAGACCGTCGAGGTCCGCCCGCAGGTTTCGGGCCAGATCGTCCGCGTACACTTCACCGACGGGCAATATGTCCGTGCCGGTGCGCCGCTCTTCACCATCGACGGTCGCACCTACCGCGCCGCGCTGGCCCAGGCCCAGGCCGACGTGGCGCGGGCCTCCAGCGCGCTTTCCCTGTCCCAAGCCAATCTGGCGCGGGCCCAGGCATTGATCTCGGAAGACGCGATCGCCGCAACCGAGATCGACCGGCTCAAGGCGGAGGTGCGCAGCAATCGTGCCGCGCTGCAGGCGGCGCAGGCCGCCACCGCGGCGCGATCAATCGACGTCGGCTACACCACCGTGCGCGCACCGATCTCGGGCCGCATATCCGATCGCCGGATCGATGCCGGCAATCTCGTATCGGGTGGCGGGGGTGACAGCGCCACGCTGCTGACCACGATCAATGCGGTCGATCCGGTCTATTTCGAGTTCACCGGGTCCGAGGCGCTGTATCTGAAGGCGCAGCGCGAAGGCCTGTCGAAGGGGACCGATGTCGAAATCCGGCTGGCGGACGAGCCCGACTATCGCTGGCACGGCAAGCTGGACTTCACCGATAACGGTCTCGATGCGAACTCCGGCACGATCCGCGCGCGCGCCGTGGTCGCGAACCAGGGCGGCGTCCTCGCGCCGGGCCTGTTCGGCCGGATGCGGCTCGCCACCGGCGGAACCCGATCGGCACTGCTGGTGCCCGATACCGCGATCACGACCGATCAGACGCGCAAGCAGGTGCTGGTCGTCGCCAAGGATGGAACGGTTGCGGCACGCACGGTGGAGCTCGGCCCCCAGGTCGGAAGCCTACGCGTGATCGAGAAGGGGCTGAAGCCGACCGACCGCGTGATCATCAAGGGCGTGCAGATGGCGATGCCCGGCCAGAAGGTTCGCGCCCAGCCGGGCCGGATAGAGGCCAGCGCACCGCAGCCTCGAACGCCCGAGGCGCAACCCGTCTCCCGCGCGGCCTCAGCCACGCTCGCCAGCTAAAACCCAAACTTTTCAACGGCTCGTCACCGAACGACGCCCGGAGTCTGCCCGATGCGCATGTCCCGCTTCTTCATCGACCGCCCGATCTTCGCCGCGGTCATCGCCGTGGTCATCACGCTGGTGGGCGCGATCTCGTATTTCTTCCTGCCGGTTAGCCAGTATCCAGACATCGTCCCCCCGACCGTGACCGTCACCGCAGTCTATCCCGGTGCCTCTGCCGAAACGGTGGCCGACACGGTCGCCAATCCGATCGAGCAGGAGATCAACGGCGTCGACGGCATGCTTTATCAGTCGAGCGAGTCGACCGGCGACGGGCGGATGACGATCACCGTCACCTTCAAACCGGGCACCGATCTCGACGAGGCACAGGTGCTGGTCCAGAACCGCGTGGCGATTGCCGAGGCCCGCCTGCCCGAAGAGGTCCAGCGGCTCGGCATCGTCACCCGCAAGACGACGCCCGACTTCCTGATGGTGGTCAACCTCGTCTCGCCCGACGGGTCGCTCGACCGCGAATACATCTCCAACTACGCGCAGACCCGGATCAAGGATCGCCTCGCCAGGCTGGAGGGCGTGGGAGACGTCCAGCTGTTCGGTCAGCGCGAGCTCGCCATGCGCGTCTGGATCGATCCGGGCCGCGCCGCCGCGCTGGGCCTGACCGGCAGCGATGTCGTGCGCGCCTTGCGGGCGCAGAACGTGCAGGTCGCGGCCGGCACGCTCGGCCAGCAGCCCAGCCCGGATGCCGCCTTCCAGCTCAACGTGGAAACGCAGGGGCGCTTCACCGATCCCGCGCAGTTCGGCCAGGTCGTTATCCGCACCGATGCGGAAAGTCGCCAGGTCCGCGTGAACGACGTCGCCCGCGTGGAAATAGGCGCGGCGGACTACGCCACCTCGGCCTATCTGAACGGCGACGATTCGGTGATCCTGCCGGTCTTCCAGAAACCCGGCTCCAACGCGCTCGACGCTGCCGAGGGGATCAAGGCGACGATGGACGAATTGTCCGGGTCGTTCCCGCATGGCCTCGAGTACCGCATCGTTTACAACCCGACGGAATTCATATCGCAATCGATCGACGCGGTGCTGCACACCCTGCTCGAAGCGATCGTCCTGGTGGTCGTGGTCATCATCGTCTTCCTGCAGAAGGCGCGCGCCTCGATCATCCCGGTCCTCGCGATCCCGATCTCCCTGGTCGGCACCTTCGCGGTGCTGGCGATGGTCGGCTATTCGCTCAACAACCTGTCGCTGTTCGGTCTGGTCCTCGCGATCGGGATCGTGGTCGACGACGCGATCGTCGTGGTGGAGAACGTTGAGCGCAATCTCGAAGCGGGGTTCTCCCCGCTCGAAGCCGCGCGCCGTTCGATGGACGAGGTCGGCGAGGCGCTGATCGCGATCGTGCTGGTGCTGTGCGCGGTGTTCGTGCCGACACTGTTCATGAACGGCCTGTCGGGCGAGTTCTACAAGCAGTTCGCCGTGACGATCTCCGCCGCCACGGTCATCTCGCTGATCGTATCGCTGACGCTATCGCCCGCGCTTTCGGCTCTACTGCTCAGGCCGCACGAGCATCTGCCCGCCGACGCGCCGCGCTGGCGCCACGCGATCGAAAACGCCGGGGCGAAGTTCAACGCCGCGTTCGAGCGCTTCGGCGACTGGTATGCCAAATGGACCGCGCGACTGGTGGCGATGCCACGGCGCATGATGCTGGCCTACGCGGTGCTCATCGGGCTGACCGGCCTGACGCTGTCCGCCACTCCGACCGGATTCATTCCCCAGCAAGATCAGGGCTATTTCGTCAGCGTGATCCAGCTGCCGCCCGGTAGCGCGACCACGCGAACCGATGCGGTGATGAAGCAGGTGGCCGAGCGTGTGCTGAAGCTCGACGGGATCAAGGGCACCGTCATGCTGTCCGGGTTCGACGGCACCACGCAGACGCAATCCGCCAGTTCGGCCGCCGCCTATTGGGTGCTTGACGATTTCGAGAGCCGCCAGGCCAAGGGGCTCGACATCGATACGCTGATCGCGGAGGCGCAGAAGGCGACCGCCGACATCAACGAGGCGCGGCTGATGATCGTGAAGCCCCCGGTGATCCAGGGGATCGGTTCGGCAGGCGGCTTCCGGATGATGCTGGAGGACACCTCCGGCAAGGGGTATCGCGCGATGCAGGACGTCGCGAACCAGATGATCGCCAAGGCGAACGGCCAGCCCGGTCTCGCCGGCGTCTATACCTTCTTCGACACCGGCACCCCGCGGGTGAAGACCGACATAGACCGCGACAAGGCGCAAATCCTGGGCGTGGCGCCCTCCGACATCTTCGACACGCTATCGGTCTATCTCGGCAGCGCGTTCGTGAACGACTTCAACCTGCTGGGGCGCACCTATCGTGTCACCGCGCAAGCGGATGCGCCCTATCGCGACGATGTGACCGACATTGCGGGACTCTACGCCCGGTCCAATACCGGGGCGATGGTGCCGCTGGGTTCGGTGGCGACGTTCGAGGACACCACGGGGCCGTACCGCGTCTCGCGCTACAACCTGCAGCCCGCGGTCGCGATCGACGGCGATACGGCACCAGGCAGTTCGACCGGGCAATCGCTGATGACCATGGAGAAGGTCGCGGCACAGACCTTGCCTCAGGGCTACGCCACCGAATGGACCGGGATTGCCTACCAGCAGACAACCACCGGCAACACCGCCATCTATGTCTTCGGGCTGGCCGTTGTGCTCGTATTCCTCGTCCTCGCCGCGCAGTACGAAAGCCTGATCATGCCGCTGGCGATCATTCTGATCGTGCCGATGTGCCTGCTCGCGGCGATGGTCGGCGTGAACCTACGGGGTATGGACAACAACGTCCTCACCCAGATCGGGCTCATCGTGCTGATCGCGCTGTCGGCGAAGAACGCGATCCTGATCGTCGAATTCGCGCGGCAGGGTGAGCGCGACCATGGCCTGTCGCCGGTAGAGGCGGCGATTGAGGCGGCGCGCACCCGCCTGCGGCCGATCCTGATGACGAGCTTCGCCTTCATCCTTGGTTCGGTCCCGCTGGTGATCGCCACCGGCGCAGGCGCGGAGCTGCGCCAGGCGCTTGGCACGGCGGTGTGCTTCGGCATGCTGGGTGTGACCGGTTTCGGCCTCGTCTTCACCCCCACTTTCTACGTCGTTTGCCGTTCTCTCGGCGACCGGATCGCGGCCCTGCGCGGTTCGCGCCGTGGCGACGATGCGCGCCCCACCCCGCAGCCGGCCGAATAGGATCGTCACCATGAACATTCGCAAATTTCTCCTACCCGCCGTTTCCGCGCTCGCCCTGGCGGGCTGCGCGGCGGGGCCGGACCACATTTCCTCTGCCCCAACTCCCGATGTGGAAACCGGCCCCTTCCTTTCCGCGGAGGCTGGCGTCGTATCGTCTGCGCCGCTGCCCAGCGACTGGTGGCGCCTGTACGACGACCCTGTGCTGGACGGTCTGGTGGCCGATGCGCTCGCGGCGAACACCGACATCCGCCAGGCCGCAGCCCGCATCCAGCGCGCCCGCGCGCAACTGCGCGGGGCGCGGGCGGATCGTCTGCCGCAGGTCGGGCTTACCGCCTCGGCGGGCTATGGGCGCACATCCGAAGCCCAGACCCTGCCCGGGCAGGATCGCGATGGCGGCCAGTTCGCCATCGGTGCCGATGTCGCTTATGAAGTCGACCTCTTCGGCCGGGTCAGCAGCGGTATCGCCGCCGCGCGTGGCGATGTGGCCGCCGCTCGCGCCGATGCCGATGCGGTCCGGGTCATGGTCGTGGCGGACACCACGCGCGCCTATGCGGATGCCGCCAGCGCCACCGCGCGGCTGCGGGTGGCGCAATCCATCGTCGGCTTGCTCGAAGACAGTCTGCGCCTGACCCGCAAGCGCCACGATGCGGGCTATACCGACGGGCTGGCCGTGGCGCGAATCGAGAGCCTGCTCGAACAGCGCGCGGCGACGATCCCGGCGATAGATGCGCAGCGCCGCGCGGCCCTGTTCGCACTGGCCACCCTGACCGGTCGCGCACCGGCCGCGCTGCCCGCCAATATCGGCGAGCGCGACGTGCCGCTGGAGATCGAGGCCCCGCTACCGGTGGGCGACGGGACGCAACTGCTGGCACGCCGTCCCGATGTTCGCGCGGCGGAACAGCGGGCGTTGGCCGACGGGGCGAGAATAGGAATTGCGCGCGCCGATCTCTACCCGCGCATCACGCTGGGCGGATCGATCGGATCGAACGCGTCCAGCCTGGGCAACCTATTTACCGGCGGCCCGCTGGGCTTCGTGCTCGGTCCGTTGATCGACTGGGCCTTCCCCAATCGCGAGCCGGTCTATGCCCGGATCCAGGCGGCGCAGGCGGATGCGGCGGGATCGCTCGCCGCCTTTGACGGCACCGTGCTCGTCGCCTTGCAAGAGGCGGAAACGGCGCTGTCGAATTATGCCCGCTCGCTGGAACGACGCCGCATCCTGACCGCGGCGGTCCAGTCGGCCGAGCAGGCGGCCCGGATCGTGCGGGCCCAGAACCGCGAGGGGCTGATCAACTCGCTCGACACGCTCGACGCCGAACGAACGCTGGCCGAGGCGTGCGCCACGCTGGCGGATCAGGATGCCGAAATATCCCGCCAGCAGATCGCGGTGTTCCGCGCCCTGGGCGGCGGTTGGTCGATCGAACCGGAGAATGCCGATGAACAAGGGTAGGAACCGCTGGTGGCACAACCACCGCGACGCGCTGGCCTCCGGCCTGCTCGGCTTCGTGGTGACCTCCGCCTTCCTGATTTGGCCCATGGTGCAAGCCACCCATTGAGAGATAGCGAACGCAGCTCTCGCGCCGCCTGACGAAAGTTCGACGGCGAGGCGAAGCCCTGTTTATCCGCGCAGTTGGAGAGCATAGAGGAACGATCGGTATCCGCGCCGGTCTCGAAAGCGCGCCCATGCGAACCTGCAACTGGAGAATGTCGTTTGAACGCCGGTGAACGCTCTCCCGAAACCGAGGCTTCTCAGAAGGTTCAGACCCAGCCCGTTCGTGTGATCTTCGGCGCGCTGATGCTGGTCATGCTGCTTGCCTCGCTCGACCAGACCATCGTGTCGACCGCCCTGCCCACCATCGTCGGCGAACTCGGCGGGCTGGAGCATCTGTCGTGGATCGTCACGGCGTATATGCTGGCGACCACGGTCGTCACCCCGCTCTACGGGAAGCTGGGCGATCTGTTCGGTCGCAAGATCGTGCTGCAGAGTGCGATCCTGCTATTTCTCGCCGGCTCTGCGTTGTGCGGGCTCAGCAACTCGATGGGCCAGTTGATCGCCTTCCGCGCGATCCAGGGGCTTGGCGGCGGCGGACTGATGGTCACCACCATGGCGGCGATCGGCGACATCATCGGCCCGCGCGAGCGCGGCCGGTATCAGGGCTTCTTCGGCGCGGTCTTCGGGCTTTCGACCGTGATCGGACCGCTGATCGGCGGCTTCTTCGTCGAGCATCTTTCGTGGCGGTGGATTTTCTACATCAATCTGCCGCTCGGCCTGATCTCGGTGATCGTGATCGGCTGGGCCTTCACCGCGCCCGAACGGCAGGCAAAGCCCCGCATCGATTTCGCCGGAGCGGCGCTGATCGCCATCGCACTGACCGCCATCGTGCTGTTCACGAGCCTGGGCGGTCACACGCTGCCCTGGGGATCGTTTTCCATACTCGGCCTGATCGCCGTTTCGCTGGTGGCGCTGGCAGGTTTCATCCTGATAGAAAGTCGCGCCTCAGAACCGATCCTGCCCCTCGGCCTGTTCGCCAACGGCACCTTCGTCATTTCCTGCGCGATCGGGTTCATCGTCGGGCTCGCGATGTTCGGTTCGGTCACGTACATGCCGATCTACCTGCAGGTCGTAAAAGGCGTATCTCCGTCCACCGCCGGGTTGCAACTCACGCCCATGATGGGCGGCGTGCTGGTCACCTCGATCGCAAGCGGTCAGATCATCAGCCGCACGGGTCGCTACCGTATCTTTCCGATCTGCGGCACTGCCCTGATGACGCTCGGCCTGTTCCTGCTGTCCACACTGAACGTCGAGAGCAGCACTTGGGTGGCCTCGGGCTACATGCTGGTGCTCGGGCTGGGTCTGGGAATGGTGATGCAGGTGCTGGTGCTGGCCGTGCAGAACAGCGTCGATTACCGCAATCTCGGGGTCGCAACCTCCGGAACGACCCTGTTTCGATCGACCGGCGGTTCCGTTGGCGTCTCGCTGTTCGGCGCGATCTTCGCCGCCGGTTTGGCCAGCCGGCTCCCGGCTTCGCTGAGCCAGGGACCGGAGGGGGCGCCGGCAATGAACCCTGCTGCGATTGCCGCCATGCCCCCAGCCATGCGCGCGCCCTATCTGGAGGCGTTTACCGCTGCGCTGCATCCGGTATTCCTGTCAGCCGCGGCGATCGCCGCATTCGCGTTCGTTATCGCGTGGCTGCTGCGCGAACAGCCCCTGCGCGAGGATGCGAGAGCGGACACCATCGGCGATAGCTTCGCCGTTCCCAAAACCGCAAACTCGCTCGACGAGCTTACGGCGATCGTCGATCGCCTGGTTGCACGCGAGAACCGCTGGTCGACGATGACGCGGATCGCGGAACGTAGCGGGGTGGATCTGGCTCCGGACGAGATGTGGCTTCTCGCGCAGGTCTGCACCGCCCCCCGCCCGACCTCTGTCGATCAACTCGCTGCGAACTTCGCCCCCTCGCCCGCCGCCCTCGCGGCGATCGCCAGGGGGCTGGCCGCCAAGGGTTTGCTCGAGCCGGTTTCGGATGGACCATTGCTCCCGAGCCCGGCGGGAAAGGATGTCGTTGAAAGGCTGGCAGAGCATTACCGCCGCCGGCTCGAGGAATATGTCCAAAGGTGGAGCCCGGAAGAGCGCCCGGACGTTCGCGAACGCCTGTCCGCCTTGTCGCGATCGCTGATGGCAGAGCTGCCCGCGAAGCCCTGAAGCGAGCCCGCTTCCTAATGACCGGGTCCAGCCGCGACCGAAAGTAGGCCCGTTGCGGGCAGGTTGGTGAGCGAAACGAACCCTTCAGTATTTCCGGTTAGACGAGGATACTCGCTTGCCGCCTGCGCTGTCCGAAGGAAATCGATGCAAATTCTGGTGGATCTCCACCTGGTCGTGTTCTGCTTGCTCAGCGCGCTCGCCGCGATTTGCGCTATCGCTCATGTGGCGCTGAAGGCCGGTTCCGCGCTGGCCTGGCTCGCTGCGACCCTCCTGTGCGTCGGCATGGAAACGCTCGTCTTCCGCTACGCGCCCCCGACAATCCCGGGTCTGGCGGCGATCAGCCTGCTTATCCCGTTCGCCTATTTTTGCGCCGGCAACGCTATCAGGCAGAGCCTCCATCTCGAGAGCGCAGGGCGTGCCCAGAGCTGGATATTCGGTGGTCTCGTCGGTCTGTCGTTGCTGTTGCTCGCTGCGGGCGCGCCCGTATTCTATCAGTGTATTCCGTTTCAGCTGGCCGGCGTCTACATCCTTTACGATGCAATCCGCATTCAGGCGCGCCGACAGCGCCGCGGGCTGATCGACAATGGACTGCTCGCGCTGAGCGCAGGCTCGCTGATCGGCCTGGCGATTCGCGCACCGATGTTCCCCCTCCTGGTGGGAGAACCGACACCTTTCCCGGTCATGGACGCCGCGACGTTCGAGGGAGTTTTCCTTGACGCGCTCGGCGGTCTGACCGCAGCGCTGGCCGTGCTTGTCATCGCCAGGATCGTGGCCAGCGTCATCGGCGTTCACAAGCACCGGGCCGAGCATGACCATCTCACCGGCTTGCTCAATCGCCGCACGTTCGATGAAAGGGCCAGAGAGGCGGCGGCCGCAGCCGGCTCAGTCGTCATGTGCGACATCGACCGGTTCAAAGCCGTCAACGACCTTTACGGCCACCATGTCGGCGACGACGTCCTCCAGGGTTTCGCCCGCATATTGTCCCGGTCCGGCGGGATCGTGGGGCGCATGGGCGGGGAGGAATTCGGCATCCTCCTGATCGATACCGCGCCGGACGATGCCGTCGTCATCGCCGACATGATCCGCACAGAATTTCACCGGTTCAGGCACGACGCGATCGGCGAGCAGACCGCCCTGAGCGCAAGCTTCGGGGTTTCCGATTTCGGCCAGGGGCGAAGCGTCAAAACAGCCCTGAGAGAGGCTGACAAGGCTCTTTACCGGGCCAAGGGCGCGGGGCGTAACCGTGTCTGCCAGGAGCATTCGACATCATCGACCGCGGTGTCGTTCATGAAGGTTGCGTGAGAGCCGTGCGAGCGCGTCTCTGA
Organism: Erythrobacter sp. 3-20A1M; assembly: GCF_018636735.1. NCBI lineage: Bacteria > Pseudomonadati > Pseudomonadota > Alphaproteobacteria > Sphingomonadales > Erythrobacteraceae > Erythrobacter > Erythrobacter sp. 3-20A1M. The sequence continues at coordinate 2,207,791 of NZ_CP045200.1, read as the reverse complement.
ACTGACGCGAGCCGATCCTGTTTGGTGCCTCTGAACGATATGCGGCATGTCGCCCAGCTTGACCCACGCACGGTATTCCGGGCATTCAGGATGCGCTGTGTGATTGGGTCCGGGGACGTCTCCAGGTCGATCACAGTGATGCGCTCCGGCAGCGTTCTATCGTGGGATGTTTTGTGCTTCATGGTCTTGCTTCCTTTCGTCGGTAGATTGGTGGTTATTCGGAATCTGAGTTCGTGAGTTCGGCGATCGGGCTGGACGCGATCGAGGTCGCCGACCTGCTGAGGCAGCTGTTCGGACTGAGAGATTGGTCACCGCGCATGAGGCGCGGCGCACCGATTAAGGGAGATCTGGAGGTCGACCCACCTCTCATGGCGCGGATGAAGCAGTTGCGGACACTGCGCGTTCCGGACCTCGCTCCGGTGGGTAGGGGGAAGCTCCATCGCTACGGCCCGGTCGACGTGCTGGAGATCGCCACCTGCCTCGCGATCTGCGATGCCGGCCCCGCGGTGCGGGTGGCGGGCGAGCTTGTCGCGCAGCATCGCCGCGATCATGCGGAGGCTGTCAGTCGGGCAATGAACGGGCAGTCCGTCGTTCTGATCGTGATGGGGCAAGCCCTCGAGACACTTCGCGACAAGAGTCAGGTCGGGGGGGACTGGACCTTTGAGATCGTCTCGCGATCCGAACTTGCGAATGGTGTCGCCGTCCTGCGTCACGAGGAAACTCTGCGTTTCGCGACGGTGGCGGTGGACCTTTCTGGGCTCGTGCATGAGGTGACCCGTCTGTTCGCGGCCAAGGCTGGCATGAGTGTTGCCGAAGTACTGAAGTCGGTCGAGCCTCCGACGCATTGACGGGAAATAGGGTCGTCAGAGGCACGGCCTCGGCAGCGTGCATGGCCCTTCCATCTATCGCTGCAGCTCGAAGACCATGGTCGATACGCTCGTGAGCGTCCGTTCGCCGAACTTCAGCTCGATCACGATCTCGGTCGAGATCTTTAGTCTGGCCTCCTCGGCCAGCCTCACGAGTCCGGCCGGGCGGTCAGCGCGCAGCACCGTGTCCGCGTCGTCGCGGACGCGCAGTTCGTATCGCATCCTGGTTCTCCTAGAAGGGAAGGTCGTCGTCGGGTTCGGGATCGCCTTCCCGCTCGGCCGGCCAGATCAGCCTTGCCTCGAAGCGGGACTCGCGGACGCCGAAGTCGAGGAGCGCGCCGTATTCGTCCGCGATCTGGCGTATGGCCTCGACCCCCACTCCGTGGATTTGAGCGCGGGCGGGCTCTTGATGGCAGTCGTTGGCGACGGTGAATGTAAGGGCGTCGGTATCGATGCTGGCCCGCACGTCGATGACCCCGCGATCGACGCGCTTGAGTGCGTTCACGAGCAGCTCGTTCATTATCGTGAGCACCGCCTCGGCGACCTGCGACGGCACGATGATCGTGACCACGGAAACCTTCATCTTCACTAGCCCGTCCGATCTGCGCGAGCGAAGGAGCAGATGGCAGAGCTCGGCCACGTGCTCCATCAGGTTGCACGTCGCCGGCAGAGGGTCGACGAGGAACCGAAAGAGTCTACTTTGAGCCTCGACACGGTCAATCGCCTGGTCGATCAGCGCCGATCGGTCGCCGCTCGCCTTGGTGAGATGTAGCGCGGCAAGCGTGGACGCGAGCTCGTTGGCGAAGCGGTGCCGCAGTTCATGGTCCCGCGGCCTGTCGCACCAGTGTCTTGGCGATGATGTCCTGCGTCGATGCATGTCGGCCTCCCGGTGGATGAGAGGTCGTATAAATTAATTGATACGGCAGTCAAGCGCCATGTGCTCGGATCGGACCTTTCAGTCCTTGCGCGTGCCCTGCCCTCGATAGGGTCTGCTTCCGAGTTCCATGCCCGAGATGTCGACGTCCTCCACCAGCTCCGACAGCGTCACGCCCAACACGCGCGCCATCCGTGCGGCGTTCCTGAGGGTCGGGACGGTCTCGCCTTTCTCCACCTTCCACAGATAGCCTTTGCTTGTGCCCATCGGCTCTGCGAACTCCGCGAAGGAAAGACCGGCTCGCTCGCGTAGGACCGCCACCCGAGCGCCGAAAGACTTCGCGAACGCGTCGGGCAATTTCGAATCGGGCTTCGTGGCGGGCATCCACCATGTCTACGCCGCACGCCTCGACGTGTCGAAGCCGCCCGGGCTGGTTTCCACGGCCCGTCGGCCCTATGCCGGTCCGATGAGGGACTGGCACAGGAAGGACGAGCCGCCGTCGATCGGCTTCAGGATCGAGGTCGCACTCGTCGCCGTGCTGGTGTCGTCGGGCCCACTGGCTGGTGGGCCTTCGCGGATAACGACACGGTCGTGCCGTCCGGTCACGGGCCGCAACCTCCTCGCCGACTTCGACCCGACGATCCTCGGATCGGCGGTGCCATCACCTTGAGTGTCTCTCCCTCCGAGATCGCGCCTGAGGGATGCGGCCAACATACCAATCCTGCTCGAATGGAAGCAGGCTCGGCTCACTCCTAGATTGAGATTTTGACTCACGGGCACGCCTTCACGACGGTATCCTCTCGCCCTCCGGCGAACAATCCGAAGCTTAAGGCTGGGTTGCACCTCAAAACATTCGACGCCAGAATAGCAATCAAATCTATCCTTCCAGATCTAAGCTTGGCCACGCCTGTTTAGGGATCGTGCATGGTCGACAGATAGCCGTCTTCCGGCGACCAATATCGACGAGATCGGCCGGGCCTGAAGGCGCTGCTGAACTCCGTCAGGACCGGGCAAGTGGACATGGTCGTCTGCGAGGCGCTGGATAGGATCGCCCGCGACGGTGAGGACGTGGCATGGCTTGGAAAGAAGCTCCGGTTCGATCGTGTCGGTCTGCATACGACCACCGAGGGTGAGATTGATGACGTGAAACTGGCCGTCGCCGGAATGATGGGCGCCCTTTTCCTTCAGAATCTCCGGAACAAGACGATACGCGGAATGGAGGCTGCGGTTCTGGCAGGGCGCTTCGCCGGAGGAAGGGCCTACGGTTACAGACTCAGCGACAAGGTCAATACCGAAGGGGATAGGATCAGAGGATTGCTCGAACCCGACCCTGTAGCTGCGCCGATCGTCAATCGCATATTTACCGAGTTCTCACAGGGTAAGTCAGCATACACGATTGCCCGGAACCTGAACGCGGATGGCATACCCGGTCCGCGAGGCGGTCGATGGAACCAGTCCTCGATCAGAGGCGACCCGAAGAAGCTTGTCGGCATCCTCCACAACCCCCTCTACCGCGGGGAACTTGTGTGGGGGCGTCGCGAATGGCGAAGGGATCCTGACTCTGAAACCAGGGCCCGACGCCTTCAGATCATCGATCGAGCCCTCTGGAAGAAGGTCGATCGCGAAGTGGAGCGCCGACAACGTCCAGGTGTATCCGGGAATTCGGCGGGCGCAATGAGAAAGCGTCACCTACTCTCGGGCATCATAAAATGCGGCGCTTGCGGAGGGAATTTCGTGATCAACGGCAAGGATTACTACCGTTGCGCGAGCAATCGTGAAGGGGGCTGCGAAAGCGCGCTGTCCATCCGAAAATCAGTCATCGAGGAGGCAGCCCTCTCCGTAATTCGCGAACGCCTTTTGACGTCGGAGATGGCCGAACTTTTCGCCGTCGAATTCTCCAAGGAGGTCGAACGTCTCCGCGCGAGCGAGAATTCCGACGGTACGCGGTTGGAGACTCAGATCGCGGTTCTCGATTTCGAGATCAAGAACATCGCCCGTCACTTCACCAAGGGCGCAGTGAGCGACACGCTGCTCGGCATGCTCAATGAACGGGAGGCTCAGAAGAGAGATCTCGAAGACCGCCTTTCTCGGCTGGGTACTGTGAAACAGGCGGAGGTCTTGCCCCATCCGGTCCTGCTCGAACGGTACAGGGAAAAGGTGAAGACAGCCCATCTCGCGTTGTCGGACGAAACCGTGCGCGAGGAAGCATCCGAGACCCTGCGGTCCCTCCTCGACAAGATCGTCATCATTCGGGACGACCGCTCGCTCTTCGCCGAGTTCGTCTCCGATCCGTCGAAAATCATCGATTTCGCATATGACCAACCGGCCACCTCAGGGAGGAAGCCGGTTAGTTCTATAGCGGTGGTTGCGGGGGTTGGATTTGAACCAACGACCTTCAGGTTATGAGCCTGACGAGCTACCGGACTGCTCCACCCCGCGGTACCTGTTCGGCCTTGGATGCCGGCGGAAACGAGTTCCGTGGCTGCCTTCGCCGATTTCACGGTCACGCTAGTCGACCGATCGGCCACGCGACCCAGCGGGCCGGGACCAGCCTCCGCGCGTTGAGCCCGGAGACGAAAAAGCCGCCGCTCGGATCGCTCCGGCAGCGGCTATTGAAATCGTGAATGGGTTTTGCACACGCCCGCCGGCTATAATGCCTGGCGGCGACCTACTCTCCCAGTGCTTAGGCACTAGTACCATCGGCGCTGCCTGGTTTCACGTCCGAGTTCGAGATGGGATCGGGTGGGTCACAGGCGCTAAGACCACCAAGCAATAAAGCCGGCGTGCGGTGTATAATCGATGCACCCTTTCGGGTCGTAGTCAGTGGGCTATCCGGCTGGAGGATCCTCCCCATCGGACATATCCATTCAGGACTGTCATTGATGGTGCGGAATTCTCAAGCGCGAAAAGAACTATTAGGACCGGTTAGCTCCACGCATTACTGCGCTTCCACACCCGGCCTATCAACGTCATGGTCTATGACGGTTCGAAGATACCTAATCTCAAGGGAGGCTTCCCGCTTAGATGCTTTCAGCGGTTATCCCGTCCGTACATAGCTACCCTGCGGCACCCTTGGCAGGATGACAGGTACACCAGAGGTACGTTCACCCCGGTCCTCTCGTACTAGGGGCAACTCCTTTCAAGTATCGACGCCCACGGCAGATAGGGACCAAACTGTCTCGCGACGTTCTGAACCCAGCTCACGTACCACTTTAATTGGCGAACAGCCAAACCCTTGGGACCTGCTCCAGCCCCAGGATGTGATGAGCCGACATCGAGGTGCCAAACGATTCCGTCGATATGAGCTCTTGGGAATCATCAGCCTGTTATCCCCGGCGTACCTTTTATCCGTTGAGCGATGGCCCTTCCACGAGGGACCACCGGATCACTATGACCGACTTTCGTCTCTGCTCGACTCGTCAGTCTCGCAGTCAGGCAGGCTTATGCCATTGCACTCTTGCAGACGGTTTCCAACCGTCCTGAGCCTACCATCGCGCGCCTCCGTTACTCTTTAGGAGGCGACCGCCCCAGTCAAACTACCCGCCACAGAGGGTCCCAACACCGGATAACGGTGCGTGGTTAGACATCAGAAAATCACAGGGTGGTATTTCACCTATGGCTCCACGACAGCTGGCGCCGTCGCTTCAAAGCCTCCCACCTATGCTACACAGTCATTTCCTAATGCCACTCTGAAGCTGCAGTAAAGGTGCACGGGGTCTTTCCGTCTAACCGCGGGTACTCCGCATCTTCACGGAGAATTCAATTTCGCTGAGCATATCCTGGAGACAGTGGGGAAGTCGTTACGCCATTCGTGCAGGTCGGAACTTACCCGACAAGGAATTTCGCTACCTTAGGACCGTTATAGTTACGGCCGCCGTTTACTGGGGCTTCAATTCGGAGCTTGCACTCCTCCTCTTAACCTTCCAGCACCGGGCAGGCGTCAGACCCTATACGTCGTCTTGAAGCCGACTTAGCAGAGTCCTGTGTTTTTGATAAACAGTCGCTACCCCCTGGCCTGTGCCCCCTGAAAAGAGTTGCCTCGATTCAGGGCCTCCTTCTTCCGAAGGTACGGAGGCAATTTGCCGAGTTCCTTCAGGATACTTCTCTCAAGCGCCTTGGTATACTCTACCTGACCACCTGTGTCGGTTTCGGGTACGGTCTATATGCAGAGGCTATTTCCTGGGACAACTTGGCTGCCCGATCAATCCAATAAGATCGAACAACTTCCGCAATCCGTCACACATCTGCAGGCCCACGAATATTAACGTGGTTCCCATCGACTACCCCCTTCGGGCTCGTCTTAGGGGCCGGCTCACCCTGCGCCGATTAGCGTTGCGCAGGAACCCTTGGTCTTTCGGCGAGAGGGCATCTCACCCTCTTTATCGCTACTCATGTCAGCATTCGCACTTCCGATACGTCCACCGTCGGTTACCCTTCGGCTTCACTCGCTTACGGAACGCTCCGCTACCGCGTACAGTAAACTGTACACCCTAAGCTTCGGTGCATATCTTTAGCCCCGTTACATCTTCGCCGCAGGAACCCTTATTTAGACCAGTGAGCTGTTACGCTTTCTTTAAAGGATGGCTGCTTCTAAGCCAACCTCCTGGTTGTTTTGGGATTCCCACATGCTTTCCCACTTAGATATGACTTGGGGACCTTAGCTGTAGGTTAGGGCTGTTTCCCTTTTGACGACGGACCTTAGCACCCGCCGTCTGTCTGCCGGATAAGACTCGATGGTATTCGGAGTTTGGTTAGGTTTGGTACCGCTCGCGCAGCCCTAGCCCATCCAGTGCTCTACCCCCATCGGCATACATCCGACGCTCTACCTCAATAGATTTCGCGGAGAACCAGCTATTTCCCGGCTTGATTGGCCTTTCACCCCTAAACACAACTCATCCGAGCATTTTTCAACATGCAACGGTTCGGCCCTCCAGTGCGTGTTACCGCACCTTCAGCCTGGTCATGCCTAGATCGCCGGGGTTCGGGTCTAATTCATCATACTCAGTCGCCCTATTCAGACTCGCTTTCGCTGCGCCTACACCTAACGGCTTAAGCTTGCATGATAAATTAAGTCACTGACCCATTATGCAAGAGGTACGCTGTCACCCCCTATGGGGCTCCAACTGCTTGTAAGCATCCGGTTTCAGGTACTGTTTCACTCCCCTAATCGGGGTGCTTTTCACCTTTCCCTCACGGTACTGTGTTCGCTATCGGTCATGCACGAGTATTTAGGCTTGGAGGGTGGTCCCCCCATGTTCAGACAGGATTTCACGTGTCCCGCCCTACTCAAGTCCTTTTCAGTCATTTTCGCATACGGGGCTGTCACCCGCTATGGCCACTCTTTCCAAAGTGTTCTGCTAATTTCTGAAAAGGCACTGGCCTGGTCCCGGTTCGCTCGCCACTACTACGGGAATCTCGGTTGATGTCTTTTCCTCCGGGTACTGAGATGTTTCAGTTCCCCGGGTTCGCTTCACCAAGCCTATGTGTTCAGCTTAGTGATACCTTGTCCACCTCTCCACCGAACCCCGAAGGGATCAGAGAAGAAATGGTGAAGGTGGGTTTCCCCATTCGGAAATCGCCGGATCAAAGTTTGCTCACAACTCCCCGACGCTTATCGCAGCGTGCCACGTCCTTCATCGCCTGTGCATGCCAAGGCATCCACCAAATGCTCTTACCTCACGCTTGAGAATCCACACCATCAACGACAGGCCTGCATAAAAGCCCATACGTCTTCACGATGATGCGGAGGATAATCTCAGCCAGATATTACATCTGATAATGCAATGCAGGTCATTCGATCACGGCTCATCACCGCAGATCGAAGCCATGCATCACGGCATCGATTATAAAACCCATTCACAATGTCAAAGACGGCGATCAATGATCGCCTACCCGCCCGATGGCGGGATCCGCTTTCGTTTCATCCTGGAGTGTCCGGTTATGGCTGGTGGAGCCTATCGGGATCGAACCGATGACCCCCTGCTTGCAAAGCAGGTGCTCTCCCAGCTGAGCTAAGGCCCCTGATAACCCGGAAATAAGGGATGGTGGGCC